>JAXDOV010000100.1:0-3830 GCA_034668705.1 Sphingomonadales bacterium
GGTGAAGGCGAAGGCCTGGCCGGCGGAAAAGACCAGCACCCGCTCGCCGGCGACGGTGGCGATCCCTTCGAGCGGCGGATCGCCGCCGCCCTCGATCCGCCGCGTCTCGCCGCCATGGCTGAGGGCGACGCGAAGATCGCGGGGCGCGTTGAGCCGGAAGCCGGCGAGCGACGTCCAGGGATCGGCTTCCTCCTCCGTGCCGAAATCGGAGGCGAGCAGAGCGGTGGCGGCGAGGTTCCAGACGCCGTCGGACGGCGCCGGATCGGGCACCAGCCGGTCGATCCGAGAGGGGATGAAGCCGGTGTCGACGCGGCCGGCGCGGAAATCCGCATCGTCGGCGGCGAGAGCGAGGAAGGCGGCGTTGGTCCGGACCGGCCACACCTCGATTTGGTCGAGCGTCTCGACCAGCCGGTCGATCGCCTCCTCGCGGCTGCCGCCGCGGGCGATCAGCTTGGCGATCATCGGGTCGTAATAGGGGCTGATCCGATCGCCTTCCTCGACGCCGGTGTCGATGCGAAGGGCACGGCCGAGCACGAAATGGTCGAGCCGGCCGGTCGAGGGCAGGAATTCGTGCGCGGGATCCTCGGCATAGAGCCGCGCCTCGATCGCATGGCCCCCGATCGCCAATTCCTCCTGGCGCAGCGGCAGCGGCTCGCCGGAGGCGATCCGCAGCTGCCACTCGACCAGATCCTGGCCGGTAATCTCCTCGGTCACCGGATGCTCGACCTGGAGCCGCGTGTTCATCTCCATGAACCAGATCCGGTCGGGCCTGAGGCCTTCGGAGGCATCGGCGATGAACTCGACCGTCCCGGCGCCGACATAGGAAACCGCCTGCGCCGCCTTCACCGCCGCGCCGCAGACGGCGGCCCGCGTCGCCTCGTCCATGCCCGGCGCCGGCGCTTCCTCGATCACCTTCTGGTGGCGCCGCTGGAGCGAACAGTCGCGTTCGAACAGATGGACGATGTTGCCGTGGCTGTCGCCGAACACCTGCACCTCGATATGGCGGGGATGCTCGACATATTTCTCGATCAGCACCCGGTCGTCGCCGAACGACGAAGCCGCCTCGCGCTTGCAGCTCGCCAGCATCTCCTGGAACTCGCCGGCCGCGTTGACCCGCCGCATCCCCTTGCCACCTCCGCCCGCTACCGCCTTGATCAGCACCGGATAGCCGATCGCATCCGCCTCGCGCTGCAGCCGCTCGGGCGCCTGGTCCTCGCCGAGATAGCCGGGCGTCACCGGGACATGCGCCTCCTGCATCAATTTCTTGGCGGCGTCCTTGAGCCCCATCGCGCGGATGCTGTCCGGCCGCGGCCCGACCCAGACCAGGCCGGCATCGATCACCGCCTGCGCGAAATCGGCATTTTCGGAGAGGAAGCCATAGCCGGGATGGATCGCCTCCGCCCCGGTCTGTTGTGCCGCCGCGATGATCCTCTCGCCGACGAGATAGCTCTCCCGCGCCGGCGACGCGCCGATCGGCACCGCCGCGTCCGCCTCGCGCACGTGCAGCGCATTGCGATCGGCGTCCGAGTAGACGGCGACGGTGCGCACCCCCAACCGCCGCGCGGTACGGATGATGCGGCAGGCAATCTCGCCGCGATTGGCTATCAGTAGCGAGCCGATCATTCCAGCTCCTCCCCGGTACGGGGAGGAGCAAAAGGCCGCGCCTCGCTCACGCTGTGCAGCCCTCCTTGCACTGGTTCCACAATGTGAGCGCTATCGTCACCTCGATCATTCCCCTCTCCTCACATCCGGAACACACCGAAGCGCGCGCGCTCCGGAATCGGCGCGTTGAGGCAGGAGCTGAAGGCGAGGCCGAGCACGTCGTGGGTCTGGGCCGGATCGATGACGCCGTCGTCCCACAGGCGTGCAGTGGCATGATAGGGATTGCCCTCATCCTCGTAACGCTGGCGGATCGGCGCCTTGAAGGCTTCGGCCTCCGCGGCGTCCCATTTGTCGGCGTCCTTGTGGACCGTCGCCAGCACGCTCGCCGCCTGCTCGCCGCCCATCACGCTGATCCGGCTGTTCGGCCAGGTGAAGAGGAAGCGCGGGCCATAGGCGCGGCCGGACATGCCGTAATTGCCGGCGCCGAAGCTGCCGCCGATCAGCACCGTCACCTTCGGCACGCTGGCGGTCGCCACGGCCGTCACCAGCTTGGCGCCGTCCTTGGCGATGCCGCCCGCTTCATATTTGCCGCCGACCATGAAGCCGGAAATGTTCTGGAGGAACAGCAGAGGCGTGCGGCGCTGGCAGGCGAGCTCGATGAAATGCGCGCCCTTGAGCGCGCTCTCCGAAAAGAGGATGCCGTTATTGGCGAGGATGGCGACCGGGATGCCCCAGATGCGGGCGAAGCCGCAGACCAGAGTGGATCCGTAGAGCGGCTTGAACTCGTGGAAGTCGGAGCCGTCGACGATCCGGCCGATCACCTCGTGCACGTCGTAGGGCGTGCGCACGTCGTCGGGGATGATACCGTAAAGCTCTTCGGGATCGAGCTTCGGCGGGACCGCTTCGGTGACGTCGATGTCGATGCTCTTCACGATGTTGAGCCTGGCGACGATGCTGCGCACGATCGCCAGCGCATGTTCGTCATTGTCGGCGAGATGATCGACGACGCCCGAGCGCCGCGCATGAAGATCGCCGCCGCCCAGATCCTCGGCGGAGATGATTTCGCCGGTCGCCGCCTTCACCAAGGGCGGGCCGGCAAGGAAGATCGTGCCCTGGTTGCGGACGATGACGCTCTCGTCCGACATCGCCGGGACATAGGCGCCGCCGGCGGTGCAGCTCCCCATGACGCAGGCGATCTGGGCGATGCCCTCGGACGACATCTGCGCCTGATTGTAGAAGATTCGGCCGAAATGCTCGCGATCGGGAAAGACCTCGGCCTGGTGCGGGAGGTTGGCGCCGCCGGAATCGACCAGATAGACGCAGGGCAGCCGATTCTCCCGCGCGATCTCCTGCGCCCGCAGGTGTTTCTTCACCGTCATCGGGAAATAGGCGCCGCCCTTCACCGTCGGATCGTTGGCGACGATCATCGTCTCGCGGCCGGAGACGCGGCCGATGCCGGCGATCATGCCCGCGCCCGGCGCTTCGTCATGATACATGCCGTTTGCCGCGAGCGGGGCGATTTCGAGGAAGGGCGAGCCGGGATCGAGCAGGCGCGTCACCCGGTCGCGCGGCAGCAGCTTGCCGCGCGCGACGTGCCGCTCGCGATGCTTTTCGGGGCCGCCCAGGGCCGCTTTCGCGACACGCTCGCGGAGCGCCTCCGCAAGCGCGCGATTGTGCGCAGCAAATCTGCGGTAAGCCTCTGATCCTTCGTCGATTTTGCTGACGATCTCGGTCATGAGGCGTGCACCGGTTTCTTGCGGATGAGGTACCGATAAACGCCAATCACGTTGATCACGAACAGGATCAAATTCTGCGTGCCGATCCCTTCCGCTTTCTCGGAGAGGAAACCCCACAGGATCAGCGCGATCGACGAGGTGACGAAGATCACGAAGCCGATGCCGGTCCAGCGGCGACCGAGATCGAGCGAGACGATCAGGGCGGCGATCGCTCCCGCGCCCGCGCCGTACCATTGGAGGGCATCGACGAGGCTCTTGTTCACCGCTTCACCGTCATCCCGGCGCAGGCCGGGATCTCATGGGGTGAAAGACGCGGCGGCTGTCCTGGCTGGGATCCCGGCCTCCGCCGGGATGACGGGAAACGGCCGTTCATGCCCCGGCGCCGATCAGCTCGCGGCCGATCAGCATGCGGCGGATCTCGTTGGTGCCGGCGCCGATGTCGAGCAATTTGGCGTCGCGCATGTAGCGCTCGACCGGCCAGTCCTTGGTATA
>JAXDOV010000101.1:0-48994 GCA_034668705.1 Sphingomonadales bacterium
GCGCGCCCATCATCAGATCCTCGGCCTTCTGGTTCATCGGGAACAGCACCACCTCGCGGATATTGGGTTCGCCGGCGAGCAGCATGACGATGCGGTCGATCCCCGGCGCCGAGCCGCCATGGGGCGGGGCGCCGTATTTGAAGGCGTTGATCATGCCCGAGAAATTGCTGTCGACGTCCTCGCGGCTGTAGCCGGCGATCTCGAACGCCTTGTACATGATGTCCGGCCGGTGGTTGCGGATCGCGCCGGAGGACAGCTCCACGCCGTTGCAGACGATGTCGTATTGATAAGCGAGGATGTCGAGCGGGTCCTTGGTCTCGAGCGCCTCCAGCTCGCCCTGCGGCATCGAGAAGGGGTTGTGCGAGAAGTCGACCTTCTTCGCCTCCTCGTCATAATCGTACATTGGGAAATCGACGATCCAGCAGAAGTCGAAGCGGGTCTCGTCGATCAGGCCGAGCTGCTCGCCGACCCGGCTGCGCGCCGCGCCGGCGAGCTTCGCCGCCTGCGCTTCCTTGCCGGCGGCGAAGAAGATGCCGTCGTCCGGCCCGAGGCCGAGCGCGGCGACGAGCCCGCGGGTCGCTTCCTCGCCGTGATTCTTGGCGATCGGCCCGCCGAGCTCGCCGCCCTTGTGGGTGATGTAGCCCAGGCCGGCATGGCCTTCGGAGCGCGCCCAGTCGTTCATGTCGTCGAAGAATTTGCGGCTGTGGCCGGCGGTGCCGGGGGCCGGGATCGCGCGGACGACGCCGCCGCCCTCGACGATGCGCGCGAACAGGCCGAAGCCGGAGCCGCGGAAATGCGCGGAGACGTCGGTGACGAGGATCGGATTGCGCAGATCCGGCTTGTCGGTGCCGTATTTCAGCATCGCCTCGCGATAGGGGATGCGGGGAAAGCTGCCCGCCGGCATCACCCTCCTGCCTTTGGCGAATTCCTCGAACACGCCGGCGAGGACCGGCTCGATCGCGGCGAAGACGTCTTCCTGGGTGACGTAGCTCATCTCGAAATCGAGCTGGTAGAATTCGCCCGGCGAGCGGTCGGCGCGGGCGTCCTCGTCGCGGAAGCAGGGCGCGATCTGGAAATAGCGGTCGAAGCCGGCGACCATGATCAATTGCTTGAACATCTGCGGCGCCTGGGGGAGCGCGTAGAATTTGCCGGGATGGACCCGGCTCGGCACCAGATAGTCGCGCGCGCCCTCCGGGCTGGAGGCGGTGAGGATCGGCGTCTGGAACTCGGTGAAGCCCTCCGCGACCATGCGGCGGCGGATCGAGGCGATGACCTGCGAGCGGAGCATGATGTTGGCGTGGATGCGATCGCGGCGCAGGTCGAGATAGCGGTAGCGGAGGCGGATATCCTCCGGATAATCGGCCTCGCCGGCGACCGGCAGCGGCAGCTCCTCGGCCGCGGACTGGACGACGACCTCCTCGGCGACGATCTCGATCGCGCCGGTCGGGAGGTTGGGATTGGTCGCCTCCGGCCCCCGCGACACCACCTCGCCGGTGATCGTCACCACCGATTCCGTGCGCAGATGCTCGAGGATGCGGAGCGGCTCGCTATTCGCTTTGGCGACGATCTGGGTGAGGCCGTGATGGTCGCGCAGGTCCACGAAGAGGACGCCCCCATGGTCGCGCTTGCGGTGGATCCAGCCCGACAGCCGCACCCGCTCGCCGATATCGGCGGCGCGGAGCTGTCCGCATGTGTGGGTGCGATAGGCGTGCATCAACGCGTCCTCGGGCTGCAGGAATTTCGGTCGGGAAGTCGGCGGGCAGTTCGCGGTGCAGCCATGCTTTGTCAAGCCGGGAGGGCGCCGCTATAGCCCCGCGCAATGCAGATCCATCCCCTGATTACCGATTCCGATTCGCTTAAATCCCTGTGTGAACGGCTTTCCCGCTCCGACTTCGTCGCCGTGGATACCGAATTCATGCGCGAGAACAGCTATTGGCCCGAATTGTGCCTGATCCAGATCGGCAATACCGAGGAAGCCGCCGCCGTCGACCCCAAGGCCGAAGGCATGGACATGCAGCCCCTGCTCGACCTGATGGTCGACAATGAGGAGGTGCTGAAGGTCTTCCACGCCGGCGGCCAGGACATCGAGATCATCTACAACCTGACCGGCCGCACGCCCCATCCCCTGTTCGACACCCAGATCGCCGCCATGGCGCTCGGCCTGGGCGAGCAGGTCGGCTATTCGAACCTGGTCGAGAGCCTGGTCGGCAAGACGCTCGACAAGGGCGCCCGCTTCACCGACTGGGCGCGGCGGCCGCTCGACAAGCGCCAGATCGATTATGCGATCGGCGACGTCACCCACCTCGCCACCCTGTTCCCGAAGATGCTCGAACGGCTGCGGCGGACCGGGCGCGGCGATTGGCTGGACGAGGAGATGGAGCGGCTCGCCGATCCGAGCAATTACGAGAACGACCCGAACGAGTCCTGGAAGAGGGTGCGGATCTCGGGCCGCAAGCCCGAGGTGCTCGGCCGGCTGAAGGCGCTGGCCGGCTGGCGCGAGATCGAGGCGCGGTCGAAGAACCTGCCGCGCGGCCGCATCATGAAGGACGAGACGCTCGCCGACGTCGCCGCCCACCCGCCGGCGAGCCAGGAGGCGCTGGCGCGGGTCCGCGGCCTGTCGCCGGCCTGGGCATCGAACGATATCGGCGGCCGGCTGATGACGGCGCTGGCGGGGGCGAAGCCGCTCGGCCCGGACGAGATGCCGGCGCGCGAGGACAAGCCGGGGCTCGGCAAGGAAGGCGCCCTCGTCGCCGACCTCCTCAAGCTCCTTCTCAAGATCCGCTCGCGCGAGACCAATGTCGCGGCGCGGCTCATCGCCCGTTCAGAGGAATTGGAGCTTCTTGCAGCGGGCCGGCGCGAAGGGCTGTCGATCCTCGAAGGCTGGCGGTTCGAGCAGTTCGGGCGCGACGCGCTCGACCTGGTCGAGGGCCGGCTCGCCTTCGCGGTTCGTGGCGGCAAGCTGGCGATGACGCGGACGGAGGCAGGCGAATGAAGGCGCTGGGAGTGCTGGCCATGGCAATGACGATCGGCGCGGCCCCGCCGCCGCCTGCGGCGCCGGACGCCTATCCGGTCCGCGGCGAGACCGGCCATAAATGCGACGCGGCCAGGGCGAAAAAGCTGGTCGGCCGCAAGCGCAGCCCGAGAGTGGAGGCGGAAGCGCTGCGCCTCAGCGGCGGCGGGACCGTGCGCTGGATCCCGATGGGCGCGATGGTGACGATGGATTACCGCGCGGACCGCCTCAACCTCCGCCTCGACCGCAAGGGCCGGATCCTCGGCGTCAGCTGCGGCTAGCGGACCTTCAGCTCCGGCCGGCAGCCCAAGGCGGCGGCGAGTCTCTCCAGGCGCCGGGCGACGGTTTCGCCGTAAAGCGCCTCCTCCCCCTTCTTCAGCGTGAGCCGGACGATATCGTCGTGGCGCGACAGGCGGCTGCGGTCGAGGCTGACGGCGAGGCCGCCGCTGAGGCGCTGGCCGAGCCGCATCGCCAGCCCCCAGCGATAGGCGCGCTCGAGCGCCTCGGGCGGGCACAAGGCCGCGACCTTCGGGTCGGGAAAGGTGCGGCCGCCGCCGAAATTCGAGAACAACGCCTGCGCGATCATCACCCGACCCGCCGCGTCGATGCCGACCCAATTGCCGTGGAGCGCCATCTCGACGCCGCGCTCGGCGCGGAAATCGGGATGGGCCTGCCAGGCGACGTCGGCGAGGAGGCAGGCGGCGAGGCGAATGCGCGCCTCGGCCTTGCCGTCGTCGAAGATCGGCGCGATCCAGCTGTCGAGCAGGTCGCCATGTTCGCCGAAGCGGCTGAGCCCCCTGCCCGCGTCGCGCGCCGCCTCGATCAGGGGATCGAGCCGGCGGACGTCCCGGCTGAGCTCGTCGTAGAGCAGCCCCTCGCGGATGCCGAAGCTGGAGACGATCAGCTCGCCCGGCTGGAGCGTGTCCGCCAGGGCCGAAAGGATCATCGTGGCAGCCGGCAGGGTCGGGATGCGCGACGCCGTCAGCATCCGGATCGCCTGCTGATCGGCGCGGTCGAGCGAGCGGATGAGCTTGCGCAGCTCCTCCGGCCGCGACGGCGGCATCCGGTAATAATGGGTGATGGGCAAAGGATAATCGCGGAAGATGATGTCGAGCCGCGCGAGCGCGCGCCAGGAGCCGCCGACCATGTAGAGGGGCCGGCCGCGGCCGCGGGCGCCGAGCCCGGTCTTGTCGAGCGCGCGGCCCAATTGCTTGCGCAGCCATTTCTCGGTCTCGGCCGAGGGCGGGCCGATGCGCAGCACGCCGAGCGGCAGCGACACGCCGGCGAGGACGCGGCCGCCCGAGACCTCCGCCAGCTCGAGGCTGCCGCCGCCGAGATCCCCGACGATGCCGTCGGCTTCCGGGATGCCGGACAGCACCCCCGCGGCGGCGAGCATCGCCTCCTCCTCGCCGCTGATCACCTTCGGCCTGAAGCCGATGGCGCGGATCGCGCGGAGGAACTCGTCGCCGTTCGAGGCCTCGCGGACGGCGGCGGTGGCGAGCACGCGCGGCGCCCGCACCTCCATCTGGTCGACGAGGATCTTGAACCGCCGCAGCGCCGCGAGCGCCCGAACCTGCGCTTCCGGCGACAGGCGGCCGGTCTCGCTCAGACCCTGGCCGAGGCCGGCGAGCACCTTTTCGTTGAACACGATCGAGGGCGCGCGCGGCGCGCCGGCGAAGACGACGAGGCGGATCGAGTTCGATCCGATGTCGATGATCGCCCGCGATTCCGCCTTCACCGGCGGCGCCTCAGCCGCCGCGGCGGAACCTCAGGGTAGGCACCGCGCCGCCATGGCCGCGGAGCGCCGCCCCGCGTCCCGAAAGCGACGGGTTGGTCATGAAATAATGGTGGAGGTTGAACGGCCTCTCTCCATCGGGGTGCAGGCGCTCGTAGCGGCCGTCGGGCAGTAGCCGCCAACTCTGCTCGTTGTCGAGGAGGTTCGCCACCATCACCTGGTCGAGCACCTGGGCGTGGACCGTGGCATTCTCGATCGGCAGCATATATTCGACGCGCCGGTCGAAATTGCGCGGCATCCAGTCGGCCGAGCTGATGAACACGCGCGCCTCCGGATTGGGCAGCTCGGCGCCGTTGCCGAAGCACCAGATGCGGCTATGCTCGAGGAAGCGGCCGACGATCGACTTCACCCGGATATTCTCGGAGAGCCCGGCGACGCCGGGGCGAAGGCAGCAGATGCCGCGGATGATGAGGTCGATGACGACGCCGGCGGCGCTCGCCTCGTAGAGCTTGTCGATGATCGCCTGGTCGACCAGGGCGTTCATCTTCGCCCAGATCATGCCGTCGCCGTCCTGCCGGGCCACTTCGATCTCCCGGTCGATCAGCCGGATGAGCTCGTCGCGCAGGCCGTGCGGGGAGATGGTGAGCAGCTCGAGGTCGCGCGGCTCGACATAGCCGGTGATGTAGTTGAACAGCTGGGCGGCATCGCGGCCGACGCGCGGATCGGCGGTGAAGAAGCTGAGGTCGGTATAGATGCGGGCCGTCAGCGGGTGATAATTGCCGGTGCCGAAATGGCAGTAGGTGCGGTATCTCTTATCCTCGCGCCGGACCACGATCGACACCTTGGCGTGGGTCTTCCATTCGATGAAGCCGTAGACCACCTGGACGCCCGCCCGCTCCAGCGCCGAGGCCCAGAGGAGGTTCTGCTCCTCGTCGAAACGGGCCTTCAACTCGACCACGGCGGTGACCGACTTGCCCGCCTCGGCGGCGTCGATCAGGGCGCGGATGATCGCCGACTGCTTGCCGGCGCGGTAGAGCGTCTGCTTGATCGCGACCACGTCCGGATCGGCCGCGGCCTGCTTCAGGAACTCGACCACCACCTCGAAGCTCTCATAAGGGTGGTGGACGACGATGTCCTTGGTCTGGATCGCCGCGAAGCAATCGCCGCCATGCTCGCGGATCCGCTCGGGGAAGCGGGGGGTGAAGGGCGCGAACTTCAGGTCGGGCCGATCCTCCTCGTAAAGGGCGTCGAGGTCGGCGATGCCGAGGAAGCCCGTCGATTCGGTGACGATCGCGTCGGTGGCGGCGAGGCCTTCCCGAACCAGAGCGACGAGCTCCTCCGGCATCCCCGCCTCGAACTTCAGCCGGATGACGCGGCCGCGGCGACGCCGCTTGATCGCGCTGCGGAAGTAGCGGACGAGATCCTCGGCCTCCTCCTCGATCTCGATATCGCTGTCGCGGATGACCCGGAAGGCGCCGCCGCCGACCAGCTCGGAATCGGGGAAGATGGTGCCGATATTGCGCCGTATCAGAGTCTCGACGGCGATGTAGCGCGCGTTCTCGCCGGGAATGCGGACGAAGCGCGGCAACGTCGGCGGCACCATCACCAGCTCCCGGATCGGTTCGCCGTTCGGCTGCTTCAGGTCGAAGATCAGCGAAAAGCCCTTGTTCGGAATGAACGGGAAGGGATGAGCGGGGTCGATCGCCTGGGGCGTGAGGATGGGGAAGACCTGCTCGGCGAAATGGGCATCGAGCCAGGCCGCCGCCACTTCGTCGACCGGCTCGTCGCCGATCACGGCGAGGCCGGCGGCGGCGAGCGCGGCGCGCAGGGTCGACCACACATCCTGCTGAGCCTCGGTCAGCAGGTCCGCCTGATCGGCGATGGCGGCGAGCTGCTGCGAGGGGGTGAGGCCGTCCGCCGACCGCTCCTCGACGCCGAGCAGCCGGTGGGCGGTGAGGCCGGCGACCCGGACCATGAAGAATTCGTCGAGATTGTTGCCGGAGATGGAGAGGAAACGGAGCCGTTCCAGCAACGGATGGGCGTCGTTGCACGCTTCCTCGAGCACCCGGCGGTTGAAGGCGAGCCAGCTCAGCTCGCGGTTGAAATAGAGCTCCTTCGGCGGCGGCCGGGGCTCGCCCGCGCCGTCCGCTTCGGTCCTGCTTGCGGCCTGGCCGTCCATCAGTCCTGGACTCTCGCCCTTCTCATCATCCCGCTCTCCCCGAGCGCGCGTTTCGCCATAGCAATTGTCATGCGACGATGATGTGACAATGCTGCCCGGTCGAGCGCCTCGACCACCTGCTGAACGGCAACATAGCTCCTTTCGATCCTCGGCACGAGGAATGCCGGGAGCTCGGGCGGGACGGCGATGCCGCGGTCGCCGAGCAGCTTCACGATCAGATCGCCGATCAGGGCGTCGTCGGGCGGTCCGATCGCGACCTGCGGCGTGGCGGCGAGGCGCGAGCGAAGGTCGGGCAGCGCGATCTGCCAGGCGGGCGGCGGCGCGTCGGCGATCAGCAGCAGCGGCCTTCGCGTCTCCTGGGCCTGGTTCCAGGCGTGGAACAGCGCCTCCTCGTCATGCTCCTCGACATTGTCGAACAGGCGGCCGCCGGTCTTGCGGACGAAGATCCGGCCGAGCAGGCTGCGGCCGGACTTGCGGGGGCCGGTCAGCAGGGTCGCCATCACCGGCCAGATCGACCATCTCTTCAGATGATCGAAGGCGGCATTATTGGCGTCGGAGATGAGGAAGTCCTCTTCGGCATCGGCCACCGGCCAGGCGAGCGGCAGCGCGATCTGCGCCAATTAATCGCCCCCGCCCTTGGCGATGCGGAGCGACGTGCCGGCGCCGCTGACCTGCCAGCCCTGCGCCTGGAGGGCGGCCTGGAAGCTCGCCGGATCGCCCATATAGGTGACCCGCATCACCGAGGTGCCGCCGAGCGCGAGGCTGGTGGTGATCGCCGAGGTGACGCCGCGGACGCGGCTGACGCCGAGCTCGGCACGGTTGACCGAGGCGGCATCCGGCGTCTCGACCTGGACGCTGAAGGTGGTGCTCGCGCCGGCCGGGGCGGCCCCGGTGTCGGTCGGAAACTGGCCGCTCTCGGTCGTCGGCACTTCCGGCGCCGCCTCGACCGGCGGGGCCTCGGGCATGATCAGCGACGGATCGGGGCGCAGCTGTCCGGCGCCGAGCGCGGCGGCGTAGATCAGGTCGAGCCGGCGCACGCCTTCGTCGAGCAGGCGGGGAATGGCGGCGCTGTTCTCGACCCGCAGGGTGAAGCGGCCGAGCACCTCATTGTCCGGACCGTGACGCGCGGTGAAGGTGCCGATGGCGGGACCGCCCGGCCAGAGCCGCTGCAGCTGCACCTCGGGCGTGACGACGTCGGCGGCGCCATATTGGTTGAGCAGCATCCGCCACCAGGCGCGGCCGGGGCGGCGCGTCTGGGAGGCGTTCAGCAGCAGGGGATCGATGCCGTTCCCGACCGGCCGGACATAATCGACCGGGCTGCCGCCGGTGCGGAAGCGCGCCCAGGCGGCCTGCCAGGGATTGCGCGACTCGAAGCTCTGGAAGGAGGAGCCGGTCTGCAGCACGGGGACGACCAGCATCGGCGCCGAACGGCGGACGATGCCGCCGACGCCGAGCAGCTCGCCGGTGCGGGCGCGGTCGAACAGCACGCCGAGCGTGGCGATGTAGCGCTTCGGCCCGATCTGCTCCTGCTCGACGACGATGCCGGCGACCATCGCGTTGAGCGCCGAATCGTTCAGCGCCGGCGCTTCGCCGAGCGGACGGCCGTTGGTCTTGGCCCAGAGCGCCCGCCAGCCTTTCTGCTGCGCCTCGCGCCAGCCTTCCTCGCGCGCCTTCTGTCCGTCGGCGGCGACGACGTCGACGTCGATGCCGGTCACTTCGAAGGTGCTGGCGCTGTCGACCGGCGCGATGCCGCGATCGGCGCCTTCGAGCTGGGCATAGAGGATGCCGCCGGCGCCGAGCAGCAGGAGCGCGATCAGCGCGATCGGGACGGGGGGAAAACGGCCGGGAAGCTTCACGCCCGCCTTTTGGCGAGTTGAGCGTGGAAATCCAAGCGAGATATGGTGAGGGTCCGTGCTCGGCTCCCGCAGACGATCACGCCCGTTGCGGGAGCCGAGCACAGACCCTAAGCGCGGCGCATGAGCGAAAACGAAAGCTACACCTACGCGAAGGCGGGCGTTTCGATCGCCGCCGGCAATGCGCTGGTGAAGGCGATCGCGCCGCTGGCCAAGGCGACCGCCCGCCCCGGCGCCGACGCGTCTTTGGGCGGATTCGGCGGCTTCTTCGATCTCAAGGCGGCCGGCTACCAAGACCCGCTGCTGGTCGCCGCCAATGACGGCGTCGGCACCAAGCTCAAGCTCGCCATCGACCATGACCGGCACGAGGGCGTCGGCGTGGATCTGGTCGCCATGTGCGTCAACGACCTCATCGTCCAGGGCGCCGAGCCGCTCTTCTTCCTCGATTATTTCGCCACCGGGCGGCTGGAGGCCGGGGTGGCGGAGCGGGTGATCGCCTCGATCGCCGAGGGCTGCCGCGAGGCGGGGTGCGCGCTGATCGGCGGCGAGACGGCGGAGATGCCGGGCATGTATGCCGAGGGCGATTACGATCTGGCCGGCTTCTGCGTCGGCGCGGTCG
This sequence comes from Sphingomonadales bacterium, assembly GCA_034668705.1. Classification (GTDB taxonomy): domain Bacteria; phylum Pseudomonadota; class Alphaproteobacteria; order Sphingomonadales; family Sphingomonadaceae; genus Allosphingosinicella. Next base: position 9,397 of record JAXDOV010000101.1, read on the forward strand.
AACGCGGCGAGGCGCTGACCGGCGCCCGCGTCGAAGCCGGCGACGTCGTCCTCGGCCTGGCTTCGTCGGGCGTTCATTCCAACGGCTTCTCGCTGGTGCGGCGGCTGGCGGCCGACAAGGGCTGGAAGCTCGACCGGCCCGCTCTGTTCGACCAGGATGTGCTGCTGATCGACGCCTTGCTCCGGCCGACCCGGATCTACGTGAAGTCGCTGCTTCCCTTGGTGCGGAGCGGCCGGATCCATGCCCTCGCCCATATCACCGGCGGCGGCCTGCTCGAAAATATCCCCCGGGTGCTGCCCGAAGGCCTGCATGCGCGGATCGACGCCGATGCCTGGCCGCAGCCGCGGCTGATGGCCTTCCTTCAGGCGCAGGGCCAGATCGAGCCCGAAGAGATGGCGCGGATCTTCAATTGCGGCATCGGCATGGCGCTTATCCTTGCCGAAGACGATGTGAAGCCCGTCTCCGAGCAGCTTGAAAAGGCTGGAGAAACGATCTTCGGGATCGGCACCGTCGAAGCCGGGGAGAAAGGCTGCACCGTCGCCGGCGCGCGCGGCACCTGGTCCGCCCGCGACGACTGGTCCGCCACCCACCATGGCTGAAAGGGTCCGGGTCGGCGTGCTCCTGTCGGGGCGCGGCACCAACATGATCGCCCTCTCGGAATATAAAAGGCGGGAGGAGCGCGCCTACGACATCGCCCTGGTCGCCTCCAACGTGCCGGAGGCGCGCGGCCTGGTGGCGGCGAAGCGACTCGACATCCCGATCTGGGCGCGGAGCCACAAGGGGATGGAACGGGCCGCGTTCGACCGGCTGGTCGACGCCGAGCTTCGCCGCCACGGTATCGAGGCGGTCGCGCTGGCGGGCTATATGCGCCTCCTCTCGCCGGACTTCATCCGCGCCTGGGAAGGCCGCATCCTCAACATCCATCCGAGCCTGCTGCCCGCTTACAAGGGGCTCGACACGCATGCGCGAATGATCGAGGCCGGGGAGCCATTCGCCGGCTGCTCCGTCCACCTCGTCACCGAAGCCCTGGACGACGGTCCGATCCTTGCCCGCGCCGAACTCCGCATCCGCCCCCGCGATACCGCCGAAACCCTCGCCGCGCGCGTCCTCGAGGAGGAGCATAAGCTCTACCCGCCGGCGCTCGATTCTTTCTGCGCCGCGCTGCGACGGCCGAAGTCCCAAGCCGATCCGATGAGCGACCCGGCCGTCGATGAAAGCCGCTGAGGGCGCCGCCCGCGCGCCGCGTTCGCATGGGCTCGATATCGTTCGGGCGGCCGCGATCGCCTGGGTGATGCTTTACCATGCCATGAACCTCGGCCTGGTGCCGTACCCGGACCATTGGTTCGTGAGCTTCGGCTGGATGGGAGTCGACCTGTTCTTCGTGCTGAGCGGCTTTCTCATCGCGAGTCAGCTGCTCAAGCCCTGGGCGACGGGATCGCGGCCCGATTACCCCCGTTTCTTCGCCCGGCGGCTGCTGCGGACGTTGCCCGCTTATGCGGCGATCCTTCCCGTCTACTTCCTGCTGCCCTCGGCCCGCGAATGGCCGGACATCCAGCCCTTCTGGCAGTTCGCCACCTTCACCGAGAATCTGCTGTTCGAGCCGACCGGTCCGAAGGCCTTCTCCCACGTCTGGTCGCTCTGCGTCGAAGAGCAATTCTACCTCGTCTTCCCCGCCGCCGTCGCTTTGCTCGCGATGCGGCCGTCGACGCGGAAGACCTGCGCCGTCCTTGCGGGGCTGCTGCTCTTCGGGGTCGCGATCCGCGCGTATCTGTGGCTGGCCATGGTGGCGAAGCCGCCGTTCAACATTTCGGCGGAGCCGGACCGGCGAGCCTATATGACGCTGATCTACTATCCGACCTGGAGCCGTCTCGACGGCTTGCTCGCCGGAATCGCGATTGCCGCGGTGAAGATCTTCCGGCCTCGCCGCTGGGAGCGGCTGGTGGCGCGGCCGAACCTGCTGCTGGGGCTCGGCCTTGCCGGGACCGGCGCCGCCATCCTCCTCTTCCATAGCCAGATCGCGCCATTGCTACCCTCGGCGATCGGCTTTCCCCTCCTGTCGGCGTCGATCGCTTTGGTGGTCGCCGCCGCGAGCACGGATCGGGCGCTGATCGGCCGCTACCGGATCCCCGGCGCGGCGGCGCTCGCGACCGGCGCCTACAGCCTCTATCTCAGCCAGAAGATCGCCTATCACGCGCTCGGGGCCGGACTTGCGCCGCTCCTCGGCGCCACCGGCTATAGCCGGCTCGCGCTCGCCTTCGGGGCAGCGCTCGCCGTCGGCGCGGCCCTCTACTGGGCGGTGGAACGGCCGTTCCTCAAGCTGCGGGACCGGCTCGAAGGCCCGTCCCGAAGCTCGATTGCCGTCGCCGCGGCGGCGCGGCAATAAGGTGCCCGCAACAGGAGAAGCAGGGATGCACGACGACGAACCGAGCGCGGCCGAGCGCAGGGAGGCGGCGGCGATCCGCCGGCGCTGGATCACGCTCGGCGAGGTGCTGGCGGTGATCGGCGTGCTGATCTCGGCGCTGGCGCTGTGGAACAGCTATGCCGAGCGGCGCAGCAACGAGGCGGAGCGGACCGCCGAGAAAGCCGAAAAAGGCGCGGTCTCGCGGATCCTGCTGCTCAAGGCGTCCGGCGACGGCAAGCGCCTCACGCTGGCGCCGCGCGATTCCGCCCAGATCATCCGCAGCCAGGCGATCCTGTTCCCCTCGCCGCTCGAGACGAAGGTCGACGAGGTCGTCGAGCCGCGGATCGAGGCCAGCTGGGTCAGGCAGGCGGTGAAGAAGGCGCACGATCTCGGCCGCAAGGCGCCCAAGAGCGTCGGCGACGCCCGCATGCCGGTGGCGATCACCACCCGTTTCGACAGCGGCGATGCGACGCTCGCCGAGACCGCCATTTACGATATCGGCTATAAGGAGAGCGGCGGCGGCCTGTTCGGCGGCACCGACATCGCCCTGCGCGGCCTGTCGCTGGTCGAGCGGGTCAGCCCCGCCCGGGCGCAGGCGCGCCTCGACGCGATCTGGAACGCCCGCGGCCGCTGATCGGACGGGCTTTTCGGTCATCGACGGCCCTCTACGAGCTGATCGTCGGGAAGGCCTGCCCCCGGCAGGCCCTCTTATCCGATCGTCGGGAAAGCCTGCCCCCGGCAGGCCTTCTTATCCGATCGTCGGGAAAGCCTGCCCCCGGCAGGCCTTCTTATCCGACGATCTCTTCCGGCTTGAAGAAGAAGTCGATCTCGATCTTCGCATTTTCCAAGCTGTCGGAGCCGTGGACGCTGTTCGCCTCGATCGACTCGGCGAACGCCTTTCGGATCGTGCCTTCATCGGCATTGGCGGGGTTGGTCGCGCCCATCACCTCGCGGTTGCGGGCGACGGCATTCTCGCCCTCGAGCACCTGCACCACGACCGGGCCGGAGGTCATGAAGGCGACGAGGTCGTCGAAGAAGGGCCGCTCCCTGTGCACGGCGTAAAAGCCTTCCGCCTGCTCCCGGCTCATGCGGATGCGGCGGGAGGCGACGACGCGCAGGCCGGCTTCCTCCAGCTTGCTGGTGACGGCGCCCGTGAGGTTGCGGCGGGTCGCGTCGGGCTTGATGATCGAGAAGGTGCGTTCGGTCGCCATGGCCGGCTCTTGGGCTCCGTAATGTCGGGATGAGGTCGCGGCGCTCTCTAGGAGCGGGGCCGGCTTAGCGCAAGGCTCGCAAGGATCGGGCTCAGGGTCCCTGCACCCATTTGCCGTTCTCGTCCTGCTTCCAGTAGCGCGGCTCGGCCTCTGGGTTCGCCTTCAGCGCCCGCCAGACGATGCGCGCCTCGTCGCGCCGGCCGGCGTCGAAGAAGAAGAAAATGCGGGCGAAGCCGAGCGCCTCCTCGCGCCAGCGTCCGTCGGCGAGCGCGATGTTGACGGCGCCGTTGGCGGCGGCCGGCTCGGTCGCGAGCAGGATCGGCTGCGCTTCGGCATTTCTCCTGCCGTGCGGAAGGAAGGAGTCCTTCGCACCGGTCCAGAGCTGCTCGTCGAGCCGGGCGAGGAGATCCTCCTCGGCCACGACCAGCAGCCGCTCGCCCGAGGCCAGCACCTTCTCGCAGATATTGGGCAGCACCCGCTCCAGCGGCGAGGCGCCGAGATGGTAGAAGTCGACGATCACCCCTCGTGATTGTCGGCGATGAAGCGGTCGAGCAAAGCGACGCCGAAGCCGGTGGCGCCCTTGTCATGGAGATGGCCGGCCTTGTCGGACCAGACGGTCCCGGCGATGTCGAGATGGGCCCATTTGACGCCGGTCTCGACGAAGCGCTGGAGGAAGACGGCGGCGGTGATCGCGCCGCCCTCGCGCGGCCCGACATTCTTCATGTCGGCGATCTGCGACTCGATCAGCTTGTCATAGGGCTCGCCGAGCGGCATCCGCCACAGCTTGTCGCCGACCGCGCGGCCGGCGGCGTCGAGCCCGGCGGCAAGGCCGTCGTCGTTGGAGAACATGCCGCCATATTCATGGCCGAGCGAGATGATCATCGCGCCGGTCAGGGTGGCGAGGTCGACGAGCACCTCCGGCTTGTACTCGCGCTGCGCCCAGGTCATCGCGTCGGCGAGGACGAGGCGCCCTTCCGCGTCGGTGTTGATCACCTCGATGGTCTGGCCGGACAGGCTGGTGACGACGTCGCCGGGGCGCTGGGCATTGCCGTCGGGCATGTTCTCGGCAAGCGCGCAGATCCCGACCACATTGGCCTTCGCCTTGCGGGTGGCGAGCGCGACCATCGCGCCGTTCACCGCGCCGGCGCCGCCCATGTCCCACTTCATCGCCTCCATGCCGGCGGCCGGCTTGATCGAGATGCCGCCGGTGTCGAAGGTGATGCCCTTGCCGACGAACACCACCGGCTTGGCCGATCCGCCGCCGTTCCAGCGCATGATCAGCAGGCGGGGCGGGCGGACCGAGCCCTGGCCGACGCCGAGCAGGGCACCGAAGCCGAGCTCCGCCATCTTCTTCTCGTCGAGCACCTCGAAGGCGACGCCGAGCGGCTCGAGCCGCTTGCGGGCACGGGCGACGAAGGTCTCGGGATAGAGGATGTTGGCGGGCTCGGTGACCAGCTCGCGGGTGAAGGACAGGCCGTCGAGCAGCGCCGAACGCGCCTGCCAGGCGGCCTCCGCCCCGTCGCCGGCACCGACGATCACGACGTCCTCGAGCGTCGGCTTCTGCTTGCGGCCGAGCTTGGTGCGGTAGATGTCGTAGCGCCAGCTGCGCGCGGCTGCGCCGAAGCCGATCCGCGCCGCCGCTTCGCCGGTGAGGCCGAGGCCGGACAGGTCGATCACCAGCCGCGTCTCGCCCGAAATGAGCAGCCGCCCTGCCAGCGTGCCGCCCACCCGCTCCCAGAGCGCCTGCTCGTCCCGATTGGCGCCGAGGCCGACGAGCAGCAGCCGCCGGGCAGTGTCGCCGTCCTGGATGAACAGCTCGGCGACCCCGCCAAGCTCGCGTTCGAACCTCTGCGCTTCCGCGGCGCGGGCGGCGAGGGTGCGGGCCGGTTCGCCGAGACCGGCAAGGCGATCGGCGAGCATGTCCTCGCTCCACACCGGAATGGCGAGCGCATGGGAGCCGGCAGGACGTTGGGGAGCGAAGCTGACGTTCATGGCGACGGGAAGACTCCTTGATCAGCCTGATCCTCTAGGGTCTGTGCTTCATTCCCGCAACGCGCGTGACGGACGGAAGGCGATCGACCATGGCCGGCGCGCCGGCCGATCCGGCCGGCGCATAGGCGCCGCCTGCGCCATTGCAGCTTCCCCCGTCCGGTGCGATAGGCGCCCTCGGTCGCGCGTGCCTTTTTGCGGCGGGGAAAGTGAAGAAGCTGAACCTCATCTGCCTCACCGCTCTGCCCCTGCTGCTGTGTCTGTCCGCGGCGGCTTCGGCACAGACGGAGGCGCGGCCGAACGGCGACGAGGTTCCGCCGGCCCAGTCGCCGGCGCCCCAACCCCCCAATACTGCATCCACCGATCCAGCACCCGCAACCGCCCCGCCAACCGCTCAGGGCGAGCGCCAGGTGGCGTTCAGCGCGAACGAGCTGACCTTCGACAGCAACAGCGACCTCGTCACCGCGACCGGCGACGTGCGGATGAACAGCGAAGGCAACAACCTCCGCTCCGACCGCATCCTCTGGAACCGCAAGACGGACGAGGTGCGGGCGCAGGGCAATGTCCGGCTGGTCACGCCCGAGGGCAATATCGTCTATGGCGACAATGTCGTCCTCACCGACGCGATGAAGAACGGGGTCATCGAGAACCTCCTCCTCGTGCTCGAGGATGGCGGCCGCCTCGCCGCGGACCGGGCGGAGCGCAAGGACGGCTACATCACCCTCTACCGCGCCGCTTATTCGCCCTGCGCCGTGCTCAGCCCGACCGGCTGCCCGAAGAACCCGACCTGGCAGATCAATGCCGTCAAGGTCGTCCACGACCCCTATAAGCACCGCATCCATTACAAGGGCGCCTCGCTGCAGCTGTTCGGGGCGCGGCTCATCGCCCTGCCCTTCCTGTCCCACCCCGACGGCCAAGGCGAGAGCGGCAGCGGCCTGCTCGTCCCGGAAATCCGCCTGAGCTCGCGCAACGGGCTCGAGCTGTCGGCGCCTTATTATGTGCGGATCGCGCCGAACCGCGACGCGACGATCACGCCCCATATCTTCACCGGCGTGCTGCCGATGCTGGAAGCCCAGTATCGGCAGGTGACCCATCTCGGCGCCTTCCAGCTGAACGGCTACGTCACCAGCGGCGACTGGATCGACATCGACCCGGTCAACAATGCGATCCAGACCGCGCGGAGCGGCCTCCGCGGCTATGTCGAGGGCAATGGGCGGTTCCAGCTCGATCCCTATTGGTCGGTCACCTTCGCCGGCCGCTACACCACCGACAAGACCTTCCTCCGGCGTTACGACATCTCCCGCGACGTCCGGCTGCGCTCGGTCGTCAATGCCGAGCGGATCGACGACAACAGCTATATCTCGATCGCCGGCTGGGCCTTTCAGGGCCTGCGCACCACCGATGTCGGCGGCCAGCAGCCGCTCGTCCTGCCGGCGATCGACGCGCGCTGGCGGCTGCCGGGGCCGCTCTTCGGCGGGCGGCTGCAGCTGCAGGCGAACAGCCTCGCCATCCTGCGCACCGCCGGCCAGGACACGCAACGCGCCTTCGCCTCCGCTTTGTGGGAGCGGCGCAGCATTACGCGCTGGGGGCAGGAGCTGGTGCTGACCGGCTATGTTCGCGGCGACGTCTACCACACCACCGATACCTTGCTGACGACGACGCCGATCTATCGCGGCACCGAGGGCTGGCACGCGCGCGGCATCGCCGCCGCCGCTGCCGAGCTGCGCTGGCCTCTGGTCGGGCCGTTCATGGGCGGGATCCAGACGCTGACGCCGCGGCTCCAGGTCGTCGCTTCGCCGCCGACCGGGAACCTCTCCATTCCCAATGAGGACGCGCGCTCGGTCGACCTCGAGGATTCGAACCTGTTCGAGCTCAACCGCTTCCCGGGCTACGATCGGTGGGAGGACGGGCCGCGCGTCACCTACGGCTTCGACTGGGCGCTCGATCTGCCCGGAATCGCCGTCCGCACCACGCTCGGCCAGAGCTACCGGCTCAACAGCAAGCCGAGCATCCTGCCGCCGGGCACCGGCCTTTCCGACCGCTTCTCCGACGTGGTCGGCCGGACCAACGTTCGGATCGGCCGCAAGCTCGAGCTGGTCCACCGCTTCCGGATCGACAAGACCAGCCTGGCGGTGCGCCGCAACGAGGTCGACGCGGTGTTCGGCAGCAGCCGCACCTATGCGATCGTCGGGTATCTGAAGCTCAACCGGAACATCAACTCGATCGAGGATCTGCCGGACCGCGAGGAGATCCGCCTCAGCGGCCGCCTCCAGATCGCCCGCTACTGGTCGGTCTTCGGCTCGACCACGATCGACCTCACCACCAAGCAGCAGGACCCGGCTTCGCTGTCCGACAGCTTCCAGCCGGTCCGCCACCGCATCGGCATCAATTACGACGACGACTGCCTGGAGCTGGGCGTGACCTGGCGGCGCGACTACGACACCAGCACCGCGCTCAGGCGAGGCAGCACCTTCCTGTTTAGGGTGGCGCTCAAGAACCTCGGGCGCTAAGACCCGTGCCGGGGGCGTCAAGCTGCGGTTCAGGCAATTTCAGGCAGGCTACGGCCCTGCTTTCACTGGAGGAATGATGAAGCTCGGGACTTTCCACGGGGCGGCGCTGATGCTGGCCGGCACCTTCGCCGCGGCCGCCGCGCTCGCCCAGACGGCCTCCGCGCCGCGCCCGTCCAATCGCCCCGCGGCTTCCCGCGCCGCGCCCGCTCCGGCCCGCACGACGGCAGCCCGCGCCACGCCCGCGCCCGGAATTGCCGCGCCTGCACCCGCCAATCCGCAAGCTCCCGCTGTGGGAACCGGCCCGGCGAACCTCCAGCTGCCGACCAATCCGGTCTTCCTCGGCGACACCAACACCGACATCCGCAAGGCGACCGCGATCGTCAACGGCTCGGTCATCACCGCGACCGACGTCGACCAGCGACTGGCCCTGATCGTCCTCGCCAATGGCGGCCGGGTGCAGCCCGACGAGATGCAGCGCCTGCGCGACCAGGTGCTGAGGAATCTGGTCGACGAAACCCTCCAGATCCAGGCCGCCGAAGCCGCCGACATCAAGGTCGAGCCGCGCGAGGTCGACGCCTATTTCGCTCGCTACGCGCAGAGCTTCAACAAGACGCCGCAGCAATTCTCCGACTTCCTCCGCGCCTCCGGTTCCTCGGCGACGTCGATCAAGCGCCAGATCCGTGGCGAAATGTCCTGGCAGCGGCTCCAGCAGCACAAGATCGAGCCGTTCGTGAACATCAGCGAGGACGAGGTGAAGTCGATCATCGCCCGTCTCAACGCCCAGAAGGGCGCGCAGGAATATAAAGTCTCCGAGATCTTCCTGTCGGCGACGCCGGAGACGGCGGCCCAGGCGCGCGCCAATGCCGACCGGATCGTCCAGCAGCTGCACGGCGGCGCCTCCTTCCTCGCTTATGCGCGCCAATTCTCCGAGGCCTCGACCGCCGCGGTCGGCGGCGACCTCGGCTGGGTGCGGCCGGAGCAGCTGCCCGAGCAACTCGCCGCCGCGGTGCGGGCCGTGCCCGTCGGCACGGTCAGCAATCCGATCGCCATTCCGGGCGGCTTCTCGATCATCGCCGTCCAGGACACGCGGCAGATCCTGACCGCCGATCCGCGCGATGCGTTGCTCAGCCTGAAGCAGGTCAGCCTCATCTTCCCGCCCAACACCCCGCGCCCGGACGCCGAAGCCAAGATCCAGCAGCTGATCCAGACCGGCCATAATATGGGCGGTTGCGGCGGCGCCGAAGCGGCCGCGGCCAAGATCGGCGCCGAAGTCGTGTCCAACGACCAGGTGAAGGTGCGCGACCTTCCGGCGCCGCTGCAGCAGACGCTGCTCGCCCTCGCCGTCGGCCAGGCGACGCCGCCCTTCGGCGCCGTCAACGACCGGATCAGCATCCTCGTCCTGTGCGGCCGCGACGATCCGGCGCCGGTCGGCGCCTTGTCCTACGACCAGGTCTACAGCCAGCTGGCCGAGGAACGGGTCAATTTGCGGGCGCGGCGCTATCTCCGCGACCTTCGCCGCGACGCCGTCGTCGATTATCGCTGAGGCGCGAGGCATGCCCTCGCCTTTGGCCGTCGCCCTCGGCGATCCGGCGGGGATCGGGCCCGAAATCTGCGCCAAGGCCTGGATGCGCCGCCGGTCCGAAAACCTCTCGCCTTTTTTCGGGGTCGGCTCGATCGGGGCGGTGGCGGCGGTGTGGGACGGCCCGGTCCGCGCCATCTCCGATCCGGGCGAGGCTTCGGCCTGCTTCGACGACGCGCTGCCGGTGATCCGCGTCGACGGCGGCGAATCGTCGCGGCCCGGCCATCCGACGCTGGAGGGCGCGCATAATGCGCTGCACGCGCTCGAGCTCGCGGTCGGGCTGACCCGTTCCGGCGCCGCCTGCGCGATGGTGACCGGCCCGGTTTCGAAGGCGCAGCTTTATGCCGTCGGCTTCGTCCACCCCGGCCAGACCGAGTTCATCGCCGAGCGCTGCGGGATCTCCGGCGACATGGTGGCGATGATGCTGGCCGGGCCGAGCCTGCGCACCGTGCCGGTCACCACCCACGTTCCGCTCCGCGCCGTGCCGGACCTGCTGACGAGCGAGTTGATCGTCGCCAAGGGGCGGACCACGATCCGCGCCTTGAGGCGGCTGTTCGGGCTGGAGCGGCCGCGGCTCGCCGTCGCCGGCCTCAACCCCCATGCCGGCGAGAACGGCGCGCTCGGCCGGGAGGAGATCGACATCGTCATGCCGGCGATCGAGCGGCTGCGCGAGGAGGAAGCGGACATCACCGGCCCGCATCCGGCCGATTCGCTGTTCCACGAGCGGATGCGGCGGACCTATGACGCGGCCCTCTGCCTCTATCACGACCAGGCCCTGGTGCCGCTGAAGACCCTCCATTTCGACGACGGCGTCAACATGACGCTCGGCCTGCCGATCATCCGCACCTCGCCCGATCACGGCACCGCTTTCGCGATCGCGGGGCAGGACCGGGCCGAACCGGGGGCGATGATCGCGGCGCTCAAAATGGCAGCGGGCTGCGCCGAGCGCCTCGCCGCCGCGTGAACGCGGCTTCGGACACGGGCGCTTCCCCCCTTCGGCAATTGCCGCCGCTGCGCGAGGTCATCGCCCGGCACGGGCTCAATGCGTCTAAGGCCTTGGGGCAGAATTTCCTGCTCGACGAGCAGCTTCTCGACCGGATCGCGAAGGTGCCGGGCGACCTCGCCGGCCGGCGCGCCTATGAGGTCGGGCCCGGCCCGGGAGGCCTCACCCGGGCCCTGCTGCGCGCCGGCGCGGAGGTGGTCGCGGTCGAGCGGGACCGGCGCTGCCTGCCGGCGCTGGCCGAGCTCCAGGAGGCCGCCCAAGGCCGGCTGCGGCTGATCGCGGGCGATGCGCTGGCGGTGGACGAGGCCGCGGAAGCCGGGAGCGGCGCCCATATCGTCGCCAACCTCCCCTATAATGTCGGCACCGCTTTGTTCGTCCGCTGGCTCGGCGGCGAGGCCTGGCCGCCCTGGTGGGCCTCGCTCACCCTGATGTTCCAGCTGGAGGTCGCCGAGCGGATCGTCGCCCGGCCCGGGACCGCGGCTTACGGGCGCCTCGCCGTGCTCGCCCAATGGCGGAGCGAGGCGCGGATCGCGATGAAGGTGCACCGCTCCGCCTTCGTGCCGCCGCCGAAGGTGATGTCGGCGGTGGTCCACATCCTCCCCAGGGCCGCGCCCGAGGGCGTGCGGGCGGCGACGCTCGAACGGCTCACCGCCGCCGCCTTCGGCCAGCGCCGCAAGATGCTGCGCCAGAGCCTCAAGGGCCTCCCCGGCGCGCTGGAGGCGCTCGCGACCGTGGAGATCGATGCGCAGCGGCGGGCCGAAACGCTCAGCGTCGAGGAGTTCGTGGCCGTGGCGCGGGCGATGGACGCCGAGGGCCGGGGAGCAGGTTCAAACCGACAGTGACAATGTCTAATTATGCTGCGGCGTCGGCACGGTCGGGCGCTGGGCGGTGACCACGTCGACGGGCGGGCCCTTGGCGATCACCGCCGCCAGCTGCGTCGCCTGCGGGCAGGCGCTGCGGCAGAGGGTGCGGATCCGGTCCAGATTCTGCCTGGCGCGGGTGACGGCGCCGCGCTGGACCAGGGCTTCGCCCTGGCCGGCAAGGGCGTTGACGTCGTTCGGCTCGAGCTTCAGCGCCTCGAAATAGAATTTGATCGCCTTGCCCGGCAGCTTCTCGCCCTGGGCGGCCCGGGCGAGGCCGATATAGGCGGCGCGGTTGCGGGGATCGACCGCGAGCGCGCTTTCGAGCAGGTCGGTCGCGTCGCCATAACGGCCTTGGGCAGTGAGCGCCTGCGCCTGCTGGGTCAGCGCGACCGAGCGCGCGTCGATCTGGTCGTCGGGCTTTTGCGAGAAACCGGCGCTGGCGACGGTGGCGAGCATGATCGCGGCGGAAAGGGCGATCGGGGTGAGGCGCATCAAATTCTCCATGGGTCGGTCGCAGCCGGACTTAGCATGGCGCCTTCCAGCGTGCGACGAAAAAGCCGTCGGTGCCGTCATGCCCCGGGGTGAGCAGGCGCCCCGGACCGGCGGCCCGTCCGAAGCCGATGGCGATCTCTTCCGGAACCATGGCTGAACGGCCCGAAAAGGATTCGGCCTGGCGCCGTCCCTCGTTGGTGAGGGTCGAGCAGACGGCGTAAACGATATGGCCGCCGGGCCGGACCAAAGCGCCCGCCAGGTCGAGCAGCGAGGCCTGGATCCTGACGAAGCGGTCGAGCCGCTCCGGCGTCAGCCGCCAGCGCAGCTCCGGATTGCGCCGCCAGGTGCCGGTGCCCGAGCAGGGTGCGTCGACCAGGACCAGGTCGACGGCGCCGGCGAGATCGTCGAGCGCCGCGCGCTCCCGTCCCGGATCGAGCAGGCGCGGCTCGACGATCGTCGCCCCGGCGCGCTGGAGCCGGGGCGCCATGCGCGACAGGCGCGAGCGGTCGGTGTCGGACGCGGCGAGGCGGCCCCGGTTCGCCATCTCGGCGGCGAGCGCGAGCGTCTTGCCGCCGGCGCCGGCGCAAAGGTCGAGAACGGTCATGCCCGGCGCCGCGGCGCAGGCGAGCGAGAGGAGCTGGCTGCCCTCGTCCTGGATCTCGACCAGGCCGGACTGCCACGCCCCAGCCTCCTCGACGCGAAAGCCGTCGGGCAGGCGGAGGCCGAGCGGCGAAAGCGGGGTCGACGCCGCCTCCGGCAATTGCGCCAGCGCCTCCTCGCGCGAGCCCTTGAGGCGATTGACCCGCAGGTCGAGCGGCGCCCTGCCGAGCAGGGCCGGAAGCTCGTCCGCAGCGATGGCCGGATCGAGCCTGCCGACCAGCCAGGCGGGCACCGGCGACGGATCGCCCGGTGCGCGCAGCTCGTCGGGCTCCGGCGGCACCGGCCCGTGGGGCGAGCCGTCGAACGAGGCGAGCAGCTCCGGCTCCTCGGCGGCGACCGCGAGCATCGCCGCCCGCCCCGAATCCGGCCGTTCGGCCGCGCCGCGGATCGCGCGGTAGACGAGCTCGCGGACAGCGCGGCGGTCTTTCGAGCCGGCATAGCGGCGGGTGGCGAAATAGCGCGCGATCAAGGTGTCGGCGGCGGGGCCGCCGTCGCGGGCGGCGCCGATCACCTGATCGAGGATCTCGATCGCCGCCTGAATGCGGGCGGCGGGAAGCATCTAGCGCGGGTAGTTGGGCGCTTCGCGCGTGATCGACACGTCGTGGACGTGGCTCTCGCGAAGGCCGGCATTGGTGATGCGGACGAAGCGGGCGCGCTCCTTCAGCTCGGGAATCGTGGCGGAGCCGGTATAGCCCATCGCCGCTTTGACGCCGCCGACCAGCTGGTGGATCACGTCCTTGGCGTGCCCCTTATACGGCACCTGCCCCTCGATCCCCTCGGGCACGAGCTTCAGCTGGTCCTTGATGTCCTGCTGGAAATAGCGATCCGCCGAGCCGCGCGCCATCGCGCCGACCGACCCCATGCCGCGATAGGATTTGTAGGAGCGGCCCTGGTAGAGAAAGGTCTCGCCGGGCGCTTCCTCGGTGCCGGCGAGCAGCGACCCGACCATCACCGTCGACGCGCCGGCGGCGAGCGCCTTGGCGATGTCGCCGGAGGTGCGGAGGCCGCCGTCGGCGATGATCGGCGTGTCGGTCTTCGCCGCCTCCCCGGCCGCCTCGAGGATGGCGGTGAGCTGGGGCACGCCGACGCCGGCTACGACCCGGGTGGTGCAAATCGAGCCGGGGCCGATGCCGACCTTCACCCCGTCGGCGCCGGCGGCGATGAGGGCGCGGGTCGCCTCGGCGGTGGCGACGTTGCCGGCGACGATCTGGACCCGGTTCGACAGCGCCCGAACGCGCTCGACCGCGATGGCGACGTCGCGATTATGGCCGTGCGCCGTGTCGATCACGATCAGGTCGCATTCCGCCTCGATCAGGGCGCGGCTGCGCTCGAAGCCCTTGTCGCCGACGGTGGTGGCGGCGGCGACGCGCAGCCGGCCGGAGCCATCCTTGGTGGCGTTGGGATAGGTGACCGCTTTCTCGATATCCTTGACCGTGATCAGGCCGATGCAGCGCCGGTCCTCGTCGACGACGAGCAGCTTCTCGATCCGGCGCTGGTGCAGCTGGCGCCGCGCCTCCTCCTGGGTGACTTCGGGGCCGACGGTGACCAGATTCTCGCTGGTCATCAGCTCCGAGACCGGCTGCAGCGGGTTCTCGGCGAAGCGGACGTCGCGATTGGTGATGATGCCGACCAGCCGGCCGCTCTTCTCGGTGACCGGAATGCCGGAGATGCGGTGCCGGGCCATCAGCTCGAGCGCGTCGGCGAGGGTCTGGTCCGGCGAGACGGTGATCGGATTGACCACCATGCCGCTCTCGAACCTTTTCACCGCCCGCACCGCCGCCGCCTGCTCCTCGATGTCGAGGTTGCGGTGGAGGACGCCGAGTCCGCCGAGCTGCGCCATGACGATCGCCATCTGCGCCTCGGTGACGGTGTCCATGGCCGAGGAGATGATCGGGATGCTCAGGCCGATCTCCTTCGTCACCCGGGTCCGCACGTCCGCCTGGCTCGGCAGCACGGAGGATTCGGCCGGGGTCAGCAGGACGTCGTCGAAGGTCAGGCCGAGGGGGATTTCCATCAATCTTGTCTCATGGCTGCGGCAATGGCGATAAAAGGCCGTCCGCATGCCGCGAAACACGCCGTGCGGCCGGACGCACCGGCCGCTTGACGAGGCGATTCAGGAGGGGCTGCGCGAAGGCGGAGGGCCATCCCGTCGCTTAGTGCAACGGCGCCCGGACTGGCAAGCCGTCATGGCCGCGAATCGCGCGCCCGGCCGCTCCGCGGCACCGAGGGCACCGCGGAGCGGGAATTTCCCCATTCCGTCCGGTCAGCAGGCGTAGCGGCCGCGGCGGCGATCGATGTGCCGACCGAGCAGGGCGCCGCCGACGCCGCCGATGATCGGACCCGCCAGGCCGTGACCGGTGACGGCATGGCCGACGAGCGCGCCGGCGCCGCCGCCGACGAGCGCGCCGGTCGTGCCGCTGTGGCGATTGCAGGTGCGGTAATAATAATGGTGGGTGCGGTGACGCGCCGCATCGGCGGGCGTCGGGATGGCCACCGGCAACGCCACGGTCGCGGCGGTGATGGCAAGGACGAGCTTACGCATGATGACTCCTTCTCTCGATCTGGCAACCAAGGAACACATGGAGCGGAGATTACGTTCCACCGCCGGAACACGGCCTGCCGTCCCCATCCGTTCGATCCGTCGAGACAGGGCGAGGCGGAGTCTCTAAGGCAGGCCCCATGACCAAGTCCGCGACCGATGTGATGCAGGAAATCCTTTTCTCCGCCGTGCTCGATTCGATCGCGGCGCTGAAGTCGGCGTCGAAAGGGCTGCCGAACAATCTAGTGCGGGACCTCAACGCCCTGCACGCGAACACGACCTTCGCCGATCTGCCGGCCGAAGTGCAGTCAAGCATCACGGCGAGCGTCCGCGCGGCGTTCACGCGGCTGCTGAAGGAAGGCTATTCGGTGTCCCCCGGTCAGTCGCCGCCGCCGCGCAACCCGCCGCCGCGCCGCGATACGGGCGCCGAGGGATCGCGGCGGCCCAATCCCCAGGGCCGCGGCCCGCGACCGGGCGGCAGGCCCGGCGGACCCGGAGCGCCCGGCGGGCGTTCGGGCAACAGGCCCAAGCCGCCGAGGCGCTGAACCCAGGCCCGGCGGCCCGTCAAGGCGAGGTTCAACCTCGCCGTGCCAGTAAGCCGTTGCGTTGCTTGAGGTTTCGCCATGATCATGGACCTGTCCGACCCGCGGAAGAACGACCGCATCAAGGCCGTGCTCGCCGCCGCCCTGTTCGAAGGCGCGCTGGCTTATGCGCTGCTCGTCGGGCTCGGCGTCAGGCCGCCGACTGCCGTCAGCGACCCGCTCCAGCTCGTCGGCCTCCTCCCGGAACGGCCCCTTCCCCCCCAGAAAAAGATCGTGCCGCCGCCGAAGCGGACGCCGCAAAAGGAAGGCGCCGCCTCGCCGCCGAACCTCCGGGCCAAGCCGACCGAGATCGTCGTGCCGCCGCCGCCGCCGATGCCGCTGCCCGTGCCGCCGCCGATCGCGGCCGCGCCGATCGCGGGCCCCGGCAGCGCCCCGTCGGCGGGGGCGGCCGACATCCGCGGCCCCGGGACCGGCAGCGGCGGCCTGGGCAACGGCACCGGCAGCGGCAATGGCGGCAATGGCGGCGGCGGCGGCGGCACGGGCGACGGCACCCCGCCGCGCTGGCTGAAGGGGCGAGTGAAGGATTCGGATTATCCGCCCGGCGCGAGACAAGCCGGCATCGGCGGGACCGTGGCTGTGCGTTATGCCGTGGAGATAGACGGGCACGCCACAGCCTGCGCGGTCATCGAGTCCAGCGGGAATGCCGAGCTCGATCAAACCACCTGCCGGCTCATAGAAAAGCGCTTCCGTTACAGACCGGCGACGGATTCTCGCGGCCGTCCCGTTCGCACGTTCATCGAAGAGGACCATACCTGGGTCGCGGGAAGTCGTCCCCCGACAGACCCCGACAACGCACCGGACGGCGCGAACTGATCCATCTATCGTCCGACTTGCCGCGTCGGCCGGTGGCTGGCAGCTCCGCAGGATGATGCGCGCCGGCTGCCAAAGCCATCCTGTATGGGACACTGATTGTGTTTTTCCTGTTGATCGGGGCTCTCGCATTCCTCCCCGATCAACCGCCGCACGCCACCCGCGCGACAATTACCGACGTCATTTACACCGCCTCTGCTTACACGCTTCGGGCCCAGGTCGAATTCCGCTCCGCCGACGGAAGGGTGGGGATGGCGTTTTTCCGGGCTGACGAGTTCGTCTGTCATGTCGGCCACAGCGTCGACGCCGAGGAGGTCGGCGCCAGCCTGCGGTTGCGACATTCCGGCTGTCGACGCGTACGGCCCTGGCCCTGGGACCCGACGACGCGCTGAGCCGCGGCCAATGCGCGCCCCGGCCCGACTCAGCTCCGCGCCTTGGCCAGCACGAAATGCGCCTGCTCGACATGCATGCGCTCGATCATCTCGCCTTCCCAGCGCTCGGCGCCGCCGGTCGCGGCCGCGATCAGGCGGCGGGCGGCCTCCACCTCCTCGGGTGGAGGGCTGAACAGGCGGTTGGCGGTCCCGATCTGGTTCGGGTGGATCAGCGACTTGCCGTCGAAGCCGAAGCTCCTCCCCTCCTCGCATTCGGCGGCGAGGCCGGCCTCGTCCTCGAGCCGGTTGTAGACGCCGTCGAAGGCGGCGATGCCGGCGGCGCGGGCGGCGAGCAGGATCGTCTGCAGCGCAGTGCGGAGCGCCGGCCGCGCATGGCCGGGGCGCAGGCCGAGATCGGCGGCGAGATCGTTGGTGCCGGCGACCAGCCCGGCCGCCTCGCGCGCGATCGCCGGCGCGGCGAGCACGCCTTTCGCCGTCTCGACCATCGCCAGCACCGGCTTGCCCGTCGCCGCCGCGACTCGCCCGATCTCCTCCGGCGCGGCGGTCATCGGATAGACGAGGAAATCGGCGGCGCAGCCGGCGACCGCTTCGAGATCGGCGGCGTACCAACGCTCCTTCGCGTTGATCCGGATGGCGGCGAGGCCGGGGAAAGGCCGGCGAACCGCCTCGACCGCGGCGGCGCGGGCGCGCGCCTTGTCCTCCGGCTTCACCGCATCTTCGAGGTCGAGCACGACCATGTCGGCGGGGAGCTGCCGCGCTTTCTCGATCGCCCTTTCGTTCGAGGCGGGAAGGAACAGGAGCGAGCGGCAGAGGCGCAGATCGGGGGGTGCGGACATGATCCGAATTTGCTTGGAAGCGGACCCGTTTGTCTACATGATAAAGCGATCATCGCCCGGGGAGGGGCTTTTCGGAAATGGCATTGATCGGCGTCCTCATTCTCGCGCTCCTCGTGATCATGTTCCTCATGTCGAGCATCAAGATCGTCCGCCAAGGCTATCATTATACGATCGAACATTTCGGCCGCTTCACCACCGTCGCCCAGCCCGGCTTCAACTTCTACATGCCCTTCTTCTATCGGGTCGGGCGGAAGGTGAACATGATGGAGCAGGTGCTCGACATTCCGGGCCAGGAGATCATCACCAAGGACAATGCGATGGTCGCGGTCGACGGCGTCGTCTTCTTCCAGGTGCTCGACGCCGCCAAGGCCGCCTATGAGGTGTCAGACCTCTACACCGCGATCATGCAGCTCTCGACCACCAATTTGCGCACGGTGATGGGCTCGATGGACCTCGACGAGACCCTGTCGAAGCGCGACGAGATCAACGCCCGCCTGCTCAGCGTCGTCGACCAGGCGACCGAGGCCTGGGGGGTCAAGATCACCCGCGTCGAGGTGCGCGACATCCGGCCGCCGGCCGACATCGTCAACGCCATGGGACGGCAGATGAAGGCGGAGCGCGAGAAGCGCGCCGTGATCCTTGAAGCCGAGGGCCTGCGCGCCTCGGCCATCCTCAAGGCCGAGGGCGAGAAGCAGTCGCAGATCCTGCAGGCGGAAGGCACGCGCGAGGCCGCCTTCCGCAGCGCCGAGGCCCGCGAGCGCGCCGCCGAGGCCGAGGCGAAGGCGACGCAATTGGTGTCGGAGGCGATCGAGAAGGGATCGTCCCAGGCGATCAATTATTTCATCGCCCAGAAATATGTCGAGGCGGTCGGCATGTTCGCGCGCTCGCCCAACGCCAAGACCATCCTCTTCCCGATCGAGGCGACGCAGCTGATCGGTACGCTCGGCGGGATCGGCGAGATCGCGCGCGAGGCGTTCGGACGCGGCGGCGGCAGCGCGAGCGGCCCCAGTGGCGGTGGTGACCCCGGCGCCCTGCCCGCTTCGCCGCCGGCCAGGCGCAAGGGGCCGTTCGAGGGCGGCGCCCAATCGTGACCCCGGTCGAGCCGCACTGGCTCTGGCTGATCGCCGCCGCCGCGCTCGGCATTGCCGAGCTGATCGCCCCCGGCCTCTTCCTGATCTGGATCGCGGCCGCGGCGGCCGGGACCGGGCTCCTGACCATGGTCTTCGGCGTCGCCATCGCCTTTCAGTTCGTCCTGTTCGCGCTGCTGGCGATCGCTTGCGTCTATGCCGGGCGGCGCTGGTATGCGGCCCATCCGGTTGCCACGGCCGATCCCCTGCTCAACGACCGCGGCGCCCGGCTGATCGGCCGGACGGTCACCGTCGTCGCGCCGATCGCCCATGGCGAAGGACGGGTCAAGGTGGGGGACGGCGTCTGGAACTGCCGCGGCCCCGACAGCGAAGCCGGGACGCGGGTCCGGATCGTCGGCGCCCAGGGCACCTGCCTGCTGGTCGAGCCCGAGTCGCTTGCCGCTCCCGAGGCGCAACGACTCCTGCCCGAAGGGGAATAGAAGGCTCAGGGCGTGATGCGGAAAAGCGGGTTACCGGTTTTCCGCGCTATGGAACGCGACCACGAAGCAATCCTGAGCTGGAAGCGATGCTTCTGATCGCAGCCTGCTCAGGCTTTCGTCTTGCTCTTTCCCTTGCCCCCGGACTTGGCGCCGCCGGAGCTGCGGCCGCGGACCAGGGTCGCCGCGCCGGCCGCCGCCGCGACTCCGGCCACCGCCGCCGCGCCGATGCCGATATTGCGCCAGCTGAACAGGCCGTTCTCGCCGAGGCCGCTGCCATCCTCTTCCTCCTCGAGCAGGACGGCGACGTCGCCATTGGCGGACAGCCGGACCTTGTCGCCCTCGATATCGGCGACGAGGCCGCCGGAGACGTAATGATGGTGGTCGGAATGCGCGCCGCTATCGGCCTTGATCAGCTTGATGCGGTCGCCGTCGACCTTGTCGACCGTGCCGAGATGGACGCCGTCGGCGCCGATCACTTCCATATGCTCACGGATACGGCTGAGGTCGGCCATGCTTCGTCTCCATCGATCGGGGTTGCGCTCGCGGGAAAAACGTACCGCTGACGGAATGGATGCATAGGCTTTCGGATTTCAGAAGGGAATGCGCGTCCCGAACCCCTGTTCGGCGGCCCGGCGGCAGAGATACCAGCCGGCGGCGAGATCCTGGACGATGCTGCCGAGCGACTTGTAGATGGTGACGTCCGCCGCGCCGGTCCGTCCGGCGAGGGTGCCGGCGAAGACCTGGCCGATCTCGCCGAGCAAATGATCCTCGCCCACCGCGCCTTCGGCGACGGCGGCGAGGAATTCGGCGCCCTGGCGGCGCACGCCCTCCTCATGATCGGCGAAGAAGCGGGCGCGACGGACGAGCGCGGTGTCGATCTCGACCGGACCGGCGCGGCTCGATCCGACGACGTTGACATGGGTGCCGTCCCGAACCCATGAACCGCGCAGGATCGGCTCGGAGGCGCCGCTGACGGTGCAGATGATGTCGGCTTCGGCGACCGCCGCTTCGGCGCTGGCGGCGACCTCCGCGCCCAGGCGGGCGGCCAGGGCCCGCGCCTTCTCCGGCGACCGGCCCCAGATCGTCACCCTTGCCAGCGGCCGCGCCGCGGCGATCGCCTCGCCGTGGCGGAGCGCCTGCTCGCCGGTGCCGAGAATGGCAAGGCGGCGCGCGTCGGGACGGGCGAGCGCCTCGGTCGCCGCGGCCGAAGCGGCGGCGGTGCGGATGCCGGTGATCTCGGAGGCGTCGAGGATGGCGGCGGGTGCGCCCGTCTCGGGATCGAACAAGGCGACGAAACCCTGGTGCGACGGCGCACCGAAGGTGCCGGGGCCGGTGCCGGGGAAGACGCTGATCAGCTTCGCGCCGAACGCCTGCTCCATCGCGCCCGGCATGACGCCGAAGGCGCGGCCGCCCTCGAGGTCGAGGATCGCGCGGAGGAGCTGGCGGGTCCTGCCGGTGGAGAGGGCGATCATCGCCTCGCGCATCAGGGGGATGCAGATGCCGTAGCCGAGATGCTCGACCACCTCCTCGCGCGAGACGACGAGCAGATCCCTCCCCGTCACGCCCCCCACACCTCGCGGGCGAAGGCGAGGAAGTTGAGGCCCATGATCTTCTCGATCCGCCGTTCGCCATAACCCTTGCGGCGAAGCAGGTCGGCGAGGCGGCGGAACTGGCCGGGCCCCTGCAGGTCGGCGACGAAGGGCAGAGTGTCCGGATTCTCGCCGGCGGCGCCGATCCCGGCTTTCCTGCGGTCGGCGACCTGCTTCGCGACATGGCCGCGATAGGCGGCCATGTCGTCGACGCCGGTGGTGCCGCCGTCGGTGCCGATGCCGACATGGTCCTCGCCGCAGATCCTCACCGCATGGTCGATATGGGCGACCACGTCCTCGGCGCTGGCGACGCTGGTGCGGTTGAGGAAGGGCATGAAGTAGATGCCGACGAAGCCGCCGCGCGAGGCGACGAGGCGGAGCTCCTCGTCGCTCTTGTTGCGCGGCAGGTCGACCAGCGCCCGGCAGCCGGTATGGTTGATCGAGATGGGCTGGCTGGAGGCGCGGGCGGCGTCGAGGCAGGTGCGCTCGCCGCTATGGGAGAGGTCGACCATCAGCCGGTTGGCGTTGAGCCGCGCCACCCCCTCATGCCCGAACGGGGTGAGGCCGCGATTGCCGGGCGCCATCGAGCCGTCGCCAAGGGCGTTGGCGGGATTGTAGGTGAGCTGGACGATGCGCAGGCCGAGATCGGCGAAGAGGTCGGCCCGCTCCGCTTTGTCGCCCAGCATGGCCGCATTCTGGACGCCGTAGATGATCCCGATCCGCCTCTCCCGCTTCGCCCGCAGGATGTCCGCGACGGTCAGCACCTTGAGCAGGTCGCGCGAATGGATGCGGAGGCGCGCCTCCCAGGCGGCGATGTCGGCGATCGTGTGCTCGAACGGCTCCATCGGCCCCGCGACATAGCCGAGGGTGACGTTGACCGCGTTCATCCCGGAGGCATGGGCGTCGGCGAGGATGCGGGGCGCGAGCGGGCCGCGGACGATGCCGCCGACGCCGGCGCCGGACATGTCCTCCGGCCAGAGATTGGGGTCGTCGAGCCCACCCAGCGCATTGACGACCAGCATGTCGCGCCCGGACGGCCGCGCCGGACCGGCCGCGGTCAGCAGGGCGGCGGCGCCCGCGGCAAGGAAGGTACGGCGGTCAGCGGACATGGGCGGGCTCGGGGGCGTAATCGGCGCGCGCGAAGCGGCGGCCGCGCTTCACGGTCAGCACCACGCTGCGCAGGTTGCGGACGTCGTCGAGCGGGTTCCTGGCGAGGACGGCCAGATTGGCGAGCTTGCCCGGCTCGACGCTGCCCATGTCCCGCTGCCGGCCCATCGCCTCGGCGCCGGTGAGCGTGGCGGCGCGGATCACCGCCGCGGGCGGCAGGCCGGCGGGACCGGCGAGCAGCTCGAACTCGTCGAACACGGCCGGCCATGGATAATCGCGCGGCGTCTCGCCGTCGGTTCCAGTGGAGATGGGTACACCCGCGCGCCAGGCCTGGTTGGTGAGCCGCGCCGCCAGCGCCAGGGTGCATTGGGGCGGCTTGCCGGCCAGCCGCGCGGCCGCTTCCACCCCCTCATAGACGCGGAGCGTGGCGTCGAGGATGGTGCCGCGGCGGTGCATTTCGGCGAACAGCGAGGCCATGACCGGATTGTCGCCGCTCTCGAACAGGGAGACGTCGACGGGAAAGCGGTGCTGGTAGGAATCCGGGCGCCGCGCCATCGGCTGATAGGCGAGATAGCAGCTATGGGAGACGGTATCGACGCCGGCGCCCACCACCTCCTCCGGCGTCGCCGGAAAGACCATGCCATGCGCCCAGACCGGGATGCCCTGGCGGTGCGCCTCCCTGGCGATCGCCGCGACCAGCGCGCCGGGCAGATTGGCGTAGATCTTGATCGCGCTCGCCGAGGTGCCGCGGGCCATGGCCACGGCCAGCGGCAGGTCGGTCCGGTCGTCGATCGCCTGCATCCAGGGGACGTGGCCGGCATCGGCGCCTTCGGCGGCGGCCTGGGTGCGGGCATCCTCGAAGAAGCTCGGGCCGGCCATCAGCGCCGCATAATAGATGTCGGGCGACGGGATCTCGCCGACGCGGGCGGCGCGGGCGAGATCGCCGATCTGGCGCAGATCGTCGGCCATGTCGCGGATCGCGGTGACGCCGCTATAGACGTCGCGGCGGAGCGAGGCCTCGGCGGCCGGCCGGTCGGGCGGCGTCGCCAGATGCTGGTGGCTGTCGACGAGGCCGGGAAGCAGATAGCGGCCGCTGAGGTCGACCTGCTCGGCGCCGGCCAGCTGCGCCGGCCGCAGCGCCCGGTCGGGCAGCACCGCGGCGATCCGCTCGCCGTCCGTCACCACCGCCATGTCCGCCCGCGGCGCCGCGCCGGTGCCGTCGATCAGGGCCGCATGACGGTAGACGATGCGGGTGCCGATATGGGCGGGCTCGAACGGCGCCGCGGCGGCGAGGAGAAAAGCGAGGCCGGCGAGGAGCAAGAAGCGCGGATTCATGGCCTCACCTTGGCGGCTGGGGCGCCGGCTGGAAAGGCAAAAGCGGTGCGAGGTCGGGCTCGCACCGGCCGAGTCGGGCCTCGACCGAGAAGAGGCGCGCGGCGCTGTAGAAGCGAAGCGGCCAGTCGCGCCGTCCCTCCGGCGCCTGGAGGAGCGCGTTCACCTTCCCGGCCAGAGGCAGGTCCGGCGGCGTCCGCGCGAGGAACAAGCGGATGCCCGCGACGAAGCACTGGGTGATCGTCTCGTGATAGCCCTGAATCGCGTCGTTGACGCCGCCGACGCTCTCGTTGAAGCGGCGGATGATGTCCGGCAGGTCGCGCTCCGGGCAGACGTCCGGGCGCTCGACGATGAGCCACAAGGTCGCGGCGAGATGGGCCTCGTGGGTCCATTCGGCGCGGGCGAGGCTGCGGGCGAGCAGCCCCTCGCCGATATGGCGCACCGCCGCATCGCTGGCGAACGGGCGCGGTGGAAGGTCCTCGGTCATTTCGTTTTCCAGCAAAGAGAAGGCCAAAAAGAAAGGGAGCACGCCGGCCCCCGCCGACGCGCTCCCTGTGCTTCTCCCCTCCCTTCGAGGGAGGGGCCGGGGGTGGGTCAGAGGCGGAGCGCCTCGATGGCGCTTCGGCTCTCCTCTTGCGCCCTCGCCCCCGGCGCCACCCACCCCTCGATCCCCTCCCTTGAAGGGAGGGGAGACTTGGGCGTCAGGCGGCCGTCGGTGCGGCTTCCCTCACGCCTTGGTCGACATGGGCTTCGAACTTGGCGAAATTGTCGATGAACAATTTCACCAGCTTCGCCGCGGTCGCGTCGAAATCGGCCTTGTCCGCCCAGGTGTCGCGCGGGTTCAGGATGAAGCTGTCGACGCCGGGCACCGCGACCGGCACTTCGAAGCCGAAATTCTCGTCGGTCCGGAACTGGGCGTGGTTGAGGCTGCCGTCGAGCGCGGCGTTGAGCAGGGCCCGCGTCTCGCGGATCGGCATGCGCTTGCCGATTCCGTATTTGCCGCCGGTCCAGCCGGTATTGACCAGCCAGCAGGAGACGTTGCCCTTCGCGATCCGCTCCTTGAGCAGATTGCCGTAGACGGACGGATGGCGCGGCATGAACGGCGCTCCGAAGCAGGTCGAGAAGGTTGCCTCCGGCTCGGTGACGCCGATCTCGGTGCCGGCGACCTTGGCGGTGTAGCCGGAGAGAAAATGGTACATCGCCTGGTCGGGCGTCAGCCGGGCGATCGGCGGCAGCACGCCGAATGCGTCGGCGGTCAGCATGACGATGTTCTGCGGCACCGGGCCCATATTCTCGCGCGAGCAATTGGCGATGAACTCGATCGGATAGGCGCCGCGCGTATTCTCGGCATAAGCGGCGTCGTCGAGGTCGAGCTCGCGCGTATCCGGATCCATCACGACGTTTTCGAGCACCGTGCCGAAGCGCTTGGTCGTCGCGAAGATCTCGGGCTCCGCCTCGGGCGAGAGGCGGATCATCTTGGCATAGCAGCCGCCCTCGAAGTTGAAGACGGCGGTGTCGGACCAGCCATGCTCGTCGTCGCCGATCAGGGTCCGGCTCGCATCGGCCGACAGGGTCGTCTTGCCGGTCCCGGACAGGCCGAAGAAGACGGCGGTGTCGCCCTTCGGGCCGATATTGGCCGAGCAGTGCATCGGCATCACCCCCTCGGCGGGGAGCAGGTAGTTGAGGATGGTGAAGACGGACTTCTTCATCTCGCCGGCATAGGACGTGCCGCCGATCAGGATCAGCTTCTCGGTGAAGTTGACGGCGATCACCGTCTCCGAGCGGCAGCCGTGCCGTTCCGGCGTGGCGCGGAAGGTCGGCAGGTCGATGATCGTGAATTCGGGCGCGAAGCCGGGAAGGTCCTCGGCCTCCGGGCGGACCAGCAGGGTGCGGATGAAGAGATTGTGCCAGGCGAGCTCGTTGATCACGCGGACGCGGACGCGGTGCTCCGGCTGCGACCCGCCGTAGAGATCGGCGACGAACAACGTCTCCTTCTCGCCCAAAGCCGCCAGGAAATCGGCTTTCAGCGTTGCGAAATGGTCGGAGGACATCGCCTTGTTATTGTCCCACCAGATCGTGCCGTCGGTCTCCGCGTCGCGGACGACGAACTTGTCCTGAGCGGAGCGGCCGGTATGCTTGCCGGTGCGCACGACCAGAGGCCCGTCCTTGGCGAGCAGGCCCTCGCCGCGGCGCAAGGCTTCCTCGACGAGCTGCGGCGTCTGCAGGTTCCAGTTGACCTCGGCGGGGGTGATGATGCCCTGATCGGCAAGACCGCAGGACGGGACGCGATTGGCCACGACGTCTTCTCCAAAATTTTTCAGCGACAAGGCCGGCCCACGCCGCCTTTCCGGTTCGCCGCCCGCATAGTGGAGCGCCCGTCTCCCGTCAAAGGTTGGCGTCAAGGGTTGGGGCGTCAAAGGGTAGCGCCCTCGTGACCGCTCCAGTAAGAACTGCTGAAATGTCGACAACGATCGCCCTGGTCGACGATGACCGCAACATCCTGACCTCGGTCTCGATCGCCCTGCAGGCCGAAGGCTATGCCACGCGCCTCTATTCGGACGGCGAGGCCGCGCTCAGGGCGATGGTCGACAATCCGCCCGACCTGGCGGTGCTCGACGTCAAGATGCCGCGGATGGACGGGATGGAGCTGCTCCGCCGCCTGCGCGAGAAGAGCGACCTTCCCGTCATCTTCCTCACGTCGAAGGACGAGGAGCTGGACGAGGCGCTGGGCCTCGCCATGGGCGCCGACGATTACATCGCCAAGCCCTTCTCGCAGCGGCTGCTGATCGCGCGGATCCGGGCGATCCTGAGGCGGACCGAGCTGCGGAGTCTCGCCGCCGGCGCGCAGGAAGCGGCGGCGGAGCCGGCGCGGATCCTCCGCGGCCGGCTGGCCATGGACCCGGCGCGGCACCGGGTGAGCTGGGTCGGAAAGGAAGTGACGCTGACCGTCACCGAGTTCATGATCCTGGAAGCGCTGGCGCAGAGGCCGGGAGTGGTGAAGTCGAGGAACCAGCTGATGGACGTCGCCTATCAGGACGACATCTATGTCGACGACCGCACGATCGACAGCCACATCAAGCGGCTGAGGCGCAAGTTCCGCGCCGCCGATCCGAAATTCAAGGCAATCGAGACGCTCTACGGGGTCGGATACCGCTTTGGAGAGGAATGACGAAAAAGACCTCGCGTCGCGATGGTCGGGGCGGTGGATGCTCCTCCACCGCATCCTCGCGGTCAACGTCTTCGCGGTCGCCATCCTCGCCGGCAGCATCTTCTATCTCGACGGGTTCCGAAGGCGGCTGACCGACCAGGCCATGATCAACGCCCGGACCGAGGCCCTGATGGTTGCCGACGCCCTGGCCCTGGCCGAGCGCCGCGAGCGCCCGGCCCTGCTGAGCCGGCTTGGCGCCCATAGCCGGACCCGGCTGCGGGTGTTCGGCGCCGATGGCGCGGTGGTTTACGACAGCTGGATCGGCGCCCGGCCGACCTACGACCTGCGCGATCCGGCCCAGCAGGGCTGGCGCAAGGATTTCGCCCTCAAGCTCGACCGGATGTTCACCGCCCTGGTCGGATCCCATCGGCCGCCGCCGCTCGCCTTTCCGGAAAGCGCGCGGCTCGACGCCTGGCCCGAGGCGCTGCGCGCGCTCGGCGGACAGCGGACCGAGACGATGCTGCGCGAGGCGCCGGAGGGCACTCCGTTCATCTCCGCCGCGGCGCCGGTGGCGGGACAGCAACAGGTGCTGCTCCTCACCCGCAACGCCCGCCTCGTCCGGCGTGTCGTGCGCGAGGAGCGGACGACGCTCGGCATCATCCTTCTCTTCACCCTCGTCCTTTCCGGGCTGCTGTCCCTGTTCCTGGCGCGGACCATCGCCCTTCCCCTGCGGCGGCTCGCCCGCGCCGCCCACCGGGTCCGGCTGGGCCGCGCGCGCGAGGTCCGGGTGCCGCGCCTCCCCGCCCGCCGCGACGAGATCGGCCTGCTGGCGCGCGCGCTCAGCGATATGAGCCAGGCGCTGCGGAACCGGATCGACAATACCGAGGCCTTCGCCGCCGACGTCACCCACGAGCTCAAGAACCCGCTCGCCTCGCTGCGGTCGGCGGTCGACAGCCTCGATCGGGTCGACGACCCCGCCTTGCGCCGGCAATTGCTCGACGTGCTGCGCCACGACGTCGTCCGGCTCGACCGCCTGATCGTCGACATCGCCGAGGTCTCGCGCCTCGACGCCGAGCTCTCCCGCGCCCGGTTCGAGCCGGTCGATCTCGGCGGCCTGATCGAGGGGATGATCGACGGCTGGGAGAAACGCGCGGCGGAGCGGGACGTCCGCATCGCCTTTGCCCGCCCGCGCGTCGGCACCGCCGTCATCGCCGGCGACGAGGGCCGGCTGGCGCGCGCGATCGACAATATCGTCGACAATGCCATCTCCTTCTCCCCCGAAGGCGGCCTGGTCGAGATTCGCGCCGCACGGGTCGATTCGGAGGTGCGCGTCTCGGTCGAGGATGACGGCCCCGGGGTTCCGGAAGCCGCGCGGGCGGAGATTTTCGGGCGCTTCCACAGCCTGCGCCCGGAGAGCGAGGAGTTCGGCCGCCATTCCGGCCTCGGCCTCGCCATCGCCAAGGCGACGGTGGAGGGGCATGACGGCACGATCCGCGTCGAGGAGCGCGGCGACGGCCGTGCCGGCGCCCGCTTCGTCCTCCGCTTTCCCGATCCGCGACCGTGACCGCGACCGTCCATGCGACCTGCGTCGCGATCGGCGGCCGCGGCATCCTCATCCGCGGCCGTTCGGGCAGCGGCAAGTCGGACCTCGCGCTGCGCCTGATCGACCGCGGCGCCCGCCTCGTCAGCGACGATTATACGCTGCTCGACCAGAAGGACGGCCGTCTCCGCGCCCGTCCGCCCGAGACGATCGCGGGCAGGCTCGAAGTGCGGGGCGTCGGCCTCGTCGACCTGCCCTATGCGACGGAGGTTCCGGTCTGCCTGCTCGTCGAGCTCGACCAGGTGCCGGAGCGACTGCCCGAGGCGGCGAAGGGCGTCCCCCTTCTGGACACGGTAATACCCGCAATCGCCCTCGCCCCGCTTGAGGCTTCGGCACCGCTCAAGCTAGAGCAGGCGCTCATTCGTTTCGGACTTCCGCTCCCTTGAAAGCCGGCCCCGCCCCCAAGCGCCTCCTGCTCGTCACCGGCCTGTCGGGCGCCGGCAAGTCGACGGCGCTGCGCACGCTCGAGGATATCGGCTGGGAGGTGGTCGACAACCTCCCCTTGTCGCTGCTCGAGCATCTGCTCTCGACGCCGCTCGCCAAGGGCAGCGCCCGCCGCCGTCGTCCGCTCGCCATCGGCATCGACAGCCGCACCCGGGATTTCGACGCGCAGCGGATCGTCGAGCAGATCAAGGCGCTGGCCGGCGACCATGAATTCCCGGTCGAGACCCTGTTCTTCGATTGCGCCGGCAGCGAGCTCGTCCGCCGCTATTCGGAGACTCGGCGGCGGCATCCGCTGGCGCCGGACCGGCCGGCCACCGACGGCATCGCCGCCGAGCGCGAGCTGATGGCGCCGCTGCGGCGCTGGGCCGACCATGTCATCGACACCACCGACACCGCACCCAACGCGCTCCAGCAGCAGATCCGGGACCGTTTCGGAACGCCCGCCGACGCGCCGACGCTGACCATCATGTCGTTCGGCTTCGCCCGCGGCCTGCCGCGCAACGCCGACAACGTCTTCGACATGCGCTTCCTGCGCAATCCCTATTGGGAGGACGCGCTTCGCGACCTCACCGGCCGCGACCAGGCGGTCGCCGATTACATCGCCGGCGACGAGGCTTATGAAGCGGTGTCCAGTATCGAGGCACTGCTGCTGTCGCTGCTGCCGCGCTACCGCGAGGAAGGAAAATCCTATGTGACGGTCGCGTTCGGCTGTACGGGAGGGCGGCACCGCTCGGTGCATGTCGCCGAGCGCGTCGCTGCGCGGTTGCGCGAGGCGGGATTTTCGCCCACCCTCGAACATCGCGACCTCGGCGCGCGTCCGCGCGAAGAGGTCGACGGCGGCCGGGGCGGGGTCGCGGATAGGATGCAGGAATGATCGGTTTGGTGCTGGTTACCCATGGTCGCCTTGCGGCGGAATTCGTGACGGCCATGGAGCATGTGGTGGGACCACAGGAGCGGATCGAGGCGATCTGCATCGGCCCCGAGGACGACATGGAAGGCCGCCGTAACGACATTGCCGAGGCGATCGCCAGGGTCGATGACGGCGGCGGCGTCATCGTCCTCACCGACCTGTTCGGCGGCACTCCGTCCAACCTCGCCATCTCGCTGATGAAGTCGGAGAAGATCGAAGTCATCGCCGGGGTCAACCTGCCGATGCTGATCCGGCTCGAAGGCGCCCGCAAGCTCCTGGACGTCAGGGGCGCGGTCGCCGCCGCCCGCGAGGCGGGACGCAAATATATCTCCGTCGCCTCCGAGATCCTGGGCGAGACGGTCTGAACATGGCCGAACGGACGGTCGAACTGCTCAACAGGAGGGGCCTTCATGCCCGCGCCAGCGCCCGTTTCGTCACCCTCGCCGCCGAGCAGGGCGCCGACGTCGAGGTGGAGAAGGACGGCTCGAAGGTCTGCGGCACCTCGATCATGGGACTGATGATGCTGGGCGCGGCGATGGGCGATTCGATCACCATCCGCGCCGAGGGCGACGGCGCCGACGCGGCGGTGGCGGCGCTGGCGGCGCTGGTCGAGGACCGGTTCGGCGAGGAGTGAGGCCTTGCCGAGGCAGATCACCGCTTTCTCCAATCCGCTGGTCAAGCAGGTCCGCGCGCTCCGCGACAAGAAAAACCGCCGGCGCGACGGGCTGTTCATCGCCGAGGGGCTGCGCATCCTGACCGAGGCGCGGGAGACGGGGCGGCTTCCGGAGATATTGTTCTTCGGCGAAGGGACGCGGCACCCTTTGCTCGACGCGCTGATCGCCGGGACCGAGGCCGCCGGCGGCGACGTCGTCGAGACCAATGCCGACATCCTCCACAAATTGAGCGGCAAGGACAATCCGCAGACGATGCTCGGCGTCTATCGCGCCTTCGACACCAGCCTCGACACGCTCGACCGCGCGGCCGCCCCGCTTTGGATCGTCGCCCAGGCGCTGCGCGACCCGGGCAATCTCGGCACGATATTGCGCACCGGCGACGCGGTCGGCGCCGGTGGGCTGATCCTGGTCGACGATTGCGTCGATCCCTTCTCGGTCGAGGCGGTGCGGGCGTCGATGGGCGCCCTCTTCACCCAGCGCATCGCCGCCGCGCCATGGGACGAGTTCGTCCGCTGGCTGCGCGGCGGCCCCGGCCAGTTGATCGGCACCAGCCTCCGGGCCGAGACCGACTATCAGGCGGCGCGCTACGAGCAGCCCGCCTTCATCCTCGTCGGCAACGAGGCCCAGGGCCTGCCGCCCGCTTATGAGGCGGAATGCGACCTGCTGGTGAAGATGCCGATGCTGGGCAAGGCAGACAGCCTCAACGCCGCCGTCGCGACCGCGGTGATGGCCTATGAGGTCGTCAACCAGTGGCGGCGGACTTAGGCTGTATCGACATTCAGGGAATCATTAGCCTCGCTTAGTCCTCCCTGCGGCCGCAGGCCGTGGGGAGGGGGACCGCACGAAGTGCGGTGGAGGGACAACTGATTCAGAAAAGCCCCTCCACCACCTTACAGGTGGTCCCCCTCCCCATCCGCTACGCGGACAGGGAGGACGAACGGCTCGCGACCGCCGGAGAGCCGAACGTTGAATATGGCTTCAACCTCGCGGCCGTCTCGACAGGTGAGGCGGCGCGGGCCATGAGGCGCCCATGACCGATCTTTCCGCGCTGCTCCGTCCCGATAAGGGCCAGGCCGCTATCCCGTTGCGGCTCGTCGACTCGAAGGGCTTCGACGCCTGGATGAAGGGGCAGGCGGAGCGGGTGCGCCAGGCGGCGACGGCGCAGGGCTTTCGGGGCGAAGGCACTCAGCTCGCGATCCTGCCCGGCGAGCGGACGGACGATTGGTCGGCCCTGCTCGGGGTCGCCGACGTCGGCAAGCTCAGCCCCTGGTGCCTCGCCAGGGCCGCCGAGAGCCTCCCCGAGGGCGTCTATCGGGTCGAGAGCGGCTCGCCCGGACCGGCCGCCTTGGGCTGGCTGCTCGGCCAATATGCGTTCGAGAGATACAAGAAGCCGAAGGAGAAGAAGGGGCCGCGCACCCTGCTCACCGACGAGCCGGCGCGGATCGCGGAGATCCTGCTCCTCGCCGAATCGACCAATCTCGTCCGCGACCTCGTCAACATGCCCGCCGGCGATCTCGGCCCGGCGGAGCTGGAGGCGGCGGTGCGCGCCGTGGCCGAGGAATGCGGCGCCGCAATCGCCGTCACCGCCGGCAAGGCGCTCGACCAGGGCTATCCGATGATCGCCGAGGTCGGCCGCGCGGCGATTCCGGCGCGGGCGCCGCGCCTGATCGAGGTCGAATGGGGCGACCAGAGGCATCCCCGTTTGGCCCTGGTCGGCAAGGGCGTCTGCTTCGATTCGGGCGGGCTCGACCTCAAGCCCTCTTCCGGCATGCGGCTGATGAAGAAGGATATGGGCGGCGCGGCCCATGCCCTCGCTTTGGCCCGTCTGGTCATGAAGGCGCGGCTGCCGGTCCGCCTCCATCTGCTGATTCCCGCGGTCGAGAACGCCGTCTCCGGCGCCGCCTTCCGTCCCGGCGACATCTTGAGGAGCCGCAAGGGGCTCACCGTCGAGATCGGCAATACCGACGCCGAAGGCCGGCTCATCCTCGGCGACGCGCTCACCCGCGCGGCCGAGGCGGAGCCGGAGCTGATCCTCGACT
This sequence comes from Sphingomonadales bacterium, assembly GCA_034668705.1. GTDB lineage: Bacteria > Pseudomonadota > Alphaproteobacteria > Sphingomonadales > Sphingomonadaceae > Allosphingosinicella. Next base: position 41,694 of record JAXDOV010000101.1, read on the forward strand.
TCGCCACCCTGACCGGCGCCGCCCGGGTCGCGCTCGGCCCCGATCTGCCCGCCCTCTTCGCCAGCGACGACAATCTCGCGGAGGCCCTGGTCGGCGCCGGCGACGCGGTCGCCGACCCGGTGTGGCGGATGCCGCTCTGGAGCGGTTACGAGGAGATGCTGGCCTCGGACATCGCCGATATCGGCAACGCCGCCGACGGGCCGATGGCCGGCGCCGTCACCGCCGCGCTGTTCCTCCGCAAGTTCGTGCCGGAGGGCATTGCCTGGGTCCATCTCGACACCTTCGCCTGGCGCCCCGCGGCGAAGCCGGGCCGGCCGAAGGGCGGCGACGCGCTCGGCCTGCGCGCCGCCTGGTCGGTGCTCTCCGCCCGCTATCCCCGCTGACCGGCCGCGGAATTTTTCCGCCGAATTCCCGACAGCTAAGAAACGAAACGCGTCCTGACTGGTTTAACAGCCGAAATAAGCGGCTCGTTAATTGGAGACGAACGGTGTCAGACCGCGCTCTCAGGAGCTGGATGCAAACCCTGATCAGCTACGTGCGGTCGGGCCAGCCGGACCTCACCAACCGCCAGATGGCGCTGCTCATGCTCGTTTACCTCACGCCGGGGCCGCATACGGTCCGCGGCCTCGCCCATATCCTCGGCGTGTCGAAACCGGTGATCACGCGCGCCTTGAATACACTGGGGACGCTCGGCTATCTCCGCCGCGTCCGCGACGAAGCGGATCGCCGCAACGTGTTCGTCGCCAAAACCGGAATAGGGCAGGAGTTCCTTGAGCGCTTCGAACGCAATATCGAGCAGCAGGAAAGCTCCGGCCGGCGCGGCGCGGCGAAGGAACGGGGAATCCTCCTCCAGCACGGATAGGCGAATCGGCCTCGACGGCCCTTCCGTGCCGCTGGACCCGCGCGTCAACGCCTTCCGCAACGACATTGCCGACATCGCCCTCGCCGGGCGGCTGTTCGCGCCCCATTACGCGAAGCCGCTCCTCCGCTCCGGCGGCATGATCGCGACTCCGCTCCGCGCCGAACCGGGCGATACCGAAGCGCAGATTTCCGAGCTGCTGCCCGGCGAGCATTTCGCCGTCCTCGACATCAACGCCGGCTGGGCCTGGGGCTATGCCGTCGCCGACCACCGGGTCGGCTATGTCGAGGCGATCGAGCTCACCGATCCGCTCGAGCCGACCCATGTCGTCGTCGAGGCTCTGGCGCCGATCCAGCCCGACCCGAATCCGATGGCGCCGGCTCTGTCCTTCCTGCCGATGGGCTCCCGCCTCCACGGGAAGAAGCACGGCGCCATGCTCGCGATCGAGGCCGGCTTCGTGCCGCTCAGCTATCTCCGGCCCGAGGGAGAGCATGACGAGGATCCCGCCGACGTCGCCCAGCGGCTGCTCCATGCGCCCTGGCTGGCCGGCGGCCGCACCTGCCACGGCATCGACGGCGGCGGCCTCGTCCAGCTCGCCTTCCAGCTGTGCGGCGTCGCGGCGCCGCGCGACCTCGATCTGTTGCGCGAGCTCGGCGAAGAGCTCGCCGCGGACGCCCCGCTCCGCCGCGGCGACCTCGTCTTCTGCGGCGGGCTTCCCGGCCTGATGCTCGACGACCAGCTCGTCATCCATGTCAGCGACTCGCTGGGCCGGGTGATCGTCGAGCCGATGCGCTGCATCGGTGCCGTGCTCGAGCGGCGGCGCGTCATGCTTTAGGGTCAGTCAAACCCAGATTGAGTCGCACGCGTTTCGTTCCCACCAGAACATGGCATCAAAAGACGGTATCTCTAAAGCTCGCCGCGGGCGCGGCGGAGGGCGCGCCATTTCTCGACATTGGCGTTCTGCTCGGCGAGCGTGTTGGCGAAGACGTGGCCGCCGGTGCCGTCGGCGACGAAATAAAGCGCCTGAGTGCGCGCCGGGTGAAGCACGGCGGCGATCGATTCCTTGCCCGGATTGGCGATCGGCCCGGCCGGGAGACCGGCCCTCGCATAGGTGTTGTAGCCATTGTCGGCGTGAAGCTCGGATACGAGGATCCGCCGCCCGAGCGGCTTGCCGCGCGTGACGGGATAGATCACGGTCGGATCGGCATCGAGCTTGATCCCCTGCCGCAGTCGGTTCGAATAGACGCCGGCGACCATCGGCCGTTCCGCCGGCTTGCCGGTCTCCTTCTCGACGATCGAGGCGAGGATCAGGGTCTCCCTTTTGTCCTTCACCGCGGTTTCCGGGCCGCGCGCCGCCCACAGCCGGTCGAGCGCCTTCGCCATCGCCGCCTGCATGCGCCGCAGCACCGCCGCCCGACTCTCGCCGCGCTGGTAGGAATAGCTGTCGGGCAGGATTGAGCCTTCCTCCGGGACGGGCACGGCGCCGGTGAGCGCCGGAGCGTTCGTCAGCCGCTCCCAGACCAGGATCGACGGCAAGCCTTCCGGCACGATCACGAAACGCTGCAGCGTCCTGCCGTTCTCCAGCATCCAGAGGATGTGCGAAGCGCTGGCATGGGCCGGGATCTCATATTCGCCGGCCCTGATCCCCCGGCCGCCGCCCCGCAATTTCGCCTGGATCAGGAAACGCTCGGACGAGGAGATCGCGCCGGCTTTCTCGAGCAGGGAAGCCGCCCGCGGCAGGCTCGCGCCGCGCGGAATGACCACAGTCACGGCCTCCCGCGCGGGGCCGGCGCCGTGCCAGCCCTGGACCAGCCAGAAACCGAGAATCAGGACGGCCGCCGCGGCGAGGGCGAGCAGCTTCTTCATCGCAGGATCAGACCGCCCTCATCACCAGGCTGGCATTGGTCCCGCCGAAGCCGAAGCTGTTGTTGAGCACGGCCTTGACCTCGCGCTGCTTGGCGACCTTCGGCACCAGGTCGACCCCGGCCGTCCCCTCGCTCGGATTGTCCAGGTTGAGCGTCGGCGGCACGATCTGGTCGCGCAGAGCGAGGATGCAGAAGATCGCCTCGACCGCGCCGGCGCCGCCGAGCAGATGGCCGATCGCCGACTTGGTCGAGCTCATCGACAGATGGCCGATCTCGTTGCCGAACAGGCGGCGGACCGCGCCCAGTTCGAGCTCGTCGCCGAGGGGAGTCGAGGTGCCGTGGGCGTTGATATAGTCGATGTCGGACAGGTTCAGGCCCGACTTGCGCATCGCCATTTCCATCGAACGGAAGGCACCCGAGCCCTCCGGATGCGGCGCAGTGACGTGATAGGCGTCGCCGGAGAGTCCGTAGCCGACCACCTCGGCATAGATTTTCGCGCCGCGCTTCTTGGCGCGCTCATATTCCTCGAGCACGACCACGCCGGCGCCTTCGCCCATCACGAAGCCGTCGCGATCCCGGTCGTAGGGCCGGCTCGCTTTCTCCGGTGTGTCGTTGAAATTGGTCGAGAGCGCCCGCGCCTGGGCGAAGCCGGCGATGCCGATCGGACAGATCGCGGCCTCGGCGCCGCCGGCGAGCATGACGTCGGCATCGTCCATCATGATCATCCGCGCCGCGTCGCCGATCGAATGGGCGCCGGTCGAGCAGGCGGTGACGACCGCGTGGTTCGGACCCATCAGGCCGTATTTGATCGAGACCTGACCCGAGATCAGGTTGATCAGCCGGCCGTGGACGAAGTGGGGGGAGACTCGCCGCGGCCCCTTATGCTCGAGGACGATCGATTCCTTCTCGATGCCCGGCAGGCCGCCGATGCCCGAGCCGATCGAAACGCCGGCGCGGTATCTTTCCTGCTCGGTCATGTCGGTGAGGCCGGCATCCTCGATCGCCTGGCCGGCGGCGTCGATGCCGTAGATGATGAAGGGATCGACCTGGCGCTGCACCTTGTGGTCGACCCTCTTGTTCGGATCGAAGCCATATTCATGCTCGGGGGGCTTCACCTCGCAGGCGATCTTGCAGGCATAATCCTCGGGATCGAAGATCGTGATCCGCCCGGCGCCGCTCTTCGAGGCGAGGATGTTCTTCCAGCTCGTTTCGACGTCGCCGCCGAGCGGCGACACCATGCCCAGACCGGTTACGACCACGCGGCGCATCGACCTACTCCCAAAAAAATCGAACGGCGGAAAAACGAACGGCCCCCCGCCTTGGACGGGGAGCCGTTCCTGTCAAGCGGCTCCGGACCGCGTCGGGCGGGATGCCGTGGGTTCAGGCCTTGTTGGCGTCGATATATTCGATGGCGTCGCGAACCGTCGCGATCTTCTCGGCGGCGTCGTCCGGAATCTCGACTCCGAACTCCTCCTCGAAGGCCATGACCAGCTCGACGATGTCGAGGCTGTCGGCGCCGAGATCGTCGATGAAGCTTGCTTCCTCGGTGACCTTGCTCTCCTCGACGCCGAGATGTTCGACGACGATTTTCTTCACCCGATCGGCGGTCTCGCTCATAGTCTACCCTTCCCTAGGCATTGTTTGTCTTTGCCCTAGCGGCTCGCCGGGAGGGCGGCAAGTGGCCGCTGCGCATCCGCCGTCAGGCCATGAACATGCCGCCATTCACGTGCAGCGTCTGGCCGGTCACATAGGCCGCTTCCCGGCTGGCGAGGTAGACCACGGCGGCGGCGACGTCATCGCCCGCGCCGAGCTGCCCCGCCGGGATGCGCGAGAGGATGGTCTGCCGCTGATCCTCCGACAGGGCGTCGGTCATCGCCGAGCGGATCATGCCGGGAGCGACGCAATTGACGGTGACGCCGCGGCTGGCGATTTCCAGCGCCAGCGATTTCGACAGGCCGATCAGGCCGGCCTTGGAGGCCGCATAATTGGCCTGGCCGGGATTGCCGGTGGCGCCGACCACCGAGGTGATCGAGACGATCCGGCCGTGCCGCGCCCGCATCATCGGTTTCAGCGCCGCGCGGGACAGCCGGAAGGCTGCTTCGAGGTTGACCCGGATCACGTCCCACCATTCGTCGTCCTTCATCCGCATCGCGAGATTGTCGCGGGTGACGCCGGCATTGTTGACGAGGATGTCGAGCTTGCCGCCAAGCGCCTCGACCGCCCGCGGCACCAAAGCGTCGACCGCGGCGGCGTCCGAGAGGTTGGCGGGAAGCACGAGCGGATCGCCGCCCAGCGCCACAGCGACCGCCTTCAGCGCCTCCTCGCGCGTGCCGGACAGCGCCACCCGCGCTCCCTGCCCCGCCAGCGCGGAGGCGATGGACGAGCCGATGCCGCCGGAGGCGCCGGTGACGAGGGCGGTCATTCCGGAAAGGTCGAACATGTGATTACTCCGTAAATTTGGTTCGCGCAGAGGCGCAGAGACGCAGAGATTTTTGCCGCTGGTTCCTCAGCGGCTACCGGTGGACTCATCAAATAAATGCGGCTTCGCCGCCGCGAAAGTTTCTCTGCGTCTCTGCTTCTCTGCGCGCAATCAATTCTCCCTTACGACCGTGATAGCGTCGGCCGAGCCGGGTGCTCGATAATCGTTCACCAGCCGTCGAAAGCCCTCCTTGAGCGTCGCTCCGCCGAAATTGATCAGCAGCCCGACGGGCTGCCTGGTGAGACGCAAATAGGTCAGCAATTGCTTGGCATGCGCCGCATGCAGCTGTTCAACCGACTTCACCTCGACGAGAAGCCTTTCATCGACCGCAGATCGATCCTGAAGGCGGCTTCGAACCGAAGTCCTTCGAACTCGATGTCGATCGGGCGCTGTCGGGCGACGGCGTAACCCATTCTAACGAGCTGCGCCGCCAGGACGGTTTCGTAAACCGTTTCGAGGAGCCCGGGACCCAGTTCGCGATGCAGCCGGATCGACAGATCGAGCACGTCACCCGTAATTCGATCGATGTCCTTCATCCGCCCCCTCTGCGGCTCTGCGGCTCTGCGCGAAACCTAAATCTCCTTCACCAGCGCGTCGATGTCGTCCATCGTCACCACGCTGGTCGTCCGCGCGTCCGGGGCGATGCGCTTCACCATCGGCGAGAGCACCTTGCCGCCGAATTCGACGAAATGGGTGACGCCGGCCGCCGCCATGGCGGCGACGCTCTCGCGCCAGCGGACCATGGCCGTGACCTGCTCGACGAGCAGGCGGCGGATCTCGTTCGGGTCCTGGACCGGGGCGGCGGTGACATTGGCGTAGAGCGGCACGGCCGGGGGCGCGATCGCGGCGTCGGCGAGCGCCCGTTCCATCGCCCGCGCCGCCGGCTCCATCAGCGGCGAGTGGAAGGGGGCGGAGACGGGCAGCAGCACCGCCCTTTTCGCCCCTTTCTCCTTCGCGATCTCCAGCGCGCGCTCGACCGCGCCGCGATGGCCGGAGATGACGACCTGGCTCGGATCGTTGTCGTTGGCGATCGTGCAGACCTCCCCCTGCGCCGCCGCCTCGGCCACCTGCTCGGCGATCTCGAGGCTGGCGCCGAGCAAAGCGGCCATCGCCCCCTGCCCCACCGGCACCGCCGCCTGCATCGCCTTGCCCCTCAGCTTCAGCAGCCGCGCGGCGGTGGCGACGTCGAACGACCCCGCCGCGGCCAGCGCGCTATATTCGCCGAGGCTGTGGCCGGCGACGAAATCCGCCCTGGCGATGTCGATCCCCGACGTCCGGAACGTCGCCAGCGCATTGGCCATGATCGCCGGCTGCGCATTCTCGGTGAGCGTCAGCTCCTCGATCGGCCCTTCGGCCATCAGCCGGGTCAGATTCTGGCCGAGCGCGTCGTCCACCTCCTCGAACAGCCGGCGCGCGACATTGCCGGCTTCGGCCAGCGCCTTGCCCATGCCGACCGACTGGCTCCCCTGCCCGGGGAAAATGAACGCGCGCATCGCCTCTCCTCCTGTTGCCGGGCGCCTAGGCGAGCGCCCCGGCCGGGGTCAAGGCGGTGGCCAGAGCCCAGGCCCCGCTCGCGCGCGAGGCGACGCTGCTTGCCAAAAGCACCGCTTCTGCTATGGAGCAGCGCAACCGGGGCGGAAGGCCGTGCGCCTCCCGCCCCGGTTCTTATTGAGACGACAGCCGGAGGGGCGTCCGCATTGGGCGGCGTCAGCGATCGGCCAAAAGAAAAGGACATGCGGACATGCCGCTCTACGAGCACGTGTTCATTGCGCGTCAGGACCTGGCCCAGGCCCAGGTGGACGCGCTGGCGCAAACCGCCACCGACATCATCGAATCGAACGGCGGCAAGGTCGTCAAGACCGAGACCTGGGGGCTTCGCTCCCTCGCCTACCGGATCGCCAAGAACCGCAAGGGCCATTACGTCGCCCTCGATTTCGAGGCCCCGGCCGGCGTCACCGCCGAGCTCGAGCGCCAGACCCAGATCAACGAGGACGTCATCCGCTACATGACGATCCGCGTCGACGAGCACGAGGCCGGCCCGTCCGCCATGATGCGCCGCAATGAGCGTTCGGAGCGCGGCGACCGTGATCGCGGCGAC
>JAXDOV010000102.1:0-3948 GCA_034668705.1 Sphingomonadales bacterium
GATTTACCGCCTGCATGCAGGCGGTAAATCTCAACCCGCTCCTCCAGGCTGAGCTGGCCGTAATGTTCTCCCATCGCAACAACACCCTACAGGTGTTGCACTTGTCGCGTGAACTCAGGGGGTCCAGTCTCCCCTGTGGGCCCCGGCCTTCGCCGGGGAACAGCAAGCAGTGATTCAATCTGGCCGGGATCGGCTCTAGCCGCTCAGGCAGGCAGCGTTTCGGGAGCGGTGGCCTGCGCGGGGACGGCGGCGTTCGCGGCCATCCATGCCGCCAGCGCGTCTTCGGCCCGCCGCGTGTAGAGGCGCTTGCGGTCGGCTTTCTTCTTGCCTTCGACCGGCGGGAACAGGCCGAAATTGACGTTCATCGGCTGGTAGACGTCGGCTGCGGCGCCGCCGGTGATGTGGCCGAGCAGCGCGCCGAGCGCCGTCTCGGGCGGCGGCGGCAGCAGCGACCCTCCGGCCAGCTCGGCGGCGGCGAAGCGTCCGGCGAGCAGGCCGATCGCGGCCGATTCCACATAGCCCTCGCAGCCGGTGATCTGGCCGGCGAAGCGGATATGGGGCGCGCTCCTCAGCCGCAGCGTGCCGTCGAGCAGCCTTGGCGAATTGATGAAGGTGTTGCGGTGGAGGCCGCCCAGCCGGGCGAACTCGGCCTGCTCCAGGCCCGGAATGGTCCGGAACAGCCGCACCTGCTCGGCATGCTTCAGCTTGGTCTGGAAGCCGACCATGTTCCAGAGCGTGCCGAGCGCATTGTCCTGGCGGAGCTGGACGACGGCATAGGGCCAGCGCCCGGTGCGCGGATCGTCGAGCCCGACCGGCTTCATCGGGCCGTAGCGGAGCGTATCGACGCCCCGCGACGCCGCCACCTCGATCGGCATGCAGCCCTCGAAATAGGGCGTGTCCTTCTCCCATTGCTTGAACTCGGTCTTCTCGCCGTCGAGCAGCCCCTGGTGGAAGGCGAGATACTGCTCCTTCGTCATCGGGCAGTTGATGTAGTCCTGCGTCTCGCCCTTATCCCAGCGCGAGGCCATCCAGCAGATGTCCATGTCGACCGACTCGCGGTAGACGATCGGCGCGATCGCATCGAAGAAAGCCAGCGCCTCGGCGCCGGTCGCGGCGCCGATCGACTCGGCCAGATTCATCGCGGTCAGCGGCCCGGTTGCGACGATCGTGGCCCCGGAAGCGGGGAGGGCGTCGACCCGCTCGCGGACGACCTCGATATTGGGATGGGCGAGAAGCCGCGCGGTGACCGCCGCCGCGAAGCCGTCGCGGTCCACCGCCAGCGCCGAGCCCGCCGGCACCTTGCAGGCGTCGGCCGCCGCCATGATCACCGAGCCCAGCCTGCGCATCTCCGCGTGGAGCAGACCGACCGCATTATGCTCGGCATCGTCCGAGCGGAAGCTGTTCGAGCAGACCAGCTCCGCCAGCGCGTCGCCCTGATGCGCGGCCGTCTTCTCGCCGCCGCCGCGCATCTCGGAGAGCCGCACCTTCACGCCCGCCTCGGCGAGTTGCCAGGCGGCCTCGGACCCGGCGAGGCCGCCGCCGATGATATGGACCTTATCCGTCATCGCGCACTCCGATAATGTCATTGTCGACAGGGAGGAAGGCCATGCTCGATCATGTAGGTATCGCGGTCTCCAGCATCGAACGCTCACGGGCCTTTTACGACCAGGCGCTGAGCCCGATCGGTATCGCCCTCCTCTGGGTCATAGGGCCTGAACAAACGGAGTCGGGCGGGACGGCGCTCGGTTACGGGTCCGACGGCAGGCCTTATTTCTGGATCCGCGACAATGAGCGCGTCGGGGCGGGGACACATATCGCGTTCAGGGTCCGCACCCGACACGAAGTCGACGCCTTCCACGCCGCCGCACTGGCAGCGGGCGGGCGCGACAATGGCGCCCCCGGCTTGAGACCGCATTACCACCCCAATTATTATGGCGCGTTCGTTCACGACCCCGACGGGATCAACGTGGAAGCGGTCTGCCACTCGGCCGGCTGATCAGCTCTTCTCGTCGCCAGAAATCACCGCGTCGCTCGCGCCGAGCGTCTGGTCCTCGACGTCGACCACCGCTTCGGCTTCGGCTTCGTCCTCGCTCTCCTCGATGCGGGCGGCGGAGACGACATGCTCGTCCTCGGCGACGCGGAAGATGGTGACGCCCTGGGTGTTCCTCCCGGCGATGCGGATGTCGCCGACGGTGGTGCGGATCAGCTTCGCCTGGTCGGTGACCAGCATCAATTGCTGGCCGTTATGGGCGGGGAAGGAGGCGACGACGCAGCCGTTGCGCTTCGACGTCTCGATATTGGTGATGCCCTGGCCGCCGCGGTTGGTGCGGCGATATTCATAGGCCGAGGTGCGCTTGCCGTAACCGTTCTCGGTGACGGTGAGGATGAACTCCTCCGCTTCCTCGAACGCCTTCATCCGCTCGGCCGAAAGCGTCGCCTCGTTCTGATTCTCCTTCCACGGCGCCGCGCGCAGATAGGCGTCGCGCTCCTCGGTGGTCGCCGGGAAGCCGTTGAGGATCGAGAGCGAGATGACCTCGTCATCGTCCCGGAGGCGAATGCCGCGCACGCCGGCGGCCGTGCGCGACTGGAATTCGCGAACGTCGGTGGCGGCGAAGCGGACGGCGCGGCCGTGCCGGGTGGCGAGCAGCACATCGTCCTCCTCGGTCAGCAGCGACACGCCGATCAGGCGGTCGCTGGGATCGCCTTCCTCGTCGCTGCCGAAGCGCATCGCGATCTTGCCCGCCGTCGGCACGTTGGTGAAGGCGTCCATCGAGTTGCGGCGGACGGTGCCGTGGGCGGTGGCGAACATGATGTGGAGCTTGCCCCATTCCGCCTCGTCCTCAGGCAGCGGCAGCACCGTCGAGATCGTCTCCCCCTCGGCGAGCGGCAGCAGATTGACCATCGGCCGGCCCCGCGCCTGGGGCGCGCCCTCCGGCAGCCGCCAGACCTTGAGGCGGTAGACCTTGCCATGGGTCGAGAAGAACAGGACCGGCGTATGGGTCGAGGTCACGAACAGATTGGTGACCGCATCCTCCTCCTTGGTGCCCATGCCGGCACGGCCCTTGCCGCCGCGCTTCTGCGAACGGAAGGTCTCGAGCGGGGTGCGCTTGATATAGCCGCCGAGGGTGACGGTGACGACCATGTCCTCGCGCTCGATCAGATCCTCGTCCTCAATGCCGTCGGCGGCGGCGGTGATCTCGGTCACGCGCGGCGTCGAGAACTGGGCGTCGACGGCGTCGAACTCGGCGCGCATCACCGCATAGAGCATGACCCGGTCGCCGAGAATCTCGAGCAGGCCGGAGATCGAGCCGGCCAGCTCGCGCAGCTCGCCGGCGATCTCGTCGCGGCCGAGCGCGGTCAGCCGGTGGAGCCGGAGCTCGAGAATGGCACGGACCTGGGCGTCGGAAAAGCGGTAGCTGGCGCCTTCGATCGCCGGCTCCACCGCCTCGACCAACGCGATATAGGGCGCGATCTCCGCCGAGGGCCATTCGCGCGCGAGCAGGGCGGCGCGCGCTTCGGCCGGCGACGAGGAGCCGCGGATGATCCGCACCACCTCGTCGAGATTGGTGACGGCGATGACGAGGCCGAGCAAGAGGTGGGCCCGGTCGCGCGCCTTGGCGAGCTCGAACTTGGAGCGGCGGGTGATCACCTCCTCGCGGAAGCGGACGAAGGCCTCGATGATGTCGCGCAGGTTCAGCGTCTCGGGTCGGCCGCCGCGGATCGCCAGCATGTTAGCCGGGAAGCTGGCCTGGGCGGGCGTGTGCCGCCAGAGCTGGTTCAGCACGACATCGGGGGTCGCGTCGCGCTTCAGCTCGATGACAACGCGGACGCCCTCGCGCGAGGATTCGTCGCGTATGTCGGCGACGCCCTCGATCCTCTTGTCCTTGGCGGCCTCGGCGATCTTCTCGACCAGCCCCGATTTGCCGACCTGATAGGGGATGGCGGTGA
>JAXDOV010000103.1:0-36257 GCA_034668705.1 Sphingomonadales bacterium
CGCGCCCCGCCGCCGGCGCGGGCCGCGATCTCCGCCAGCTCTGCACTCGTGAAGCGGCGGTAGCGCTCGGGATCCGAGGCGACGAGCGAGGCGGACTTGCCGCTGCGCTCGGCACGAAGCTCCGCCGCATAAGTGAGTTCGAAGCCGCGTTCCCAGATCCGTTCCGGAGGGTCAACGACGGGGAGCGTCATCCGGAACAGGGTAACCGGAGCGTCCGCAACCGCAGCCGCGGCGCGGCGGCGGGCCTCCTCGTCGGCGACCCAGACGAGGCGCGACGGCTGGGCGAAGCGCGCCCACACCGAGACGCTTCGCGCCTCGAGCGAGCATTCCCGCGCGAAATCCGCCTCGCTCAGCACCGCATATTTGGCGGCCAGCCCGGCCTGCTCGAACGGGAAGACGTTGGGCGGGATGAGCCGGTTGGCGGGCGTCAGCCACGAGCGGCCGTAAGCGGCGCGGTAGCCGGAGACGATGAAGTAGAAATCGAGCATCAGCCCTTCGAGCTGCCGCTCCCTCAGGCACGACCCGTAGAACAGGACCGCCCGCGCCGCCCCCGGATAGGAAGCGGCGATCGCCGCCGCCATCGCGGCGACGCGCGGATCCACCGGCTCGGCCAGCTCCGCGGCGACGAGGTCGGTCAGGGATTCAGCCATGTCATCGAACTAGCACTTCGATCCGACAACTCCAGATCGGTATCAGCCAACCCCCCACACCGTGTTTGTTGTGGGTTGCGGGGGCCGGGCCCTCAGGCCGCCAGCCTCAGGAAGGAGATCGGCGCGGTCGATTTGAGCACGATCGGCCGGCCCCGGCGCGCCTGGAACAGCTCGCCGTCGAGGATCACGTTCGATTCCTCGCCATCGATCCGGATCTCCTCGCTCCGCTCGACATGCACGCCGGCATCGGTCTGCCGGCCGAGCCGGCCGCGCATCGCCGCCATCACCCCGCGCAGCACCGAGCCGCGATTCTGCTCGACCAGCAGCATCGAGAGCGCCCCGCGCGATCCGCTGCGCGGCGAGAAATGGTCGCTGAGCAGCATCCGGTCGAGCGTCGTCACCATCAGCACCGCGAAGCGGCCGCGGAACGAGGATCCGGCCATCGACACCCGCACCGGCGACGGCCGCGGCGGCAGGAATCTGGCGGTCACGCCGATGACGATGGCGAGGATGGCGGCGAAGAAGGTGAGGAAATGGGCGAAGCCGTTGGGCAGGCCGAGCGGATAGATGTTGTGCCGGCAGAACAGCATGGTGTCGGCGAGGCCGGCGCCGCCCAGGAACATGCCGACCACCTTCTTGCCGGTCGGGCTGCCGTCGGACAGCGAGATCAGCTCGCGGCGCACGATATGCGGATCGAGGTCGGAGCGGGCGAGCTCGAGCACCCGCTCGAGCGCCGCGATCGGGTCGACGCCGGCGCCGAGATCATAGGCGATGAGGTTGGTCTTGCCGTTGGGCAGCACGGCGACCGGCGGCGTGTCGTCGCCGAAATGGCCGCCGTTGAACATCTCGGTCAGGGCCGCCTGGACGGTGCCGTCGCCGCCGTTGATGACCAGCACCTTCGGCTTGACCCGCGCGATCGTGCGCATCGCCGCGCCGATCTGGCTGACATGCTCCACCTCATAATGGAAGATGTCCTTCTCCCGCGCGCAAAAGCTCCGCACCCTCGGCAGCAGCGACTTGTTGCCGGTCGAGCGCGGGTTGGAGAGGAGGGCGACGCGGGACATGGTCAGTCGCGCTCCGCCGGGCCGATCGAGAAGCGATGGCGGTAGAGGAGGGTGACGACGACCGGCTTGACGCCGCCGCCGACAGCGAACGCCACCTGCTGCAGCGACGGCTTCAGGTGGAAGAGCGAGAGCTTCGGATTGTTCGAAAAGCCGCCGCCGTCGCTCCAGTCGCCTTTGGCATTGTCGCCGTTGACGTCGTGGCGGACGGCGATCGCATAGGTCCCCGGATGCGGCACCGCGACGCAGACGTTGACCGCGCCGGCCGGCGGGACCGGCAGGTCGATCCGCTTCAGCCTGCCGCCGCTGGCGAGGAACGACCCGGGATTGTCGCCGTAGAGCTGGACCCTGATGCGGCCGGTGCGCGCCTTGAAGCCGGCGACGCTGACCAGCACCGCCGGCCGTCCCTCGCTGCAGGCCGCCTCCGATCCCAGCGACGCCGCCGCCGGCGCGGCGAGGCCCGACGCCAGCAGGGATGCTGCGAGGAAAGACGCGAACCTGGACATGACCTTCACTGACTCCATGGCGCTGCCCGGACGACCATATCGGCACTGGTTGCGGCCAAATTGTGTTCAAGCCGCGACAAAAAGCGCCCGCTCGCGGCATCGGGTTCCATCCGCCCATTTGTGCCCTTTGCGCAACGATGCGGCCGAACCGGCATCGCGGCGGCGAACTAGCGCTTTGCCCGCCCTCGCCGCCGCCGCTATAGCCGCGGTGACGGCGCGCCGGCCCTAGGGCCGCGCCGCCGCCTTGGGTCGAGGCATCGAGACGTGGCAAGATGATCGGAGCGAAGCAATCTCCCCGCCGGCGACGGCCGTCCCTGCGGATCGACGCAGCGTCCTGAGCCGATGATCCTCACCGCCACCGACCGCTATCTCGCCCGGCTGATCTTCGTGCCCCTGGTGTCGACGCTGACGCTGGCGGCGATGCTGCTGATGCTCGACAAGATGCTGAAATTGTTCAACATCGTCATTTCGACCGGCGGCCCGGTCGGCATCGTCTGGCGGATGCTCGCCGATCTGCTCCCCGAATATTTCGCGCTCGGCATCCCGATCGGCCTGCTGCTCGGCGTGCTGCTCGCCTTCCGCAAGATCGCCCTCACCTCGGAGCTCGACACGTTGCGCGGCGTCGGCCTCAGCTACACCAGGCTGCTGCGCGTTCCCTTCCTCTATGCGGTGGGGCTGATGGCGCTCAACATCGCCATCGTCGGCTTCCTCCAGCCTTATGCCCATTACGGCTATCAGCAGCTGCGCTTCGAGCTGCGCTCCGGCGCGCTCGGCGCCTCGATCCGGGTCGGCGAGTTCACCAGCCTCGGGCGGCACATGACGATGCGGATCGAGCGCAGCGAGCAAAGCGGGCGGCTGCTCCACGGCGTCTTCGTCAGCGCCGAGATGAAGGGCGGCAAGTCGATCGCGGTCACCGCCGATCACGGCACCTTCCTCGCCACCGACGATCCCGACGTGATCCTCCTCCGACTCCAGAACGGGCGGCTCATCCACAACGCGCCCGATTATCCGCGGCCGCGCGTGCTGACCTTCGCGACCCAGGACCTGCCGGTCAACGTGCCGGCGGTCGCGCGCTTCCGCGCCCGCACCGGCAGCGAGGAGCTGACCCTGCCCGAGCTGGTCAAGCTCGGCACCGCGCACCGGATCGCGCCGGTCCAGGCGCTCGCCGCGCGCGCGCAATTCCACTATCGGCTGGTCGAGATCGTGATGATGCTGCTGATGCCCCTGCTCGCGGTCGCGCTGGCGGTGCCGCCGAAGCGGAGCACGTCCGGGCTCGGCATCTTCGTCGCCATCGTGATGGTGGTGACCTATCACAAGGTCAATCAATATGCCGAGCGGATGGGCGAGCTCGGCCGGGTCCACCCGATCGTCGCTTTGTGGACGCCCTTCCTGCTCTTCGCCGCCCTGATCCTCTGGATGTACTGGACGCTCGCCTACAAGCCCGGCGGCCAGCCGATCGGCGGGCTCGAGCGGATCGCCGCCAAGGCGAAGAAGGGCATCGTGCGGCTGCTCCGCCTCGGCGGGCGCCGCGAACGCGATCCGGTGCCCGCGACATGATGAACCTGCAATTCTTTCCGTCGCGGCGGATCGCCTTCTACATGGGGCGGCTGTTCCTGGTGCGCACCTTCGCCGTGCTCGCCGCCCTGGTCGTCGTCCTCCAGATGCTCGACCTGCTCGGCGAATCCGGCAAGATCCTCGCCCATCCGGGCAATAGCGACGCCGAGCTCTGGCGCTACGTGTCGCTGCGCATGCCGCAGCTGATCGCCCGCTTCCTGCCCTTCTCGGTGCTGCTCGGCACCTTGATCACGCTGGCGACGCTGAACCAGAATAGCGAGATCGTCAGCATGAAGGCGGCGGGCATCTCCGCCCACCAGATCATCGCGCCCCTGATCGTCGCCAGCCTCGGCGTCGCCATGATCAGCTTCGCCTTCAACGAGCGGATCGTCACCCGCGCCACCGACACGCTCGGCGCCTGGGAGGCGGTCGATTACGGGCCGGTGCCGAAGGACAGCGGCGTCCGCCCCAACGTCTGGGTGCGCTGGAGCGACGACCTCGTCTTCGCCCGCGAGGTGAAGGGCGCCGGCGAAGCGACGCAACTGATCGGCGTCACCATCTACGACCGCAAGGGCGAGACGCTGCAGCGCATCGTCAAGGCCCGGATCGGCCGGCGGCAGGGCAAATCGTGGCTGCTGACCGGGCTCGACATTTTCGACGTCGATACCGGCACCCGCCGCGAAATGCCCAGCATGGTCTGGGGCGAGGGGCTCGATCCGCTCCAGTTCACCCTCGCCAAGGTCAGCGCCGACGAGGAGGATTTCGCCACCCTCAGGAATTCGATCCGCGAGCTGAAGCTGACCGGGCGCGACACCGCCGAGCTCGAATCCGGCTTCTGGCACAAATTGTCGGGGCCGCTCTCGGCGGTGCTGATGCCGCTGCTCGGCGCCATCGCCGCCTTCGGCCTCGCCCGCTCGGGCCAGCTCTTCGTCCGCGCGGTGATCGGCATGGGGCTCGGCTTCGCTTATTTCGTCGCCGACAATTTCGCCCTCGCCATGGGCAATCTCGGCGCCTACCCGCCGCTCGTCGCCGCCTGGGCGCCCTTCCTCCTCTTCCTGCTCGTCGGCGAGGCCGTGCTGATCCGGACGGAGGAGTGAGCCCGGAAGCGATAGGCCCACCGCCGACGGACGGACCGCCGATCAGCCGGTCCGACGTCGCGCGCGGCGCCGGCCTCGTCGGCCTCTCGCGCGCCGCCGCCCTGATCGAGGCGGTCGCCCAGCCGCTCTTCGTCTGGCTCTACGGCCTCGCCGCCTATGGCGTCTATGTCGTGCTCTGGGGCGCGATCAACCTCGCCGAGAATGTCGTCGACCTCTCGCTCACCGCCGCCTTGCAGCGGATCGTGCCGACCGAGGATGAGGAACGCGCCCATGCCGCGGTCAAGCTCGCCTTCATCCTGGCGCTCGTCCCCGCCGTCCTGATCGCCTTGCTGGTGACGCTGAACGCCGGCTGGGTCGCCCATTTCGTCTCGGCGGCGCCCGAGGACGCCGCGCGCCTGCCCCGGGCCGTCGCGCTCTTCGCCTGGGGGCTGCCGCTCTGGACCTTCGTCGAGATCGCGACCTCGGCCGCCCGCGCCCGCCGCGCCTTCGGGCCGGAGATCCGCCTCCGCCTGTTCTGGGAGCAGGTCGCCCGCATCCTCTTCGCTCTGGGCTTCTTCGCGCTTGGCTTCGGCAGCATCGGCCTCGTCGCCGCCCATCTCGCCTCGCTTGCCCTCACCGCCGCCTTGTGCGTGCCTTTGCTCCGCCGCTATTACGATCTGAAACGCCTGTTGAGCGCTCCGGTCGACCGCGCCGGCCTGAAGCTGCTGGTCGCGACCGGCCTCGTTCTGCTGCCGGCCAATGTCGCCCGCCAGCTGCTGATCGACGGCCCGGCGGTGGTCATCAACCTGCTGCTGCCCGGCGCGCGCGGCGCGGTCGCCGCCGGCCTGTTCGAGATCGCCCGCAAGATCGCGACGGTGCCGCTCGCCGTCCGCCAGGCCTTCCAATATGTGATGGCCCCGCTCGCCGCCCACCAGGCCCGCGCCGACCGCGCCGCGATCGGCCCGCTCTACCGCTTCGCCAGCCGGGTCTCGACCGCTTTGGTCGTGCCGCTCGCCGGCCTGCTGATCTTCGCCGGCCCCGACATCCTCTCGGTCTACCGGCCGGAGGCGATGGCCGCCCTCCCCTTGCTGTCGATCCTCGCCGCCGCCCGCGCCGCCGAGGCGATCGTCGGGCCGGCGACGCCGATCGTCGAGATGACCGGCCACCGCCTGCTGCCGCTGGTCAACAGCCTGGTCGCGGTCGGCCTCTGGCTCGGCCTCGCTCTGCTGCTCGTCCCGCGGCTCGGCGCCCCCGGCATGGCGCTGGCGGTCGGCGCCGCCACCATCGCCCAGGCCTATGCGGCGACGCTCGAGCTCAGCATCTCCGACCGCCTCTCGCCCTTCGACCGCAAGCTCGTCCTCGGCCTCGCCGCCGCCCTCGCCGGCTGCGCGGCAATGGCGCTGGTCGAGCGCCTCACCCACGGCCCCGCCCGCTTCGCCGGCGTGCTCCTCCTGTGGGCCGCGGCGAGCTGGACCGCGTTGCGCCTCGGCCTCACCCGCTCCGACCGCGAAGCGCTCGGCGGCCTGGCGCGGGTGCTGCGGCTCGCCTGACCCTTCATCCCCCACCCTTTGAGGAAGGGGAAGGCTCGGGGGAGACAAAGCCCAACTTTCGCCTTATTGAGAATTCATGGGCGGGACACATATGGAGGCCTAAGCCCCGTGCCCCGCGACGAATCGAGGACCGACAAGCCGTGAAGACCGCCCGCAGCCTGCGCCCCAGCTTCTGGCGACGCGAGCATCATCTGGACAAGATGAACCTGCGCGAGCTGGTCGTCGCCTATGTCCAATATCCGGCGATCATCGCTTACGCCCTGCTCGCGGCGGCGGCGATCGCCGTCTATGCGCAGCGGCCGGCGCCGCTGGCGCCGACCCTGATCACGATCGCGGTCGCGGCCCTCATCTATCCGCTCGTCTGGTACGTCCTCCATCGCTGGGTCCTCCACAGCCGCTGGATGTTCAAGATCCCGCCGCTCGCCTCGACCTGGAAGCGGATCCATTACGACCATCACCAGGACCCGAACCATCTCGAGGTGCTGTTCGGCGCGCTGCCGACGACGCTGCCGACGATCGGCATCGCCACCCTGCCGATCGGCTGGGGCATCGGCAGCCTCTGGGGCGCCCAATACGGCATTGGCGGCGCCGCCGCAGCCTTCGCCACCGGCCTCCTCACCACCTGCTTCTACGAATTCTGCCACTGCATCCAGCACCTCAGCTACAAGCCGAAGAACAAGTGGCTCGGCGAGATGAAGCGCCAGCACATGGCCCATCATTTCCACGACGAGAACGGCAATTACGGCATCACCAGCTTCTTCTGGGACAAGCTGCTCGGCACCTATTACGACCGCCCCCAGCGCCCGCAGAAGAGCCCGACCGTGTTCAACCTCGGCTACACGCAGGAGATGGCGGAGAAGTACCCGCATGTCGCGCGGCTGAGCGGCGGCGTGGCGACGGGGCATCCGAGGCAACGGGACAAGGCGGCCTGAGCGGGCGGCCGGGTCGGGCACCGCTCATGCGGCAGCGATCCTCATAGCTTCAATGCTTGAAGCAATGCTCACGATGCCAAGCCAAGTATGCGGGGTGCGGCCGGTGAGCGGTATCCTTTGGCACCGCAGCTCGCCGCGTTGGGTTGACGAGTTTCCATACGCTTTCGATGTCATTCACCTGCCGCGAGACGAGCACATCCAGATCATCCGATAGGCCGATGAGACCGCGATCGAACATCCAATGAGCGGTCCCCGAAAGGGCGACACCGTTCTTGATATCGTCGGGCCCTTGATGCTCGACCGGCTTGATGTGGGCCGCCTGCACCTCGGCCCGCCCGCCCCCGTTGATAAATTTGAGGCCCGTGACAGCGCAGCGACAGTCGTAAGCGTCCAGGACGACGCGGCGGAAAACCCGGTCTCGGACCAGGCGCGAGCTGTAGAAGGCAACACGCTCGCGCTCGGCGTCAAAGACGAAAGGCGTGTGGTCCTCCATCACCAGGCTGTTCACCGCAACCTGCGCCGGTGGGTCCGCGCGCGGCAAGACCGGCTCTTCATCCGGAATCCCGCGCTCCAAGATGCGGTTGAAATCCTCGATCGAGATCGGCCGCACCGCCGCCTGGGCGCGGCCAGAAATCCTGCCGGTCTCGTTGAGCACGCCCCGCTCCACCACTCCATCAGGTCCAGAGAAGGCAACCGGCTGCTCAAAAGGCAAATAGCTGTCGGGTTCGATCAGCGCGAGATACATGCCCGAAGCGGAAGGGTCAGGAACAATCTGCCCGACCCGCGCGATGGCGTAATACCCTCGGCCCGTCGGGCCCCGCCGCGGCTCGTAGTAGATGATCCAGTCACCGACGAATTGAGAGGCGCGACTAAGATATTGTGACGGGAATTGGTACCTTTCGGCGGGAAGGTCGTCGTAGCGGGAGTCCTCCCGGTGTAGAAACACGCCTCTCGCCACGATGTCCTCGCCCATTCGCAAATGCAGCGTGAGTAGCAGCGAACTTCGTTACCGGAAAGCTGAGGCGAAGAAGCACCCCTTTCCCGCCTCCTCACCACCCGGTAAGACGCTCCGCCATGACCGACACCCCCTCCCCCTCCGGCCTGACCATCCGCCCCGTTGAGGACGCGGGCCGGAACGCGTTCGCCAGGCGGAGGTCGACCGGCTGGCGCCCGCCCATAGGGTCGTCGGGGAGCGGCCGGTGGAGGAAAGAGCTTCCATGCGGGCGGTGAGACTCAAGAAGTAACCAGCCCGCTCTTTGAAGAATGTCGATACGGTCCGCTCTGATGCAGATTCACCTCTACACGTTGTCATGGAACGAAGCGAAGATCCTGCCTTTTTTCTTTCGGCATTATGACAGGTTCGTCGACCGATATTTTTTCTTCGACGACGGGTCCGACGACGGGACCCTCGAGATGCTGGAGGATCATCCTCGCGTCGAGGTCCGGAAGCTGGAGAGGAAATTCCCGTCATTCCTCCAGTCGGCGACCCATGTCCGGAACAACGCGTGGAAGGCGAGCCGCGGCGTTGCCGACTGGGTGATCGCGACGGATGTCGACGAGCATTTGTACCATGAAGATATCCGTTCCTATCTCGCCGGGTGCAGGTCCAGGGGCGTCACCTGGCTGCCGGCGCTGGGATATCAGATGATCACTCAGGCGTTTCCGGAGGATGGCGCCCTCCTGTGCCGGGACCACAGGATGGGCGTGCCTTACCGCCTCTTCGACAAGGTCGGCGTTTTCGACCCCGACGCGATCGCGGAAACGAACTTCGGTCCAGGGCGGCATTTCGCCGGTCCATCCGGCAGGATCAAATATGCCGACCGGGATGTGCTGCTCAATCTCCACTATAAATATCTCGGAGCGGATTTCGTGAACCGCCGCTACGCCGAATTGCTGTCGAAAATCGGGGGCGACAAGGCGGACGAGGGCGCGGTCGATCACTGGGCTTTCCATGCCAGCCAGGTCGAGAGGTGGATGAAAGCCTGGGCGGACAAGGCGATCGACGTCGGCGACCGATCGATCGGCCGGGCCACGATGGCTAGCCATCCGATGGATCCTTCGTGGTGGCGGCCTCCCCCCTGGTGGCGATTGCGATGGTGGCATGCCCATTGGTGGTGGACTCGGGTTCCGGCCCGGCTCAGGCGGATCGTCTCGCGGATGCGCCGGGCCGCGCTTCAATCGAGGAGAGCCGCATGAATTCGGCAGCGACGGGGAGGCTTGGCCGAGACGGCCCGGATTTCAGGATTCCGGTGCTCAGGCCAAAGCTTCCGGACCCAAAGGATATGCTGCCCTATCTCGAACGCATTCACCGGAATTCCATCGCCAGCAACGGCGGACCGCTGTCCCGCGAGCTGGAGGCACGGCTGGCAGAACTGTTCGGGCCCTCCTGCGGCGTTGCGTCGTGCTGCAGCGCCACGCTGGGCCTGACAATCTCGCTCCTGGCGCAAAGGGCCGAAAGCGGAACCTTGTGCATGGTCCCGGCCTGGACTTTCGCTGCCTCGGCCCATGCCATCGTCGCCGCGGGTCTCGTTCCCTGGATAGTCGACGTCGACCGCAAGACGCGGAGGCTGGAACCGGCCGCAGCCCTGGATCTGCTGGAGCGGGCGCCCGGAAGAATCGGGGCGGTGATCCCGGTCAGCGAATTCGGGCTGCCGGTGGATTCAGAGGGATGGGACGTTTTCCAGGACCGGACCGGACTGGCCGTCGTTCTGGACCTCGCCGCCGCCTTCGATGGCACCCGCCCCGCGCGCGTGCCTTCCGTCATAAGCCTGCACGCAACGAAAACGGTGACCGCCGGAGAAGGCGGATTCATCCTGTCCACGGACGACGACCTGATCGAGGCGATCCGTCAATGCGCCAATTTCGGCTTTTCGAAATCCAACCACGCTACGGGCCCGGCACTCAACGCAAAGCTGAGCGAATATGCGGCCGCCGTTGCGCTCGCCAGCCTGAGCGACTGGCCCGACAATCGCAAAGCCCTGCAAGCTGTCGGCCAGCAATATCGGGACGTTCTTCAGGGCATCGGGTGCGTCCGTCTTCCGGACGGCTGGCCGGCGGAATGGGTGTCGTCCACATTCAATGTCAGGCTGGAGGCCGATATATTGCCGGCGGTCGTGCGCAATCTCGAAAGCATCGGCGTGGCAAGCCGCTCATGGTGGGGCCCGGGGCTGCATCGCCAGGAGGCGTTCGCAAAGTTCGAGCGTACCGAGACGCCGATTACGGATAATCTCGCCGCCACGACCTTGGGCCTGCCATTCTGGATCGGCCTGCCCATCGAGGCGCCCGGCGCCATTGCGCAGGTTATCGCAAATACCGAGCGGGATTTCCTGTCCCGATAACGAGAACGGCCGCCTTCATTCATTGAGTCACGCTCCGGTCGCCGAACCCGGCAATGTCCCGCTTGACGATGCGCGCCGGATTTCCGACGGCCAGGCAGTGCTCGGGCAGGTCCCGGGTGACCACCGCGCCGGCGCCGACGACGGCGTTTCGCCCAATGCTCAGGTCAGGCAGAACGACCGCCCCGGCGCCGACCGCCGCGCCATCCCCCATCTTGATATTTCCGGCCAGCACGGCGCCCGGCCCGATGGACACATAATCTCCGAAATCGGCGTGGTGCCCGATCGTCGCGCCGCGGTTGATGAAGGCGAAGCTGCCGAACCGGCTTCCCGCGCCCAATATGCAGCCCGCGTTGATATAGGCGCCCTCCCCCAGGCTCCAGGTCCGGGGGACGATGGCCGTCGGGTCCACTAGCGAGAAGGCGACGGCAAACCCGGCGGCGCGGGCCTCGCGGCAGGCGCCCTGCCGGTCGCCGGGCGTGAAGAACGGGATGAGGAACGGACGTAGCAACACCTCCGGGGCAATGGCGTCAGGCGTGAGGATCGGCACGCCGGACGACAGAAAGTTCGCCCCGGGGCGATTGCGGACGGCCGCCAGGATCGGAATGTCGGCGCGCAGGAGGCTCTCCTCGATGTCCACCAACAAGGACGAGCCCGTGCCGTAGATGACGATTTCCATGCGCTTCTCCATCGACGGCCGCTCTTCGCTCATTGCGGTCGCTGCAACAGCCGGACAGCCGAGCGCAAAGGCCGAAGCCAGGGCGATCTAAGCGAATCCAGCTTCCGTATATCGCCTTCTTCTTCGAGAAATCTTCGCCGCCATAGCTCGGTTTCTTCGTCGCGTTGCACCTCCAGCGTCATATGCCCCCAGTCTATTCGGGCAGGTTCCAGCAGCCTTGCAGCGGCCGGCGCGATTTCGGGGTCGGGCCGGCCGCTCCAAATGTGTGTGTGCGCATCCTCATGGCCGAAATGAACCGGGCCGCCATGGTCGAAAGAATGGCCGGGGTGACGAAAGCTGCTCTGGCCCGGGGGACCAAAAATACTCGTCGGGACGGCCCAGCTTGTCGGTGGAAGACAGCAATTGGCAAAGATAATTGCTGCCCGTGCGCGGCGAGCAGCATATCGCATAGCCTGCGTAGGGAGTTTGCGCTGTCGACCTGTCCACCATGGAATCCCGACCGAAGAGCTTCAACCTGCCGGTCGGGCAGCCGCCGGCAGGCCCAGGCAGAGGCGGGCCTGCAATGCCGTTGCGATCGGCCGGTCGAGAGACGAGGCGAGCGCGGCGACGGATGCCATCAAGCCCTGATTGCTTGCCGGCTCCCTGGTCGTCCAGTTGCTCCACAGATTGTCCTCCAGCCCCACCCGAACCCCGTTCGCCGCGGTGGCGCCGAGAGCGAGCGCGTCACGTTGGGCCCGGCCGATACCGCCTACGGACACGATCGAATTTTCGGGCAAGCTGCTCAACGCGAACGACAAATGGTGCACATCCGCCCTGAACCCGAACATGTTGCCCAGGATGACGTTGAAATAATATGGCGCCGTGAGCGAACCCTCCTTGATGAGGCGTTTGGCGAACTCGATCATGCCGATATCGAATATCTCCAGCTCCGGTTTCACGCGATTGCGATTCATCTCGTCCAGCAGATATCGGATCGTGTCGGGATCGTTGACGCTCGCGCCGTCCGGGAAATTGAGGGAGCCGAGGGTGAGGCTTGCCATTTCGGGACGCACCTCTTCCGGGAGATTGATCACCGCGGCCCTTTCTTCCCTGGTCTGACCGTGCCGCCCGCTGGTCGAGGCACATAAGATCAGGTCACGGGTCGACGCCTGTCCGCGCAGCCGCCGGATGATATTCGCGAACAGCCGGGGATCGCTGCTGGGCCTGGCATGATCGTCGCGGACATGGAGATGGACGATCGTCGCGCCGAGCCGGGCCGCCATGCCGACGTCCAGGACGATCGCCTCCTCGTCTATTGGAATATGCGAATTCTTGTCCCGGTCGGCGACCGCGCCGGTCGGCGCGAGATTGACGATGAGAGGGACGTCGAGCACGCCGCGCCTATCCTGCAAAAGACCAGGCCGCGCAATGGAGAGCGCGAGCGGCGAACTGCCTGCCGCGCCCGATTCGGGTCCGGACGCTTCGCCCGTGACAGGCCGGCGGGGAGCAGTTACCAACGCCCGCCATGACCGACACCCCTTCCCCTACCGGCCTCACCATCCGCCCCGTCGAGGACGCGTCCGATCGCAAGGCGTTCGTCGACGTCGCCTTCGGTCTCAACGCCGGCGATCCGAACTGGATACCACCGCTGAAGACGGAGGTGCACGGCCTGCTCGATCCCCGCACCAATCCCTGGTTCGAGCATGCCGAGGCGCGGCTGTTCCTCGCCGAGCGGAACGGCAGGCCGGTCGGGCGGATCTCGGCGCAGGTCGACCGGCTGGTGATCGAGCATATGGGCGCAGGGCTGGGGCAATGGGGGATGTTCGAGGCGGAGGATGCGGAGACCGCCGCCGCCCTGATCCACCGCGCCGAGGCCTGGCTGCGGGGCCGCGACATGACCCGCTCGATGGGGCCGTTCAGCCTCTCCATCTGGGACGAGCCCGGCCTGCTGATCAAGGGCTTCGACCATCCGCCGACGGTGATGATGGGTCATAACAGCCCGCTTTACGAGGCGTGGGTGGAGGGGGAAGGCTATCGGGGGGTCAAGGACCTCTTCACCTACGATCTCGACGTGACGAAGGACTTCCCGCCGCTCGTCCAGCGGATCGTCGCGATGGGCGAGAAGAATCCGAAGATCCGCATCCGCCCGGTCGACAAGAAGAAGTTCGAGCAGGAGGCGGCCCTTCTGCTCGGCATCCTCAACGACGCCTGGTCGGACAATTGGGGCTTCATCCCGCTGACCGAGGCGGAGATCGCCTATGCCGGCAAGAAATTGAAGCCGATCGTGTTCGAGGATCTGATCCGGGTCGCCGAGGTGGACGGGGAGCCGGTCGCGTTCATGATGACCCTGCCCGACCTCAACGTCCTCACCCGCGACCTGGACGGGCGGCTGTTCCCATTCGGCTGGGCGAAATTGCTGTGGCGGCTGCGCCAGGCCCGCTTTCCCAGCGCGCGGGTGCCCTTGATGGGGGTCCTCAAGAAGCTGCACGGGACGCGGCTGGCCAGCCAGCTCGCCTTCATGATGATCGAATATATCCGCCGCGCCGGCACCGCCCGTTACGGGATGAAGCGCGGCGAGATCGGCTGGATCCTCGAGGATAACGGGCCGATGATCTCAATCGCCGAGGCGATCGACAGCAAGGTCAACCGCATCTACCGCATCTACGAGAAGGCGCTTTGAGGCGACCGTCCGACGCGGCGTGATTCCGAGTTGCCAATTGCGGCGAGGGGCCATTAAATGTACGCGACGCATCGCGACCAAACGTGGGCATCGACAAACAGGGAGTGAAGGGCATGCGGATTTCTCCGAACAAGATCAGGTTTCTGGCCTCCGGCGCCGTCGCCGCGGCCGCCTTTGCAGCGGCCGCGCCGGCCGGGGCGCAGTGCATCACCGCGCCGAACGGGGCGGTGAACTGCAACGCCAATTCCGCCGCGACCGGCGCCAATTCGACCGCGACCGGCAACCTCGCCACCGCCACCGGCGCCTCATCGACGGCCGATGGCGACCGTGCCTTCGCCTCCGGCGATTTCTCGACTGCCGTGGGCGACTTCGCCGCGGCGACGGGCACATCGGCGACCGCGGTCGGCGACGCCGCCAGCGCGACCGCCAGTCTCGCGACCGGGGTCGGCGCGAATGCGAACGCGACCGCCGCCAATGCGAGCGCTTTCGGCTCCGGCTCACAGGCGACCGGCCTCTCCTCGACCGCCCTCGGCTCCGGCGGCGTGGGCTCGCGCGCGAACATCGCCGCCGCCGGCTTCAGCACCGCGGTCGGCACCGGCAACCAGATCACCGCCGGCGCGACCGGCGCGACGGCCGTCGGCGATAACAACACGGTCACGACTACGGCGAGTTTCGCCGCGGCCTTCGGGGCCTTCAACAGCGTGACCGGGGGCAGTAGTGTGGCCATCGGCAACGGCAACACCGCCAGCGGCACCAACGCCGTCGCGATCGGTAGCGCCGCGGTCGCCTCGGGCAGCAGCTCGTTCGCCGGCGGCACGCTTGCCCTTGCCTCGGGCGCGCAGGGAACGGCGATTGGCAACAGCGCCCAGGCGACCGGTGCGTCGTCGAGCGCCTATGGCGACCGCGCCTTCGCCTCCGGCGCCTTCTCGACCGCGATCGGCGACTTCGCCGCGGCGACCGGCGCTTCCTCCGTCGCGGTCGGCGACGCCGCCAGCGCCGTTGCCGCCAACACCACGGCAGTGGGCGGCAACGCCAACGCCACCTTCGCAGGCGCGAGCGCGTTCGGCGCCAATGCCAATGCGAAGGCTACCAACGCCACCGCGGTCGGCACCGGCGCCACCGCCAACTTCGCCAACTCGACGGCAATCGGCACCGGCGCGACGGCGACGGCGGCGAACCAGGTGGCGATCGGCGGCGCCGGCTCGACCGTCCGCTTCGGCGGCTACAATACGGCCGGCGTGCTGGTGAACGACGTCAACGGCAACGTGACGACCAACACCACCATCCTCGGCCAGGTCGCGTCGAACACCACCAACATCACCGCCCTCCAGGGCAGCGTCGGCACGCTGCAGACGTCGGTGGCGGCGCAGGGCACGGCGATCACCGCGCTGCAGGGCCAGGCGACGACCCTGTTCAACCTCACCGACATCAATCGCCGCGACATCCGCAAGGCGAATGAGGGCGTCGCGATGGCGTTGGCGATGGAGACTCCGCAGCTCCCCGCCGGCACCCGCTTCGGCGTCGCCGGCGGCGTCGGCTATTACAACAACCGCACCGCCGCCACCGCCTCCGTGGCGGCAAGGATCGGCACCAACGCGGCTTTCTCCGCCGGCGTCGGCGTCGGCCTGAACAGCGGCGAGGTGGGCGCGCGCGCCGGCGTCCAGGCTGCGTGGTAGGCCATTTCAAGGCATTTGCCGGGCCGGGGCCTCGTGCCCCGGCCCGGTTTCTTTTGGCGGCGGCGATGCTGGCCGCCGCCCCGGCGGGCGCCCGGGCGCAAGGCGCTCCCGCCCAAGCCATTACGGTGCAGGCGGGGGCGCCCGACAGCCAGACCGCGGCGAAGCTGATCTGGTCGACCATGGCCGCGCTCGACCAGGCGAATCGGACCGGCAATTATTCGGTGCTGAGGGATTTGGGGTCGCCCGGCTTCCAGGCGAATAATTCGGCGGCAACCCTCGGCGGCATCTTCCAGGCGCTGCGGGCGGAGCAGATCGACCTCGGCAACACCCTGGTCGTAATCCCGATTTATCAGGCCGGCATCGTCCAGAACAACCTGCTGCGCATCCGCGGCAGCTTCCCGCTTCGGCCCGCGCAGATCGGCTTCGACCTGCTGTTCCAGAGCGTCAACGGCCAGTGGCGGCTGTTCGGCATCGCCGTCGCGCCGCTCCCTGCGCCGGTCGGGCGCTGAGGCCAATCGCCGAGCCTCGGAAATCGGCTTGAAATCGCCCATTTTTAGGGTAACAGGGGCGGGAAAGCAGGGAGATGACCGTGAACACCAACGACGAGATTCAGGCGGGGGCCGTTGAGAAAAGCGAGTGGGTTCGTCCGGAGATGCAGCGGCTCGAAGCCGGTGCGGCGGAGAGCCAGAAGGCCGGCGTGCCCGACGGCGGCGGCGGCTTCCAGGCTTCCTAAGCCTTAATTCCTACCGGGTTGAGCCCTCCGCTCCCGCGGCGGAGGGCTCTTTTCTATGAGTGCGATCGCCGGCTTCTGGTCGCTCGGCGCGAGTCGGGATCCGGCCGAATCCTGCGCGGCGATGCTGGCGGGGCTGGCCGATTACGGTCGCGACGATCGCGCCGTCGCCGGCATCGGATCCTCGGCCGGGTCGCTCGCCTTGGGACGCAACCTCTGGCGCCTGCTTCCCGAAGACCGCTGGGACCGGCAGCCCCTGTTCGGCGGCGACGGGCGATTCGCCCTGGTCTGCGACCTCCGCCTCGACAATCGCGATGAACTGGGGGAGGCGCTCGGCCTCATCGGCGCCGCGGCGATGGCCGACAGCGCGCTGCTGCTGGCGGCGCTGGAGCGCTGGGGCGAGGAAGCGGTCGACCGCCTCGCCGGCGACTATGCCTTCGCCTGGTTCGATGCGCGCAGGTCCCGCCTGATCCTCGCCCGCGACCCGCTGGGCCAGCGCCCGCTCTTCTGGCACCGCGGCGACGGCTTCTTCGCCTTCGCCTCGATGCCGCGCGGCCTCCACGCGCTCGGCGCGCCGCAGCGCCGCGCCGATGCCGACGCAATGGTCGAGTTCGTCGGCGGCCTGCCGCAGCGGGGATCCGGCACCTTTTACGCGGCGGTCAGGCGGGTCGAGCCGGGCCATGTGCTGATCGTCACGCCGAAAGACGAGCGCAGCCGCCGCCACTGGCAGCCGCGGCGGCGCGAGCTGCGCCTGAAGCGATTCGACGATTATGTCGACGCCTGGCGCGAGACGCTCGACCGCGCGGTCGCCGCCCGCCTGCGCGGCGCCGGGGGCACGGTGGCGAGCCATCTCAGCGGCGGCTGGGACAGCAGCGCGGTCACCGCCACCGCGGCCCGGCTGCTGGCGCCGGCGGGAGGACGGGTCCTCGCCTTCACCTCTGTGCCGCGCCCCGCCTATCGCGAGGAGCGTCCCTTCAACCGGTTCAGCGACGAAGGGCCGCTCGCCGCCGCGACCGCTGCCTTCCATCCCAATATCGAGCATCGGCTGATCGAGAACGACGCCCGCTCCCCTATCGCCGATCTCGACGCCCGGCTCGCCGCCTATGACCGGCCGCTCTACAATCTGTGCAACCATGTCTGGCTGGCGCAGATCCGCGACGCCGCCCGCGACGGCGGCGCCCGCATCCTGCTGACCGGCGAGATCGGCAATTGGACGATCAGCGCCGCGCCGCACAACCTCCTTGCCGATTACCTGCGCCAGGGCCGCCTCCTGGGCTGGGCGCGCGAGGCCGGCTTGATGCTGGCCGGCCGCAAGGCGCGGCTGCGCGGCGTCGCCGCCAATTCCTTCGCGCCATGGCTGCCCGATTTCCTGTGGCGGCGGCTGCGGCCTCTCTCCTCGGCCGCCGAGCTGAGTCAGGCAACGCCGGTCCATCCCGGCCTGCGCGAGACGATCCACCGGCGGCAGGAGGAGCAAGGGCTGGGGCTGGCGCGGCGGCCCGGCGACAATTTCGCCGAGACCGTCCAGGCGCTCCAGGAAATGGATTTCGGCCAATATCGCAAGGGCGTGCTCGCCGACTGGGGCCTAGACAAGAGGGATCCGAGCGCGGATACCCGCCTGATCGACTTCTGCCTGTCGCTGCCGATCGACCTGCTGCTGAACAAGGGCGTCCGGCGGCCGCTCGCCCGCGCCGCGCTGGGCGACCGGCTGCCGGCGGCCGTGCTCGACGAAAGGCGCAAGGGCTATCAGGCCGCCGACTGGGCCGAAGGCATGAGCGGCGACCTGGCCGGCATCTCGGCCCTGATCGACCGGATCGCCGCCGATCCCGTCGCCGCCGGCATCGTCGACGTCGATCTGCTGCGCGCGCTGGTGCGCGACTGGCCGGAGGGCGGCTGGTCCGATCCGCGGGTGATCGCGCGCTACCGGGTCGCCCTGCTCACCGGCCTCTCGGCGGGCCATTTCATCGTCGCGGCGCGATGACCGGCCATCCTCCCCTCTATGCCGTGTTCGGCCTCCGCATCCGTTCGGAAATCGCGCTGCCGGAGCTGCCGGCCGCGGCGACCGAGGGGGCGCCTCACGTCGAGATCCGCTTCGGCGGGACGGAGGCGCCGGACGAGGGGCCCGCCGGCTATTCGGTGAGCGATGCGGGCACATTGCTGCGCATCGCCGACGTCGGCCGCTTCCTGATCCGCGACGGGCGCGAGATCCTGGTCGAGCCGGCGCCGGACGCTTCGGCACGCAACCTCCGGCTGTTCCTGCTCGGTTCGGCGCTCGGCGCCCTCCTCCACCAGCGCGGCCTGCTCCCGCTCCACGCCAATGCCATCGAGCTGGACGGCCGCGCCGTCGCTTTCTCCGGCCATTCGGGCGCCGGCAAGTCGACCATCGCCGCCTGGTTCCACGACCGCGGCCATCGCATCCTCAGCGACGACGTCTGCGTCATCGGCTTCGACGAAGCCGGCCGGGCGCTTGCCTATCCCGGCATCCCGCGCCTCAGGCTGTGGCGCGAGGCGCTCGAGGCGAGCGGCCGCACCGCCGGCGAATATGACCGCTCGTTCGACGCGATGGACAAATATGACGTGCCGAGCGAACGGCGTTCGCCGGCGCCGCTGCCGCTCGCCGCCATCTATCTGCTGCGCCAGGCGGAGGAGGGAACGGGCGCCGCCTCGATCGAACGGCTGCAGGGGGTCGACAGCGTCGAGACCCTGATCTCCAACACCTATCGCGGCGCCTATCTGAAGACGATCGGCCGCACCGGCGAGCATCTCGCCGCCTGCCTCCGCATCGCCCGCATGGTCCCGGTCTTCCGCGCCGCCCGCCTGTGGGGCTTCGACCGCTTCGAGGAGCAGGCGCTGCGGCTCGACGCCCATGCGCGGGAGCAGGTGGAAGCGGCGAAAGGCTGAGCCCTCCCGTCAGCCGGACTTTGATGCGGAGTTCTTGCGACCAATGCCGCGGACAAGAAGGCGGATGCCGGATCAGGTCCGGCATGACGGGCGAAAGTGAGCCTTAGGTTGTATCGACATTCCATCTCGGGCGCGGAAAACTCCCTCCCCCTTGTGGAGAGGGGCTGGGGGTGGGGGTGCCGGCCAAAGGCCGGCGCGCGGCTTTGCCGCGCACCCCTCATCCGGCCTTGCATGCCACCTTCTCCCACAAGGGGAGAAGGAACCGTGGGCCCTCCATCGAAGTGGATTAAAACGATCCTGTGAATGTCGATACAGCCTCAAGGCCCGCGCCAGATCCTGCCGCCCTTCATCACCAGCCGCACCGCCCGCACCGCCGAGACGTTCCGCGTCGGATCGCCTTCGACGGCGACGAGGTCGGCGAGCAGCCCCGGCCTCACCGCGCCGACCTTGTCGTCGATGCCGAACAGGCGGGCATTGCCCGAGGTGGCGGCGACCAGCACGTCGACCGGGCGCATGCCCCAGGCCGCCATCAGCTCCATCTCGCGGGCATTGTCGCCATGCGGAAAGACGCCGACGTCGCCGCCGACGCACATCGCCACGCCGGCGGCGAGCGCGGCCGCGAAGCTGGTGCGCTTGTCGCCGATCGCCTGCGGCTCGGGCGCCCTGCCGTCCCAGCCGCGATAGCGGGTGATGGCGTCGGTGGCGGCGAGGGTCGGGCAATAGCCGGTGCCGTGCGCCTTCATCAGCCGGAAGATCTCCGGCGTGCCGGCATCGCCATGCTCGATCGTGTCGGCGCCGGCGAGGATGGCGCGGCGCATCCCCTCGACGGTGCCGGCATGGACGGCGACCTTGCGACCGGCGCTGTGCGCGGCCTCGACCGCCATCTTCATCTCGTCGAGGGTGAAGGTGGGACGGCTCGGCTCGCCGGCGCGCCAGCGATAATCCCCATAGAGCTTCACCCAGTCGGCGCCGGCGCCGATCTGGCGGCGGACGGCGGCGATCAGGCCGGGGCCGTCCGCCTCCTCGGCGCCGCGGGCGGCGAATTCGGGCTCGGCATTCTTGGGGCCGTAGGCGCCGGTGGCGACGATGGCGCGGGTAACGACCAGCATGTGCGGGCCCGGCACGATGCCCTGCTCGATCGCCTGCTTCAGCCCGACATCGGCATAGCCGGCGCCCTCGGTGCCGAGGTCGCGGGTGGTGGTGAAGCCGGCCATCAAGGTCGCGCGCGCATGGTTGACGGCGCGGGCGGTGCGCAGGGCCAGCGGCTCCTTCAGCACCTGATCGTCCCAGCTGGTCTCGTTATAGGGGTGGAGGAAGAGGTGCGAATGGCCCTCGATCATGCCGGGCATCAGGGTCGTGCCGGGGAGCGCGATCGTCCGCGCGCCCGGCGGCGCGGCGAGATTCGGGCCCGCCGCCTCGATCCGCTCGCCGCGGATCAGCACCGACCAGCCTTCGTGCGGCCGCGGATCGGCGCCGTCGAACACCCGCGCGGGCTGGAGGAGGATGAGCGTCTCCTGGGCGGAAGCGGGCGCGGCCGTGAGCAACAGGAGCAGGGCGATCAGCAGGCGCATGGACAACTTCCCGGGGGCGGGCGGCCGCAGCATAAGAGCACGGTGCTCCCGCGCAATGCCAAGCCCGGCCCTGGCTGTTCCCCGGCGAAAGCCGGGGTCCAGAACGGAAGCTGGGCCCCGGCCTTCGCCGGGGAACAAAGCGCTGTGATCCAATTGTCCCGACGAACCCTACCCCCCCAGGAACGGATAAGGCGAGATCGTCTTCTCCGTCTCGCGCACCGCCAAGGTTCGCCCCGCGGGCGCCGCCGCGCGCTGGGGGCAGCGGATGCGGGGGCAGATGATGCAAGCGGGGCCGATCGGCGTCACCAGCGGCTTGGCCAGGTCCTGGCCGTCGGCATAGACGATCTTCGGCGCGTGCCTGACGTCGCAGCCGAGGCCGATGGCGAGCTGCGAGGATTCGCGCGGGTCGAGCCGGACGGCGCGCTCGACCGTGCGGCCGATGGTGAAGAAGCGGGCGCCGTCCGGAGTCTCGACGATCTGGGTGGCGACGCGGCCGGGCGTCTGGAAGGCGGCGTGGAGGTTCCAGCGCGGACAGGTGCCGCCAAAGCGGGAGAAGGGGAAGGATTCGCCGGCGAAGCGCTTCGAGATGTTGCCGGCCGCGTCGACCCTCAGCATGAAGAAGGGGATGCCGCGCGCGCCGGCCCGGCCGAGCGTGGTCAGCCGGTGCGACACCTGCTCGACGCTGGCCGAGAACAAGGCGCAAAGGCGGTCGACGTCGTAGCGCTGCGTCTCGGCTTCGGCGAGGAAGCGGCCATAAGGCATCATGATCGCGCCGGCCCCGTAATTGGCCAGCGACATGTGGAGCAGGCGCCGGGTCGGCGCGTCTGGCGCGCCGGCCGCGTCGATCAGCCGCTTCAGCAAGGGCGCCAGCTCGAACAAAGCGAGCTGATAGGCGGCGCCGAAGATGCGGCTCTCATGGCGCAGCAAGGCCGAGAGCATCAGCCTTTTGCGGTGGAGGTCGTAGCTCTGGCTGGCGAAATCGAGCAGCTCCGGCGGCACGATCCGCGCCTCGACGCCGAAACCCTCCTTCAGCCGCCGCCGCAGCGCCTCGAAGGCGCCGCCCGGATCGCCGAGCGCGCCGGACAGGGTCTCCGCCGCTTCCTCGATGTCGGGGAAATGGTTGCGCTGTGCCTGGATATAGTCGCGCACCCAGGATTCGGGCGTGATCAGGCTCGTCTCGTCGGGCGCGCCGCCGACCGGATGCTGCCGCCTTTCGACCATCGCCGCATAGAGGCGCGAGACGGCGTCGGCGACCGACGGGGCATTGTCCGCCACCTCCAGCAATTCGTAGCGCGGGATGCCGAGATCGGCGAACATCGGGTCGGCGAAGATCTCGGCGAGCTGGTCGACGCCGGTGCCGTCCGGCCCGTCGGCGGCGAAGGTCCGCAGCTCGACATTGTAGATTTCGGCGAGGCGGAGCAGCACCTGCGCCGTCACCGGCCGCTGGTTGCGCTCGAGATGGTTGAGGTAGGAGGGCGAGATGCCGATCTCGGCCGCCATCGCGCTCTGGTTGAGGCCGAGCTCGCGCCGCAGCCGGCGGACGCGGCCCCCCAGATAGAGCTTTCGTTCGGGCGCGCCCATTGGCAGGAACATTGTCACAAATTTACACAAGTCGCAAGTCGTTGTGTGACTTCGCGACCTCTTTCCGCGCGCCCCGGGCGGCATTTCGCGCTTTGATCGCCGCACCTTCCAAGCCCGGAGCCAAAGATGAACGCCTTCGACCATCTCGTCCCCGCCCCCGCCGGCCGCTTCCGCGGCATCGCCCGGCCCTACACGCCGGCCGAGGTGGAGCGGCTGCGCGGCTCCGTCGCCATCGACCACACCCTCGCCCGGCGCGGCGCGCTGCGCCTGTGGGAGCTGCTCGGGAGCGAGGATCATGTCCAGGCTCTGGGAGCCGTCACCGGCAACCAGGCGATGCAGATGGTCCGCGCCGGCCTCAAGGCGATCTACCTCTCCGGCTGGCAGGTCGCGGCCGACGCCAACACCGCCGGCGCCATGTATCCCGACCAGTCTCTCTATCCGGCCAATGCCGGCCCGGAGCTCTGCCGCCGGATCAACCGCACGCTGCAGCGCGCCGACCAGATCGAGCATGCCGAGGGCGGGGTTCAGCGCGACTGGTTCGTGCCGATCGTCGCCGATGCCGAGGCCGGCTTCGGCGGGCCGCTCAACTGCTTCGAGATCATGAAGGCCTATATCGAGGCGGGCGCCGCCGCCGTCCATTTCGAGGACCAGCTCGCCAGCGAGAAGAAGTGCGGCCATCTCGGCGGCAAGGTGCTGATCCCGACCCAGGCGCATATCCGCAACCTCGACGCGGCGCGGCTGGCGGCGGACGTCTGCGGCGTGCCGACCCTGGTCGTCGCCCGCACCGACGCCGAGAGCGCGAAGCTGATCACCTCCGACGTCGACGAAAGGGACCATGAGTTCCTGACCGGCGAACGCACGCCCGAAGGCTTCTTCCGGCTGCGCGAAGGGACCGGCCTCGATCATTGCATCAAGCGCGGCCTCGCCTTCGCGCCCCATGCCGACCTCATCTGGTGGGAGACCAGCCACCCCGATCTCGACGACGCGCGGCGCTTCGCCGAGGCGGTGCAGCGCGAGCATCCGGGCAAGATGATGGCCTATAATTGCTCGCCCTCGTTCAACTGGCGGGCGAAGCTCGATGCCGCGACGATCGCCCGCTTCCAGCGCGAGCTGGGCGCGATGGGCTACAAGTTCCAGTTCGTTACCCTGGCCGGCTTCCACAGCCTCAACCATGCCATGTTCGAGCTGGCCAGCGCCTATCGCGACCGCGGCATGACGGCCTATTCCGAGCTCCAGCAGGCCGAATTCGCGAGCGAGGCGGCCGGCTACACCGCCACCCGCCACCAAAGGGAGGTCGGCACCGGCTATTTCGACCTCGTCGCCCAGACCGTCGCGGGCGGCGAGGCGTCGACCACGGCGCTCGCCGATTCGACCGAGGCCGAGCAGTTCATCACCGTCGAAGCGGCAGAATAGGAGTCCATGTCATGACCAAGCGTTATTGGGTGATCGGGGGGGAATATGAGGGGCCGGACTTCCGCGCCCTCGTCCCCGGCACCGAGACGATGGCCGGCCCGTTCGACGATGAGCGCAGGGCCCGGACCGAATGGACCCGGCTCAGCCGCTGCCCCGAGAGCCGCTCCGCCACCCTGCGCTACTCGATCGCGGCGGAGAGCCTGCACTAGGACGGATCACGTTCAAGGCGCGCCCAGCTCCCTCTCCCCGCCGGGGAGAGGATGAGGCGCTGCTCAGGCTCGTCCGGGGGACGAGCCAGCGCCTCATGGATGAGGGGGCTCGGCGTCCGAAAATCACCTCGAACGCCCGACACCCCCACCCATCCTCCCCCGCGAGGGGGAGGAGTTTCTGTCCCTTGCTGGCGGCCCGATGATGGAGCAGGACAAGCATGCACGGCGGCATGAGGAAGACAGCCTTGGCTGATTACGAGCTGATCTCGGGCATCGAGGTGGACCCAGCGCTGCGCCGCTTCGTCGAGGACGAGGCGCTGCCCGGCACCGGCATCGGCGCCAACGCCTTCTGGTCCGGCTTCTCGGCTTTGCTGCGCGAGCTGACGCCGGAGAACAGGCGGCTGCTGCGCCGGCGCGAGGACCTCCAGGCGCGGATCGACGCGCGCAACCGGGATCTGGACGGCCGGGCGCCCTCGCCGGCCGAGGAAGAGGAGTTCCTGCGCGAGATCGGCTATCTCGTCGACGCGCCGGCGCCCTTCACCATCGGCACCGACGGGGTCGATCCGGAGATCGCCGCGATCGCCGGGCCGCAGCTGGTCGTGCCGGTCAACAATGCCCGCTACGCACTGAACGCCGCCAATGCCCGCTGGGGCAGCCTCTACGACGCGCTCTACGGCACCGACGCGCTCGGCGATCCGCCGCGGCCGGGCGGCTATGATGCGGAGCGGGGGCGGCGGGTGATCGCCTGGGGCCGTCGCTTCCTCGACGAGATCGCGCCTCTGACCGGCGGCAGCCATGCCGAGGTCGGCGGCTATCGGATCGAGGACGGGCGACTCGTCACCGATCGCGGCGGGCTCGCCGATCCGGCATTGCTGGCCGGCTGGCGCGACGGCGATGGCGGAACCGTCCTGCTCAGGCACCACAATCTCCATGTCGAGATCCTCCTCGATCCCGCCCATCCGATCGGCCGCGAGGATCGGGCCGGCGTCGCCGACATCCTGCTCGAAAGCGCGCTGACCGCGATCATGGACGCCGAGGATTCGGTCGCCGCGGTCGACGCGGAGGAGAAGATCCTCGTCTATCGCAACTGGCTCGGGCTGATGAAAGGCGAGCTCGCCGCCCGTTTCGCCAAGGACGGCCACGACACCGAGCGGCGGCTGGCGCCGGACCGGACCTATGCTGCGCCGGGCGGCGGCACGCTGACCCTGCGCGGCCGCGCGCTGATGCTGGTGCGCAATGTCGGCCATCTGATGACCAACCCGATGATGCGGATCGACGGCGAGGAGGTGCAGGAGGGCCTTGCCGACGCGGTGCTGACCTCGCTGATCGCGCTCCACGACCTGCGCGAGCGGCGGGCGAACAGCGCGGCCGGCGCGATCTACATCGTTAAGCCGAAGATGCACGGACCGGAGGAAGCGGGTTTCGCCAACCGCCTGTTCGACCGCACCGAGGATCTGCTCGGCCTGCCGCGCCACACGATCAGGATCGGCGTGATGGACGAAGAGAGGCGGACCAGCGTCAACCTCGCCGCCGTCATCCACGCCGTGCGCGAGCGGATCGCGTTCATCAACACCGGCTTCCTCGACCGCACCGGCGACGAGATCCACACGATGATGCGGCTCGGCCCGGCGATCCGCAAAGGCGAGATGAAGGCCTCGGCGTGGCTGCGCACCTATGAGGACAATAATGTCGACGTCGGGCTGGCGGCGGGCTTCGCCGGCCGGGCGCAGATCGGCAAGGGCATGTGGGCGATGCCGGATCTGATGGCCGGCATGCTGGCCGAGAAGATCGCCCATCCCATGGCCGGGGCGAGCACCGCCTGGGTCCCCTCCCCCACCGCCGCCACCCTCCACGCCGTCCATTATCACAAGGTCGACGTCGCCGAGCGCCAGCGCGAGATCGCGTCGCGGCCGCCGGCGAAGCTGGAGGGGCTGCTGACCGTCCCCGTCGCCGCGGAGCGGAGCTGGACCGCCGACGCGGTGCGCGAGGAGCTGGAGAACAATCTCCAGGGCATTTTGGGCTATGTCGTGCGCTGGGTGGACCAGGGGATCGGCTGCTCGAAGGTGCCCGACATCCGCAATGTCGGCCTGATGGAGGATCGCGCCACCTGCCGCATCTCCAGCCAGCATGTCGCCAATTGGCTGATGCACGGCATCGTCGGCCGCGAGGAGGTGGAGGCGGCTCTGGTGCGGATGGCGGCGGTGGTCGACCGGCAGAACGAAAGCGACCCCCGCTACCGGCCGATGGCGCCCGACCCGGCCGGCAGCCTCGCCTTCCAGACGGCGCGGGCTTTGGTGCTGGAGGGGGCGGCGCAACCGTCCGGCTATACCGAGCCCCTGCTCCACGCCGCCCGGCTGGCGCTCAAGGGCGAGGCGCCGCAGGCGGTGGTGCCGGTGGCGGTACCGGCCTGAAACTGTCGAGATAATACCCACCACCCGTTCGGGCTGAGCTTGTCGAAGCCTGTCCTGAGCGACGCCGCAAGCGGCGTCGAAGGGCCCTCCCTTCCCCCTTGCTGCGAAAGAGAAGGAAAGGGGTTCGACAAGCTCGGCCCGAACGGTGTTTCCTTGGGAGCCTTTCAATCCTAGACCGCAGCGGGGAGGCCGGATGGACAGAAGCGCCCAGAATAGCGGCACGATGCCGGTCCGCAGCGGCTACGGCTTCGACGCGGCGCGGCTCGAAGTCTGGCTGGCGCGCGAGGTCGCGGGCTTTTCCGGCCCGCTGACGGTCGAGCAGTTCCGCGGCGGCCAGTCCAATCCGACCTACAGGTTGACCACGCCTTCCCGCTCCTACGTCCTGCGCCGCAAGCCGCCGGGCAAGCTGCTGCCCGGCGCCCATGCGGTCGAGCGCGAATATCGGGTGCTCGCGGCGCTGGCCGGGCAGGGCTTTCCGGTGCCGCCCGTGCACGGCCTCTGTCTCGACGAGGCGGTGATCGGCACGCCCTTCTACGTCATGGACATGGTCGACGGCCGGATCTTCTGGGAAGCCGATTTCCCGCAAGTGACGCGGGAGGAGCGGCCGGCCTATTTCGACGCAATGAACCGGACCATCGCCCGCCTCCACGCGATCGACCCGGAGGCGGCGGGGCTCGGCGATTACGGCAAGCCGGGAAATTATTTCGAACGCCAGATCGCGCGCTGGTCGAAGCAATATCTCGGCGATGCCGAGGCGGGCCGGGTGCCGGCGATGGACCGGCTGGTCGAGTGGCTGCCGGCGAACATCCCGGATGCGGGAGACGAGAGCCGGGTGATCCACGGCGATTTCCGCTGCGACAACATGATCTTCCATCCCGACCAGCCCGAAGTGATCGCGGTGCTCGACTGGGAGCTGTCGACGCTCGGCCATCCGCTCGCCGATTTCACGTATCATCTGATGGTCTATCGGATGCCGGCCGGAGTCTCGACCGGGCTCGCCGGCCGCGACCTCGCCGCCCTCAACATCCCGTCCGAGGCGGATTATGTCGCCGCTTATTGCCGGCGCACCGGCCGCGACGGGATCGGCGACGTCGATTTCTACATGGCCTTCAACATGTTCCGGCTGGCGGCGATCGTCCACGGCATCAAGGGCCGGCTGGTGCGCGGCACCGCCGCTTCGGCCCATGCCGACCGGATGGCGGCGAGCCTGGAGGGGCTGGCCGAGCTTGCCTGGGAGCAGGCGCTGAAGGCGGGGGGATGATGGCGGCGGGGGCGGCGGCTTCATGGGCGAAGGAGGTCTGGCGAAGGACGCGCCAGGTCGGCGCGCTGCGACTGACCGCGACCCTGATCGTGCTGGCGCTCGCTTTGCTCACCGCTCGCTATTCCTGGGGCCTGCCCTTCGCCGCCGATGCCGAGCGCGGCCTTTACGACATCCGCTTCGACTGGGCGGCGCAACGCCGCCCCGTCGACCAGGATCCACGCATCGTCATGGTCGTCTATAACGACCAGACGCTGGAGACGCTCGGCAAGAGGTCGCCGCTCGACCGCAGGATGCTGGCCAACGCGCTGCGCACCCTCGACGCGATGCGGCCCAGGGCGATCGGCATCGATATATTGATCGACCAGGCCCAGCCGGAGGATCCGTTGCTGATCGCGGCGATGAAGGGGCTGAAGACGCCGACCTTCCTCGCCTTCGCGTCGAGCGACCGCGCCTATGGCAATGAGGAGCAGATCGAATATTGGCAGGAGCAGTTCCTGCGCCAGTTCCTCGCCGCGGTGCAATCGGGGCCGGTGCGGCCGGCGAGCATCCGCATCGAGCCCGACCTCGACGACAACGTCATGCGCAGCTGGCCGGTCCAGTCGCCGAAGCTGCCGCCGCTGCTGGCCAACGCCATGGCGCCCGGCCACGATGCTTTCCGCTCCTATGCGGGCAGCATCGATTATGCGCTGCCGAAATGGGCCGACCGGCCGGTCTTCACCAAGCTGCCGATCGATCTGTTC
Source organism: Sphingomonadales bacterium (assembly GCA_034668705.1). Classification (GTDB taxonomy): domain Bacteria; phylum Pseudomonadota; class Alphaproteobacteria; order Sphingomonadales; family Sphingomonadaceae; genus Allosphingosinicella. The sequence continues at coordinate 28,493 of JAXDOV010000103.1, forward strand.
GCGATCGATTACGGCGGCCCGCCGCCGCCCGAGCTCGCCCGCCAGATCGCCGGCCGCTACGTCTTCATCGGCGGCGACATCAAGGATGCCGACGATTTCCTGACGCCGATGTCGCGGATGACCGGCAAGGCGACCAAGGGCGTCGTCGTCCACGCCCATCTCCTCGCCCAATTGCTCGACGGGCGGCTGCTGCCGCCGCTTCGGCCGGCCGCCTTGTGGCTGCTGGCGCTGCTGGTGGTGGTCGCCGGCTGCCTTTCCAGCCTGCTCGAGATGCGCAGCTGGAAGCTGCCGGCGGCGCTCGCCGTCCAGTTCATATTGTTCGCCGGCCTGCCCTTCCTCCTCCAGGCGCGCCACATCGACACGCAGGGCCTGCCCGCCTTGGGCTGGGCCGCCGGCTGGGTGCTCGCCTTCGCCGCGGTCGGCACGGCGGCGCGGGCGGTCGGGTCCGAGGAGAGGCGCTTCGCCCAGTCGGCGCTGGGCAAATATCTGCCGCCCGACGTCGCTGCCCTGATCCTGAAGGAGCCCGAGCGGCTGTCGCTGCGCGGCGAGAAGCGGCGGATCTTCGCTTTGTTCAGCGATCTCGAAGGCTTCACCAAGCTGAGCCATGCGGTCACGCCCGAGCAATTGTCCGACCTGCTCAACCATTATCTCGACCTGATGAGCGAGACGGTGCTGCGCCATGGCGGCACTATCGACAAGTTCGTCGGCGATGCCGTGGTCGCCTTCTGGGGGGCGCCGATCGCGCGCGACGACGACGGCGAGCGGGCGGTGCGGGCGGCGATCGCGATGTACGAGGCGGGCGAGGCGTTCCGCCGCAGCGCCGGCCGCGACATCCCTCCGATCGGCTGCACCCGCGTCGGCCTCCATCGGGGCGAGGCCGTGGTCGGCAATTTCGGCGGCAAGGGCCGCATCCAGTATACGGCGCTCGGCGACGGCATGAACACCGCCGCCCGGCTCGAATCGGCGAACAAGCTGCTCCATTCGACCATCCTCGTCAGCCGCGAGGCGAAGGAGCAATCGGGGCTCGACCTGTTCCGGCCGCTGGGCCGGGTGGTGCTGAGCGGCCGGGCGACCCCGATCGAATTGTGGGAGCCGGTGCCGGACATGGACCCGGCGCTCCGCCACCGCCTCACCGACCTGTGGCTCCGCTTCGACGGCGGCGACATTACCGCGCTGGCCGAGCTCGAGGCGCTGGCCGCGGCGGGAGAGGATGCGGCCCTGCGCGATTTGGTGTATCGACTCTCCAAAGTTGGTCCGGGAGGTGCTTTTGTTCTCGCTTCGAAATAGGCGCGCTGCTCGCTGCCTCGTCATTTCCGTTTTGCTGCTCGGCGCCGGCGCGGCCATGGCCGACATCCTCGTCGTCCGCTCGGTCGGCCCCTCGGCGAAGAGCTTCCCGCTCGGCAAGAGGCTGCCGGACAATGCGCGGATCGTGCTCAAGGCCAACGACCAGCTGACCCTGCTCGACGGCCGCGGCACCCGCGAGCTGCGCGGCCCCGGCAGCTTCACCGCCGCCTCCGTATCGAGCGCGCCGGCGCAGCTCGCCTCGGCCGGCAGCGTCGGCGGCCGGCGGGCGCGGATCGGCGCCGTGCGCGGCGTCGAGACGGGGCCGCTGCGGCCGCCGACGATCTGGCATGTCGACGTGGCGAAGAGTGCGAACGTCTGCGTCTCGCCGCCGAGCCGGGTGTCGCTGTGGCGCGCCGACCCGGGCGAGGCGGCGGTTTTGACGGTCGCCGGCGCCGGCGCGGCGGCGCGGCGGCTGAGCTGGCCGGCGGGCGCGGCGACGCTCGACTGGCCGGAGGATCTGGCGGTGGCGGACGGCGCCGAATATCGCCTCTCCTGGGCGGGCGCCGCGACGCCGACGACGATCCGCTTCCGCACCCTGCCGCAGCGGCCGGCGGGGCTCGAAGCGACCGCCTCGATGCTGATCGCCGCCCAATGTACGGCCCAGCTCGACCTGCTGATCGATACGGTGCGGATGCCCGGCTAGGGTCCGGACCCATTACCGGCAATGGCCAGGACCCTCGTTTCGGCGCGGGTACAGAATCGCTCGCCGCAAAAAAGCCGCTCCGGCATGGACTTGGCCCTGCCCCGGCGCGAGTCCTCCCGATGGGAGGGAGTGGCATGAAGATCCTGATCGTCGAGGACGAGGCGCTGCTGGCCGGGACGCTGAAGCAGCTGGTCGAGCTCAATCCGCTCTACGAAGTGACGGCGATCGCCCAGGATCTGGCGGAGGCGATGGCGGCGGTCGAGGCCAATGCGCCCGAGCTCGCTTTGGTCGACCTCCAGCTCGCCAACGGGTCGAGCGGCTTCAGCGTCGCCGCGCGGCTGCACGAGCGCGGCATCGCCTGCCTGTTCACCACCGGCAACGCGCCGGGCTTTCCGCTGCCCGACCTCGCGCTCGGCTGCCTGACCAAACCGTTCGAGACCGACGACCTCGCCCGGGCGCTCAAGGAGGCCGAGGACATCCTGCGCGGCCGGCAGAAGGTCATTCTCCGCGCCCGCCTGCCCGAGCAGCTCCAGCTCTATACGCAAAGCGCGCAGCCGGCCGGGGACCAGGAGGAATGGGTGCCCGGAGTCCGCCGCCGCACCTCGCTCTGGGCGCGGATCCGGAGGCTGGTCCGGCGTCCGTCGAGCTTCAGGAGCGCGACGGCGGCTTGACGCAATCCCCTCCCCTCCCTTTCAAGGGGCTCGAGGGTGCATATGCAGAAAAGCGGGCATCGAGCCCGCTTCTCTGCGTCCCACCCCCTACCCCTCCCCTGAAGGGGAGGGGCTGAAAGTCACTCCCCCATCTGCTTCAGCGGCGGCCCCGTATCCCTCCGGCGGATCACCAGATTTCGGATCTCGGTCATGTCCTCCATCGCGAAGCGGACGCCTTCGCGGCCGAGGCCGCTGTCCTTGACGCCGCCATAGGGCATGTTGTCGACGCGGTAGGAGGGGACGTCGCCGACGACCACGCCGCCGACCTCCAGCCGGTCCCAAGCCTCCAGCATCTTGTAGAGATCGCGGGTGAAGATGCCGGCCTGGAGGCCGAACTTGGAATCGTTCACCTCGTCGAGCGCCGCCGCGAAATCGGTGAATTGGGAGAGGATGGCGACCGGCCCGAACGCCTCCTCGCGATAGAGGGCGGTCGAGCGGTCGACATTCTCCAGCAGGGTCGCCTGGAGCATCGCCCCGTCGCGCCCGCCGCCGCAGAGCAGGCGCGCGCCCTTCGCCACCGCCTCCCGGATCCAATTGTCGAGGCGCCGCGCCTCGCTTTCGCTGATCATCGGGCCGATGAAGGTGTCGCGGTCGTGCGGGTTGCCGGCGACCAGCTTTTCGGTGCGGGCGACGAGCCGGTCGCGCAATGCGTCGTAGATCTCGGCATGGACGATGATGCGCTGGACGCCGATGCAGCTCTGGCCCGATTGATAGAAGGCGCCGAACACGATCCGCTCGACCGCGTCCTCCAGATCGGCGTCGCGGTCGACGACCACGGCCGCATTGCCGCCGAGCTCGAGGATCACCTTCTTCTTGCCGGCCCGCGCCTTCAGATCCCAGCCGACCGCCGGCGAGCCGGTGAAGGAGAGCAGTTTCAGCCTCTCGTCGGTGGTGAACAGATCGGCGCCCTCGCGATGGGCGGGAAGGATCGAAAAGGCGCCCTTGGGCAGATTGGTCTCGGCCAGCACCTCACCCATGATGATCGCGCCGAGCGGGGTGCGGCTGGCCGGCTTCATCACGAACGGACAGCCGACGGCGATCGCGGGCGCGACCTTGTGGGCGGCGAGGTTGAGCGGGAAGTTGAACGGAGAGACGAAGCTGCAGGGCCCGATCGGCACGCGCTTCCAGATGCCCTGATAGCCGCGCGCGCGCGGGCTGATGTCGAGCGGCTGGACCTCGCCGGTCATCCGCACCGATTCCTCGGCGGCGATGCGGAAGGTGTCGATCAGCCGGCCGACCTCGCCCTCCGAATCCTTGATCGGCTTGCCCGCCTCGACGCACAAAGCGAAAGCGAGCTCGTCGAACCGCGCCTTGAACCGGTCGACGCAATGCTGGAGCACCGCCTGACGCTCATAGGCCGCCATGCGCGCCATCGGCCCCGCCGCCTCGACCGCGGCGGCGATGCCGGCGTCGATCGTCGCCGCATCCGCCTGGGCGACGCGGAAGGCGACCTCGCCGGTATATTTGTCGGTGACCTCGAGATCCGCATTCGGCTGCTTCGCCTCATTGGCGAGATAGAGGGGATAGACGTCCTTCAGCTTGGTCATCGTTTCTCCCCGTCGCCCTTCTCAACAGCCCGGCTCTCCTTCGTCGTCATCCCGGCGCAGGCCGGGATCTCAGGCCGGAAGAGGCTCTGCCGCCGAGCCGAGATCCCGGCCTTCGCCGGGATGACGGATAGGCGGCGTCACAAAGCCGCGCTCAGCTCCTTGATCTCGCGGTTGAGGATGCGGTCGTTATCGGCATAGTCGACCGGGCAGTCGACGAGGTGGACTCCGCCGGCGTCGAGGCAGCGGCGCAAGAGGTCCGTCACCTCCTCCGCTTTCTCCACCCGGTGGCCGGTCGCGCCATAGCTTTCGGCATATTTGACGAAGTCGGGATTACCGTAGGTGAGGCCCCAATCGGCGAAGCCCATATTGGCCTGCTTCCAGCGGATCATGCCGTAGCTGTCGTCGCGCAGGATCAGCACGGTCACGTTGAGCTTCAGCCGGACCGCCGTCTCCATCTCCTGGCTGTTCATCATGAAGCCGCCGTCGCCGCAGATCGCCATCACCTTCCGCCCCGGATAGACCATCGCCGAGGCCATGGCGGAGGGCAGGCCTGCGCCCATCGTCGCCAGCGCATTGTCGAGCAGCACCGTATTCGGCCCCCGGGCCGGATAGTTGCGCGCGAACCAGATCTTGTAGACGCCGTTGTCGAGGCAGATGATGCCGTCGGACGGCATCGCCTCGCGAACGCATTTGACGAGGCAGGCGGGGAAGATCGGGAAGCGCATGTCGTCGCACAGGGAGGCGGTGTGCTTCACCTCGGCGGCGCGAGCGTCGAGCATCGCCTCGAAATCCCAGCGCGGCGAGGGGACGATGTCCTCCTTGATCTGCCAGACCGCATTGGCGATGTCGCCGATCACCTCGATCTGCGGGAAATAGACCGGGTCGACCTCGGCGGTCCTGGTCGAGACGTGGATCACCTCGGCGCCGCCGCGCTGCATGAAGAAGGGCGGCTTCTCGATCACGTCATGGCCGATATTGACGATGAGGTCGGCGGCCTCGATCGCGCGATGGACGAAATCGCCCGCCGACAAAGCCGCGCAGCCGAGGAATTTCGGGTGGAGCTCGTCGACCACGCCCTTGCCCAACTGGGTGGCGACGAAGGGGATGCCGGTCTTCTCGATCAGCTGGAGCAGCATCCGCGACGTGGTCTTGCGGTTGGCGCCTGCGCCGATCACCAGCACGGGCGCGCGCGCCGCTTCCAGCTTCTTCACCGCCGCGCGCACCGCTTTCTCGTCGGCGAGCGGCCGCCGGACGAGGCTGCGCGGCAGCGGCGTCGACCCGGTCTCCTCGTCGGCAATATCTTCGGGAAGCTCGAGATGGACGGCGCCCGGCTTCTCCTCCTCGGCAAGGCGGAAGGCCTCGCGGATGCGGCTCGGGATGTTGTCGGCGGAGGCGAGCTGGTGGGTGAATTTGGTGATCGGCCGCATCATGTCGACGACGTCGAGGATCTGGAAGCGGCCCTGCTTCGACTTCTTGATCGGCTTCTGGCCGGTGACCATCGCCATCGGCATGCCGCCCAATTGGGCATAAGCGGCGGCGGTGACGAGATTGGTGGCGCCGGGACCGAGCGTCGCCAGGCACACGCCCGCTTTGCCGGTGTGCCGGCCGTAGGTCGCCGCCATGAAGCCGGCGCCCTGCTCGTGGCGGGTGAGGATCAGCTTTATCCGGGCGGAGCGGGAGAGGCTGTCGAGGAAGTCGAGATTCTCCTCGCCGGGGACGCCGAACACATATTCGACCCCCTCTTCCTCCAGGCATTGGATGAACAGGTCCGACGCTTTGGTCATGCCTTTTGTCCCCCCTCGCGAGCTGCAAGGTCTAGCCCGCTTTCCATTGCCTGTCACCAATAGCGCTCAAGCCCATGATCGCGCTTGAAAGGGGCCCCCACATTTGAAACAAGTCGGTATCGAGGCAAGGCTCGCGGTGCGGCCGCGGACCGTCGGCGCGGGGGGCTTATGAAGCGGAGGCGCGAGCTGGCGATCGTCGCACTGGCCGCGTCTTTCTGCCTTTCGCTGCTGCTCCTGTTCGTCTTCCCGGCCCCGGTGACGGCACAGCACAGCAATATCTCCAGCGGCGCCTTCCTCGGCGTCGCCACCTGCGCCGGCTCGACCTGCCACGGCCGCTCCGAGCCGACCGGCGCGGTGGTCCGCCAGGACGAGCTGATGATCTGGCAGAACGAGGCGAGCCCGACCGGTGCCCATAGCCGCGCCTGGCGGGTGCTGACCGAGCCGCGCGCCAGGGCGATCGCCGCCCGGCTCGGCATCGGCGAGGCGGCCTCGGCGCCGATCTGCCTCGGCTGCCACGCGACGCCCGCCCCCGCCGGCCAGCGCGGCCCGCGCTTCCAGATCTCGGACGGCGTCGGCTGCGAGGCGTGCCACGGCCCGGCCGGCTCCTGGCTGGCCAGCCATTATGCCGTCGGCGGCACCCATGGCGCGAACGTCGCCCGGGGCATGGTGCCGCTCGACAATCCCCGCGCCCGCGCCGCCCGCTGCCTCGACTGCCATTTCGGCAGCGCCGGCGAAGGCCAGTTCGTCGACCACCGGATCATGGCCGCCGGCCATCCGCGGATCAGCTTCGAGCTCGACCTCTTCTCGACCCTCCAGCGGCACCACAATGAGGATGCGGATTACCTCCAGCGCAAGGGCCGCACCAATCCGGTGGCGATCTGGGCGGTCGGCCAGGCGATGGCGCTCGACCGGTCGCTCGCCCTGTTCGCCAATCCGCAGCGGGGGACCAACGGCCTGTTCCCGGAATTCTATTTCTTCGACTGCCACACCTGCCATCGCCGCATCTCGGACGATCCGCGCTTCGAGCCGAGCGCCGCCGCCAATCCAGGCCGGCCGATCCCCTCCGGCATGCCGGCCTATAATGACGAGAATATGATCATGCTGTCGGCGGCGGCGAGAGTCGCCGCGCCGGCGGCGGCGGCGCGCTTCGACCGCGACAGCCGCGCCTTCCATTTGGCGCTGACCCGCGACCGCCCGGCGACGATCGCCGCGGCGGCGCGACTGCGCGAGAGCGCGCTCGCGGTCGGCAATGCACTGGCTTCCGGCGGCGTCGGCCGGGCCCAGGTCTTCGCGATCATCGACACCATCGCCGGCAACGCCGTGTCGCCGCGCTTCACCGATTATGAGGGCAGCGTGCAGGCGGTGATGGCGGTCGACACCCTGCTCTCCGCCCTCGTCGCCGGCGGCGAGGCCGATGCGCAGGCGGCGAATGCGATCCGCGCCGACATCAACCTCGCCTACCGCGCCGTGCGCGACCCCAATGCCTATGATCCGCGCGAATTCCGCGAAAGCCTGGGCCGCGCCGCCGCCGCGATCAGGAGGCTGAGATGAGGCGGGGAAAAGGCTTTCAACGTCCCGCGTGTCTTCGAAGCCCATTAGTCCTCCCTGTCCGCGCAGCGGATGGGGAGGGGGACCACCCGAAGGGTGGTGGAGGGGCTTTTCTGAGTCAGGTGGCCCCTCCACCGCACTTCGTGCGGGCCCCCCCCCCCCGGCCGGCGGCCGCAGGGCGGTCCAAGC
>JAXDOV010000104.1:0-51679 GCA_034668705.1 Sphingomonadales bacterium
GGCACCGGGATCGGCACGTTGATGCCGACCATGCCGACATTGACCCGCGCCGCGAACTCGCGCGCGGCATGGCCGTTGCGGGTGAAGATGGCGACGCCGTTGCCGTATTGATGCTCGGAAGGGAGGCGCAAGGCCTCCTCGAAGCTGCCGGCGCGGACCATCTGCAGCACGGGACCGAAAATCTCCTCCCGATAGGAGCGGAAATCGGGCTTCACATGGTCGAAGAAGGTGGGGCCGATGAAGAAGCCCTGCTCATGGCCCTGCAGGCTGAAGCCGCGGCCGTCGACGACCAGCTCGCCGCCCTCGTCGGCGCACATCCGGATGTAATCCTCGATACGGCTGCGATGGGCGGCGTTGACCACCGGGCCGTAATGGGCGTCGGGATCGGTCGAGACGCCGACCCGCAGCCCCTCGATCGCCGGCACCAGCTTGGCGCGCAGCGCATCGGCGGTCTTGTCGCCGACCGGCACCACCACGGGCAGCGCCATGCAGCGCTCGCCGGCCGAGCCGAAGGCGGCGCCGGCAAGGTCGTTCACCACCATGTCGAGATCGGCATCGGGCATGACGATGCCGTGATTCTTGGCGCCGCCGAACGCCTGGACGCGCTTGCCCTGCCCGGTGCCGCGCGAATAGATGTACTGGGCGATGTCGGAGGAGCCGACGAAGCTGATCGCCCTGATCTCGGGATGGTCGAGGATCGCGTCGACCATCTCCTTGTCGCCATGGACGACCTGGAGCACGCCGTCGGGCAGGCCGGCTTCCTTCATCAGCTCGGCGAGGCGGACGGGGACGGAGGGATCGCGCTCGGAGGGCTTCAGGATGAAGGCATTGCCGCAGGCGATGGCGACGCCGAACATCCACATCGGGATCATCGCCGGGAAGTTGAACGGAGTGATGCCGGCGACCACGCCCAAGGGCTGACGCATCGAATAGACGTCGATGCCGGGGCCGGCGCCCTGGGTATATTCGCCCTTCAGCGTATGGGGGATGCCGCAGGCGAACTCGATCACCTCGAGCCCGCGCTGGATGTCGCCCTTGGCGTCGGCGATCACCTTGCCGTGCTCGGAGGAAAGCAGGAGGGCAAGATCCTCCATGTTGCGCTCGACCAGCTCCTTGAACCTGAACATCACCCGAGCCCGGCGCTGCGGATTGGTCGCGGACCAGGCGGGCTGCGCCGCCTGCGCCGCCGCGACCGCGCGCGCCAGCACGGCACCGTCGCCGAGCGCGACCCGTGCCTGCACCCGGCCGGAATTCGGATCGTGGACGTCGCCATGGCGCGTCGCCGATCCGGCACCGCCGGCGACGACATGATCGATGAGGCGCGCGGGCATTCCTGTCTCCAATGAGGGGTGGGCCAATGGCGTGGCTAGAGCGTCGCGACGCGGGTCGAGGAGCCGGGGGTCATATGCGCGGCGATGAAGTCCTCGTTCAGCTCGATCCCAAGCCCCGGCCCTTCCGGCGCGAACATCCGGCCATTGACGTAGCGCGGTCCATTGCGGGCGACCTCATTTTCGAGCGGCCCGTCGAGCTCGAAGACGTCGTGGATCGACAGCGGGCCGCAATTCTCCTGGACGAATTGCGACGCCCATTGATCCGCGACCAGCAGATGCGCCGCCGGGGCCGCTTCGAGGCCGGAGCCCGGCATGCAGCCGCACATCACCGGCAGGCCCGACATGCGGGCGAGGGTCAGCCATCGCTGCGACTTCAGCAGCCCGCCGGCTTTCTGGATCTTGATGAACAGGCCGTCGGCCGCCTTGCGGTCGATGATTTCCTTGAGATGGTGGAGCTCCCTCGCCGATTCGTCGGCGAAGATCGGAGTCTCGACCCGCAAGCGCAGCCGCGCCATGCCTTCGATGTCCCAATAAGGCAGAGGCTGCTCGATCAGCTCCAGATTGACGTTCTCGCGCTCGAGCCGCCGCAGATATTTGAGCGCCTGGTCGTAATTCCACATGCCGTTGACGTCCATCATCAGCCGGACGTCGTCGCCGAGCGCCTCGCGCACCTCCCGCGCGCCACGCAGGGCGCCTTCGAAGTCGGGGCTCACCTTGAGCTTGACCAGCTTGAAGCCGTGGTCGAACGCCTTTTGCGCTTCCGCGATCAGTTGCTCCGGCGGCCCGGCCATCAGCACGAAGCCGAGGTCGATCGCTTCCACCGTCTTGCCGCCGAGCAGCTGGTAGACGGGGACGCCCAAGGCCTTGCCCTTGAGATCGTGCAGCGCGGCATCGACCATCGATTTGGCATGGTGGTTGTCGCGGACGAGGAGATCCATCAGGCCGACGATCTTCTCGATATTGGTCGGATCCTCGCCGAGCAGGATGCGCGGCGCGATCGTGGTCGCGATGATGCCGCCGATCGAATCCGGAATTTCGCCATGGTAGAATGCCGAGGTGTCGCCGGAATCGGCGATGCCGACGAGGCCGTCATCGGTGTGGATCTTGAGGACGATCTGATCGATCCGGTCGATATTGGTCGTCGCGATCACGATCGGCTTGATCAGCGGCGTCGTCACCGGGATGCATTCGACGCGAGTGATGCGCATGGGAGGCTCCTTCAGAGGCGGGTCGTCGTCAGAGGACGACGAAGAAATCGAAGATCGAGTGATCGGCATGCTTCTCGCCGTAGCCGACGAAGACGAAGCGGCTGAGCCAGTCATGCGGCCCCGGCTCGGTCTCGAAGACGGGAGCCAGACGGAAATAATTGTCCGCCGCATCGACCGGTTCGCCGCGCTCGATCCGCGCCTGCACCTCCGGCGAGGCGTGGGCATAGCCGCGATTGAACACCTGGATGATCGTGCCGTCCCGGGCGCGGATCAGATAGCGCGCGTCGAAGGCGACGACGCCGTCGCTTCTAAACAGGGGCCAGTCGCCGCCGCTGCCGGGAACCACCTCGCCCTCCAGCCTGGGGCCTTCGACGGTGCCGCCGGCGACGGCGACGAACCCGCGCGTATCGCCGCCGCGCACCGGGAAGCGAAGCCGGGGACCGGGGGGAAAGTCGATCCGGACGCGAAAGGCGAAGTCGAGCCGAGGCAGGTTCATCATCCTCTCTCCAGGATAAAGCTCCGCGGCTTGCGCCGCCGTTTGAGGGAATATGCGCGGAGCAAAAGCCGACGCATATCGCCCGAATCCCTGCCGAAGTAATATACTTTAAAAACTAAATCAATAGGCATTTATGGTGGGACGGGCGCCGAGGATGTCGGTCTCTGCGGCACTCCGGATCGGTCGGAAGCCGCGGTGAGTCGTGACGATCCGACACCTTTGTCCGGATCAGCCGGACTCTGCGCATCTCGCGCGTTGCGATGGGAAGTTGCGCCCACCAAGCGCAGGGCCGGACGCCTGCGTGAAGGGTTAGTCGTGCAGCCCTGCGTGAAGCTTGGCGAGAAGGCCGATCAATTGCTCCAGCTCCGAGTCGGTGAGCGCATTCCCGCTGAAGCTCCGGTCGAAGCCGTCGACGAGCTTGCGCAAGCGCCCGAGCATCGTCTTCCCTGCCGCGGTCAGATAGACGAGGCGCGAGCGCGCATCGAGGTTGGACACCCGCCGCTCGAGCAGCCCGCGGGCTTCGAACAGGTTGAGCATCGCCGTGATCTGTGCCCCGTCAAGGGCCAGCGCCACGCTCAGCTGCGACGGCGTAAGCCCCGGATTGAGGCCGATCACGAACAAGGCGCCGACCTCGCGGGGCTGGATGTCGAGATCGCCGGCGGCGCTGACGAAATGCTTTCGATAGTCGTCGTACAGCCGCCGAAGATAGAAGCCGAGATATTGGTTGAGCGGCCCGAAATCGAGCTGGGGTATTTCGATCGAATCGGATTGCTCGGCCGGACGCGCGACGGCCCTCGCCGCGCGGGATGCACCGCCGCGCGTCGACCGCATGGACTCGCGACGCTGAAAACTCCTGGCGGCCACGTCCAGCCCTCCTCGGGCCGCCCCGGATTGAGCGGCCGCAGGGCGGCGATATGCCTGCTTCCCGCTCTCCTGTCCATGTGAATTGTTATGATTAGGCGAAAAAGTAAACTAAACTACTTGGCAAATTCGGGCTATTCTATCAGGCCGATGCGGGCCGGGTCGTGACGCGACTCGGGCTGCCGGGGTAGCGGCTTCCGCCTTCGGTGGAAGGGTGGATTTGCGGCCCCGCAAAGCCGGCTATCCTGCCCACTTCCAAGGGGAATTTGCGCGGCAAAAATATATGTTGTTTTATAAATTAAAACGTATTAGTCACCGTCGAAGCATTGGGGGCGACCATCGACAGGATGGCGCCCACGGCGCGGCCCACCGCGCCCGAAAATGCCCGCCGGCGCTCCATGCGGGGCGCGCTGCAACGGGAGAGGAATGATGAAGCGTGCGAGATCGATAGCCTGTCTGATCCAGAGCGTTGCCGTCACGGCGCTGGCAACCCATTCCGTCATGGCCGATGCCGCGAACGCGGCACCGTCCGCCGGCCCGCCCCTCGCCGCTTCAGGGGCCGCGAGCGGCGCCCCGACGCAGATCGCCTCGGCGGCATCTCCGGCGCCGGCCGAATCCACCGCCGCTTCATCCCCCGCCGCCGATACCCCGGCGGCCGATGCGGCGCCGCCGGCGGCCGGCGAGCAGCAGGGCGACATCGTCGTCACCGCCACCAAGCGCTCCGAACAGGCCAGCAAGGTGCCGATCAGCATGGTTGCGTTGTCGCAGCGGGAATTGGACCGCCAGGGGATCAAGACGCTGGCCGATCTGGCGGCGGTCACGCCCGGGCTGCTGTTCACCGAACAGAATGTGAATGGCGCGCCGGTCGCGAATTTCACCATCCGCGGGATCGAATCGCGCACCAGCGCCCCGACGACCAGCATCTATCTCGACGATATTCCGCTTCTGACCATCGCCGAGAATTTCGACCTCGGCGCGGCCAGCGCCACGCCGCAGGTCTTCGATCTGGATCACGTCGAGGCACTGCGCGGACCGCAGGGCACGCTCTTCGGCAACAGCGCCGAAGGCGGCGCGGTGCGCTTCATTTCCGCGGCGCCGAGCCTGCGCGACTATCAGGCCTATGTCCGCGTCGAAGGCGCCGTCACCGACCATGGCGGGCCGAGCGGCGAGATCGGCGTCGCCCTGGGCGGACCGATCGTCCCCGGCAAGCTCGGCTTTCGGGCGAGCGCGTCGATCCGGCGCGACGGCGGCTACGTCAATCGGGTCCGGCCGGTCCTGGGCGGCCCCGGCAATGGCGGCCTGATCGACAAGAATGCGAATTGGAGCACGACCAGGACCGGCCGGGTGGCGCTCACCCTCGCGCCGAGCCCCTGGCTGATTGTTCAACCGTCCTTCTACATTCAGTCGACGCATCAAAACGACACGGGCCGCTACGAGATGGCGATTTCCAACCGCAGCCGCGGCAACCTCAACAACGCCGCCAATGCGCCGCTGCCTTCGACCGACAAGTTCTGGGTGGCCCAGCTGAAGATCGAGGCGAAGCTGGGCGGTGCGACCCTGACCTCGATCACCGGATACGATAAGCGCAATTTCGCCTTTGCCGGCGATTTTCTCAACTATCAGGACTTCCAGCTATTGGGTTCCCCCTATGCGCAGTTTCCGGGGGAGACGGGGGTCGGCTATTACAGCGTGGCGCAACACTCCCAAACCCAGGAAGTCCGCCTCGCTTCGAACGATCCCACTCATCGGCTGAACTGGGTTATCGGCGCTTATTACAACAAGCTCCATCAGCACGACAATGGCGCCACCGTCCATGACGCCGTCAGGTCGGTGATCGATTTCTATGCGAGCCTGGGTTTCCTTCCCGGACAATATTATCTCAATCGATATAATTATTACGGAGACGTCGTCTTCGACGTCAGGAACCTCGCGCTCTTCGGCAATCTCGATTACAAATTCACCGATACCCTGAAAATGAGCGTCGGGCTGAGACGGTCCAAGACCAGAACGAAGACCACCAACGACGTCGAGGGCGCGTTCACCGGCCACCAATTCAACAGCGGCACTGCGACCGAGACTTCGACGACGCCGAAAGTCACGCTTTCCTGGCAGATGGACCGGAACAACCTGTTCTACGCCAGTGCCGGCAAGGGCTATCGCAATGGCGGCGTGAACACGATCACCTCCACTTCGGCGCCGGCATGCCTTGCCTTTCAGCAAGCCAACGGCCTGGTGGTCAAACCGACCTATCGGCCCGATTCCCTGTGGAGCTATGAGATCGGCGCCAAGAACGCGTTCTGGAACGGCCGCATCCGTACCAATGTGAGCGCCTACCACATCGACTGGTCGAATATCCAAACCAGCGCGCAGCTCGGGCCCTGCTCGTTCGCGGCCATCTTCAATCTGGGAGGCGCCAAGGTCAACGGTTTCGACCTGGCGGTCCGGGCCCAGCTCGGCAGGCAGCTGAACCTGGGCGTCTCGGTCGGCTATACGAAGGGGACCTACAATCAATCCTCTTCCGGCGTGGTGAGCAAGGGCGATCAGATCGGCGGACCGGGTTTCGCCGGCAATCCCGCGACGCCGCCCTTCGTATTGGCGATCGACGGCCAGTACGACATCCCGATTTCAGGCGACAAGACGCTCTACCTCTGGGCGCAGGATGTTTATCGGTCTCGCAACCGCGGGCCCTTCTCGGCCCTCAATCCCGCCAATTTCATCTCCTACAATCCCGGCGTCGTCGGAGATCCCGCAACCAACACCGTCAACGCGCGGATCGGCTTGATCGTCGGCAGATTCAATCTCTCGGTCTTTGCGAACAACCTGTTCAACGCGCACCCGCAGCTTTCGCTGGCCGATTCTCAGGCGGGCGATCCCCGCTTCTACGCTTACACGCCGCGTCCCCGGACGTTCGGCCTGAACGCGACGTTCCGCTACTAGGTCGCCCCGGCGATTCTTCACGGCGGCGCTGCTCCGGCAGCGCCGCGCCCAGACTGAAAGGCTCTCCATGGCCAGCCCGATACCCGCCTCCACGCCGATACCCGCCTCCACGGACGACAAGGTCCAGATCCAGGAATTGATCGCGCGTTACGCCTGGTCGTTCGACACGGGCGACGTCGAGGGCTTCGTCGGCTGCTTCGCCGAGGATGCCACCCTCTGCGAGGACGTATTCGAGGAAGTCGACCAATGGGTCGGGCGCGACCAGATCCGCGCGATGGCGGAGCGCTTCTTCGCCCATCCCGGCTTTCCCGGCCGCCAGCACCATGTGTCGCAGGTGCTGATCGAGGGGAGCGCGGAACGCTGCCGGGTCCGCGCCTTCTGCTTCGTCATCGAGCCCCGTCCGGACCAGCCGTGCATGGTGCTGTTTTCCGGCTATTATGACGACGTCGCCGTCAAGGTCGACGGCCGCTGGCTGTTCAAGGAACGCGTCATTCGCCACTGGTCCGGGCCGATCCTCCGCAACTTCCCCGGCCAGGACGGCGTGAAGGTGCCGCGCAAGCGTCCGCCAGGCTGAGTGCGCTTTCGCTTCGCCTGGACCGGCCGAGGCCGTTTGAAGGCGCGAAGACCGTCTTGAGGAGACCGCCCATGGACCGCCCGCCTGCCTCCTCCGCCTCCGGCGCGGAACGGAAGGCCGGTCTAGCCCAGGGCATCGTCCTGGTCAGCGTCACCTGGCTCGCGGTCGTCGCGGCGGGCGTGCTGGCGCCCGTCCTGCCTAAAATGGCCGGCCACTTTGCCGGCGCCCCCATGCTCGACCTGATGATCGGCTTCGTCGCCACCATCCCGGCCTTCGCCGTCGCCTTGTTCTCCGTGCCGATCGGCCGGATCTCGGACCGCATCGGCGCGCGCGGCATCCTCGTCATCGGCATGAGCGGCTACGGTTTCGCCGGCATGCTGCCCTTGCTGCTCGACTCGCTGCCGGCCATCGTCGTCAGCCGCTTCGTCGTCGGCATTTTCGAGGCGGCGGTGATGACGGCGAGCACGACATTGCTCAGCCTCTATTTCTCCGGAATGCAGCGCGACCGGTGGCTGGCGGTGCAGGTCGCCTCGACCAACGTCATGGGCGTGGTGGTCGTGCTCGTCGGCGGATTCGCCGGCGAGCATAGCTGGCGCGCGCCTTTCTTCGCCTATGCGATCGCTCTCGTCCTGCTCCTGCCGGTGCTGCTGGTCACCCACGAGCCCGCTCGCGAAGCGGCCCGGCGGGACATGCCCGCCGCTTCCGCCGGCGAGCGAGGCTGGCGCCGCCCGCTGGCGATCCGCTGCGCTCTGACCTTCTTCGTCAGCGTCACCGTCTATACCTTGATCGTGCAGATGAGCTTCCTGCTCGCCGAGCGCGGCGTCACCAATCCGTCGACGATCGGGTTCGGCATTTCGTTCGGCGCGGGGGGCATCGCCTTGGGGTCGATCGCCAACACCGCGATGCTGGCGCTCTCGGCGCGCCACCGCCTTCTCGCGGCCTATCTGTTGATGGCAGCCGGTTTCGGAATCGTCGCGATCGATCCCGCTTTCGCGGCGATGTGCGCCGGCGCGCTGGCAGCGGGACTGGGCGCCGGCTGCGCCGTTTCCACGCTCCTGTGCGTCACCGTCGGGGAGGCACCCGCCGCGCTCAAGGGCCGGGCCGCGGGATCCTGGACCGCGGCGATGTTCCTCGGCCAGTTCCTCAACCCGCCTGTCTTCCTCGCTTTGGTCCGCCTGGGCGGCTCCTATGGCGCCGCCTTCCTGATCTATTCGGCGATTTGCGGCGCGGTCGCGATCGGCGCGGCCGCTCAGGCGGCGCTGGCGTCGGCTCGCCCCAGACCGCGCGCAAGGATAAGCGAGGCGGGATGAGCGAAGGCGGCATCATCCTGACGGGCGCGCACCACGTCCGCATTCCGGTCAGCGCGCTCGAGGCGTCGATCGAATGGTTTGCCGATCTTCTGGGCTATGAACGGGAATTTCCGTTCAAGGCCGAGGGATCGATCATCGGCTGGGCGCTGCGGCACCCCGAGGGTGGGCCCTCGCTGGTCCTGATCGAGGATGCCGCCCGCGCCCTTGCGTGCCGCGGCTTTCCCCTCCTTGCGTTCGGCGTCCCGGACGAGGCCGCGATACGCCGGATCGCGGCGCGGCTGGACGCGCGCGGGATTGCGCATGGCGGCGTTCAACCCGCTTTGGTCGAGGTCAAGCTCCCCTTCGTCGAAGGTCCGGACGGCATCCTGTTCGGCTTCTATGTGAAGGCCCGAGCGATTGCGGATCGTCGTCCGGCCGATGCACCGGGCGCAGAGCGAGAGGTGCCGCCGCCCGGCGGAGCGGCGCGAGGCAATCCACTCCCGGAGAAAGAATAGGCATGACGCGCACTCCCTTGGCCGCTTTCGACGATTCTTCCACGAGCGCCGCAGCCGCGAGCGCCGGCCTGACGCCGGCGCAGAACGCCGCCTTGTTCGTGGCCCGTATCGGCCTCGCATCGCTGTTTCTCTTCTCGGGGGCCGAGAAACTGACCAGCCTGCAGGGCGCGATCGGCTGGGCGGCATCCCATGGCGTGCCCCTGGCGCCGCTGGTCATGCCGCTGGCGGCCTTGTTCGAGATCGGTGCCGGACTGATGCTCGTCACCGGATGGCGGGCGCGCGAAGCGGCGGCGGCCCTGGCGGCGTGGATCTTCGTGCTGGGCCCCATTTTCCACCAGTTCTGGAACGCGCCGCCGGAATCCTGGCAGGTCTCGATCGACGATTTCTTCCATCATTGGGTGATGTTCGGAGGCATGGTCTACGTCGTCATATTCGGCCCCGGCGCCTGGGCCCTGGCGCGCCGCAAGGCCCGGTCCCGACCCTAGACACAGGCGCGGATTGCGCGGGCGCAAGACGGCCTTTTCGATCGCCACCCTGCTATCGCACAATCCAGTCGTCGGAGGACCGGATGCGCGTCGCTTCCTGCTCGACGGCGATGATGAAGCGACGCTGCAGCGGCGTCGGGCGCCACGAGGCGCGGCTCGTCATGCCGATCACGCGGCTCGGATCGCCGGGCGCATCGCCGATGCGGGCGAGCCATCCGGCCTGAAGCTCCACCGCCACCTGGTCGGGCGACAGCAGGGTCAGGAAATCGCCCTGCACGAGCAGCTGCCGGACGACGATCACCGAGCCGCATTCGATCGCGACCCGCGGCGGCTCGATGCCGCTGCCGGCGAACAGCTGGCGCCATTGGGCGCGAAGCGGCGTTCCTTCGGGCGGCACGATCCAGTCAAAGGCGGCGAGCTCCCGCCCGGTCGCCGGCGAGGCGGACTTGAGAAGGGGGTGCCCGGCGCGGCCGAGGATCACCGGCCGGTCGCGGAACAGCGGCTGCTGGACCAGATCCTCGCCGGCCGGAGCGTCGCGGAGCGCGCCCAGCATCAGGTCGATCTCTCCGTCCCGCAGCGGTCCGGCCAGCTCGGCATGCGATCCCTCGACGATGGTCATCGCGGCCTGGGGCTGCTCGCGCAGGAAGGCGGCGACGGCATTCGGCAACAGGCGCGCCCGCGACAGGGGCATGGCGCCGACGACGATGCGGCCGACCTCCCGCCCCTGCAGTGCCTGCAGCTCCTCGAGCGCGGCCCTCAGCTCCGCTTCGGCGAGGCGGAAGCGGCGGGCGATGGCGCGGCCGCGGGAGGTGAGCGCCACCCCTCGCCCGCGGCGCTCGACCAGCTTCTGTCCAAGGCCGAGCGAGAGGTCCGTCACCGCCCGGTGCAGCGACGATTCCCGGATGCCGGCCTGGCCGGCGGCGCCGGCATAGCTGCCCTGCCTCGCCAGCGAGA
Source organism: Sphingomonadales bacterium (assembly GCA_034668705.1). Lineage (GTDB taxonomy): Bacteria > Pseudomonadota > Alphaproteobacteria > Sphingomonadales > Sphingomonadaceae > Allosphingosinicella. The sequence goes on from JAXDOV010000104.1 coordinate 10,651, forward strand.
CGAAAGCGCGCATCTGCGGCGCGGTCACGCGCGGACTGGCGACCAAAGCCAGGGCGGCTTCGGCGCGCGGCACGAGGATGGCCGCCGCCGGCGTCGGCGCCATCCCTTCCGGGCGACGCTCGAACAGGGGCAGGCCGATCAGCCGCTCGAGCTTGGCGATGCCCTGGGTGATCGCGGGCTGGGTGAGATTCACCTCCCGCGCCGCGGCGCTGACGCTGCCGCTCGCCGCCGTGGCGACGATCGCTCTGAGGTGCCTGAGGTTGAAGACCGACGGATCCATGACAGCCGGATTAGCAAAAACTTATCGGCCGACCAAAGAACGGATTTGCCCTTGCCGTGCCGCTGCCGCACCGCCGGGGCGACCTTGGAGGAGGAGCTGTCATGGCGGCCGTCGTCGTCCGGAATATCGAGCGCGCCGATCCGGAGGTGGTGGACGGCCTCGGCGCCTGCGGCGTCGCCACGGTTCACGAGGCGCAGGGCCGTATCGGCCTCCTCGCCCACCCTATGCGGCCGATCTATGCGGGGGCGCGGATCGCCGGCTCGGCGGTGACGATTTCCGCCCCGCCCGGCGACAATTGGATGGTCCATGTCGCGATCGAGCAGCTGCAGGCGGGCGACATCCTCGTCCTCGCGCCCACATCGCCCTGCGTCGACGGCTATTTCGGCGACCTCCTCGCCACCTCCGCCATCGCCCGCGGCTGCCGCGGCCTGGTCATCGACGCCGGCGTGCGCGATGTCCGGGACCTGACGCAGATGGGCTTCCCGGTCTGGTCGAAAGCGGTGTTCGCGCAGGGCACGGTGAAGGCGACCCTGGGATCGGTGAACGTCCCCATCGTCTGCGCGGGCGCGTGGATACGGCCGGGCGACATCGTCGTCGCCGACGACGACGGCGTCTGCGTCGTCGCGCGCGAACGAGCGGCGGAGGTGCTCGGCAAGGCGCGGGCGCGGGAAGCGGCGGAGGAGGACAAGCGCCGCCGCCTCGCCGCCGGCGAGCTCGGCCTCGACATTTACGACATGCGTCCGAAGCTGGAGCAGATGGGCCTCAAATATGTCTGACGGCGTCCGCTGCATGTGGATGCGCGGCGGGACGTCCAAGGGCGGTTATTTCCTCGCGGGCGACCTGCCGCAGGACCAGGCGGAGCGGGACGCTTTCCTGCTGCGGGTGATGGGCTCGCCGGATCCGCGGCAGATCGACGGCATGGGCGGCGCCGATCCGCTCACCAGCAAGGTGGCGGTGGTGTCCCGGTCGGCGCGCGAAGGGGTCGACGTCGATTATCTCTTCCTCCAGGTCTTCGTCGACCAGCCGATCGTCAGCGACGCCCAGAATTGCGGCAACATCCTCGCCGGCATCGGCCCGTTCGCGATCGAGCGCGGCTTGGTCGGCGCCGAGGAGAGCGAGACGCCGGTCACCATCTTCATGGTCAATACCGGCCAGGTGGCCGTCGCCACCATCAGCACGCCCGGCGGCCTGGTCTCCTACCAGGGCGAGGCGCGGATCGACGGCGTGCCCGGTACGGCCGCGCCGGTGCCCCTCGAATTCCGCGATACCGCCGGCTCGTCCTGCGGCGCCCTCCTTCCCACCGGCAATGCCGCCGACGAGATCGAGGGCGTGCGCTGCACCCTGATCGACAACGGCATGCCCTGCGTGGTCATGAAGGCCGAAGATGTCGGCGCGACCGGCTATGAGGATCGCGAAACCCTCGACAATGACGGCGCGCTCAAAGCCCGGATCGAGGCGATCCGCCTCGAGGCCGGGCCGCTGATGAATCTCGGCGACGTCACGGACAAGTCGGTGCCGAAGATGATGCTGGTCGCCGCGCCGAGGCACGGCGGCGCCGTCACCGTGCGCAGCTTCATCCCGCACCGGGCGCATGCGACGATCGGCGTGCTCGGCGCCGTCAGCGTCGCCACCGCCTGCCTGGTCGAGGGATCGCCGGCGGCCGAGGTCGCGAAGGTGCCGGACGGACGCCGCAAGACCCTGTCGGTGGAGCATCCGACCGGCGAGATGAGCTGCGTGCTGGAGCTGGACGAAGCGGGCTCGGTGGTCAGCGCCGCGCTGCTGAGGACCGCCCGCAAGCTGATGGACGGAGAGGTGTTCGCATGAACCGCACCAGGACCTGGGTCGACCGGCCGTCGAAGCCGAACTGGACGCCGCCGCCCGGCGCGGTCGACGCCCATGTCCATGTCTTCGGGCCCGAGGCGGAATTCCCGTTCAGCCCCAAGGCCAAATATCATCCCGAGGACGCCACCCCGGAAATGCTGTTCGCGCTGCGGGACCATCTCGGCTTCTCCCGCAACGTCATCGTCCAGGCGAGCTGCCACGGCACCGACAATGCGGCGACGCTGAACGGCATCGCCAAATCGGCGGGCAAGGCGCGCGGCGTCGCGGTGGTCGATCCCGATATCGGCCTCGACGAGCTCCGCCGGCTGCACGAGGGCGGCATTCGCGGCGTCCGGTTCAACTTCCTGAAACGCCTCGTCGACAATGCGCCCAAGGACAAGTTCCTGGAGATCGCCCGCAAGATCGCGCCGCTCGGCTGGCACGTGGTCGTCTATTTCGAAGCCGACATATTGGAGGAGCTGCTCCCCTTCCTCGAGGCGATCCCGACCGTCGTCGTCGTCGACCATCTCGGCCGGCCCGACATCGCCCAGGGGCCGGACGGCAGGGACATCACGGCGTTCAAGAAGCTGCTCGACGAGCATCCGAACATCTGGACCAAGGTGTCGGGCGCGGAGCGGCTGTCGCCGATGGGCCCGCCCTTCGACGATTTCGTCGAGGTGATCCGGCCGGTCGTGGAGCGCTACCCGGACCGCGTCCTCTGGGGCACCGACTGGCCGCACCCGAACATGGAGCATCGCATCCCCGACGACGGCACCCTGGTCGACGTCATCCCGCGGATCGCGCCGACGGAAGAGCTGCAGCGCAAGCTGCTCGTCGACAATCCCGTGCGCCTCTATTGGAGCTGAGACGATGGCGGGCAGGAGGAAGATCGGTCCGCTGGAGGTCGAGCCGATCGGCCTCGGCTGCATGTCGCTCAGCCATGCCTATGGCACGCCGCCGGACCGGGCGCATGCGGCGCGACTGCTCAACCGCGCTCTGGATCTCGGTTACGACTTCATCGACACCGCCGCGCTTTACGGCTTCGGCGCCAACGAAACCCTGATCGGCGAAGCGCTCGGCGGACGGCGAAGCGAGTTCGTCCTCGCCTCCAAATGCGGGATGACAGGCGTCGACGGCAAGCGCGTCATCGACGGCCGCCCGGAGACGCTGCGGCGCACGCTGGAAGAGGCGCTGGTGCGGCTGCGGACGGACGTGATCGATCTCTATTACCTGCACAGGCTGGACAGGAACGTCCCGGTCGAGGAGTCGGTCGGCGCGATGGCCGGTTTCGTCAGGGAGGGGAAGGTCCGCGCGATCGGCCTCAGCGAAGTCTCGGCGGCGACCCTTCGCAAGGCGCAACAGGTCCACCCCATCGCCGCGGTCCAGAACGAATATTCGCCCTGGTCCCGCAATGTCGAGCTTGGCATCCTGGAGGCGACCGCCGAGCTCGGCGCCGCCCTCGTCTGCTTCTCGCCGACGGCGCGCGGCTTCCTCGCCGGCGCGGTGCGCGCCGCGGACGATCTTGCCCAAGGCGACCTGCGCCGTTCGATGCCTCGGTTCCAGGGCGAGAATCTGAGCCGCAACCTTTCGCTTTACGAGCGGTTCGAGGCGCTGGCGCGCCGGGCGGGCTGCACGCCGGCGCAGCTGTCGCTGGCCTGGGTGCTGTCCCGCGGCGAGCATGTCGTCGCCATTCCCGGCACGACCTCGCTGGCGCATCTCGAAGAGAATTTCGCGGCGCGCTCGCTGCAGGTCGCGTCGGATATCCTGGCCGAGATCGACCGCCTCATCACGCCCGGAAGCGTCGCCGGCGCCCGCTATGCGGCGGCCACGCTCGAGGAGATCGATACCGAGGAATTCGGCTGACGGCCCGCGACCCGCCGCCGCATACCGGCATGTCGGTCAGAGCCGCTTTCGCTGGACGGTCCAGGCGTGATTGGTGCAGAGTCCGCAATTCTTGCCTGCGAACATCCGCCCCGCCGCCGGGTCTCGCCTCAGCTGCCAGTTCAGCCAGGCGACCGCGACCTCGGCATAGGCGCCGCCATTGGGTTCGGTGAAGAAGGTCCCGCCATGGCCGACGGGCAGCCAGGCGAAGAAGGCCGGCACCCGGTCGATGCGGTTGAAATCGTCGAGCGCGTTGGCATAGGCGATGTCCGCCGGTCCGCCGTTGATATAGGCCACCGGGCCGTGGATGCGCCGGAGATCCTCCTTGGTCACGGCGATGCCGCTGCGGCCGGTCGCCGGGCCCCGATTGTAGACGCCGCTGTTCCAGATCATCGCCGTCCGCACGCGCGGATCGGCGGCCGCGGCGATCGCCTGCAGCCCGCCGCAACTATGGCCCATCACCGCCACCGCTTTCGTGTCGAGCCGGTGATAATAGGGGCTGGCGCGAAGCCCATTCTGCGCGATGGCCCAGTTCAGGCCCTCGACCAGCTGGGAGGCCTGGGTCTCGTCGACGCCCCCGCGGGCCGGACCGGGCGCGCCCGGGGTTCCGGCCGCTGCGACGGGGGCGGTGCTCGGCGCCGGCCGCGGCCGCATCGGGCTTTCCTGCCGGGCATGGCCGGCGGCGACGATCAGGAAGCCGTGCGACGCGACCTGGCGGAGGAAGCGCGCATTGCCGAGGCCGTTATCGGCGCAGGCGCCATTGCCCCACAGGACGACCGGCAACGGCCGCCGGGGCAGGGTCGCGGGGCGGTAGACCGTGTGGTCGGCAAGGCTCGCTTCCACCACCGCGACCGCCGGCCAGGGGCCCGTGCCGGCCGGCTCGCCAATGACCCCAGGCGCGTGGGGCGGCGCCGCTTCCTGCGCGCTGGCCGGGGCCGCGAGGCCGGCCGGTATCCACAGGAGGAGCAGAGCGCGCATCATGGCTCCGCCTCGACCGAACAGCTTGCCGTCTGGATTGCGCATCTCAGATCTTCTCCTTCGTGCACTTGAAATTGGAAGCATCGTCCGTGCTGCCATGGCCGGCGTAGCGGGCTTGTGCCGGCCAGGCACAGAGCGGCCGGGTCCGCACGATGCGGCCGTCCAAATCCTTGCTGGCGACGATGCGCTCGGGTGGGGTGCGTCGCTCGACCCAGCGCTCGAGCGCGGAGAGGAGATCGTGCCCGGCGTCCGGGATGGGCGCGTCGCCCCCTGCCCCGCCGAACAGGTCGGGTCCGGCGCCGCCGCGGCAATGGTCGACTCCGGGCGCCATGAACAATCGGACGGCGCCCGCGGCCCGGCGTCCGGATCGGGCGAGCACCGCCCGATGATAAGCGAGCGTGCTTTGCGGCGCGACGAGCGGGTCCGCCCAGCCGTGATAGAGGATCAGCTTGCCGCCATGTGCCACGAATTGTCTTATGTCCGGGTCGTCGGCATGAAGGTTCATCACCCGGTCGATCGCGGGAAGATCGCGCGAGAGGCTGAACGTCCGCGGATCCCAGTTCGGATCGGCGTGGACGCCGTCGCCGAACAGCGAGACGGCGAGATAGGGGGGGCCGGGCGTGAACGGTTCGGGCAGCGGCGTCGGGGAGACCGGAACGCCGGGAAGCAGGCCGTCGTCGAGGCGCCGCCCGGTTTCGTCATGGAGCGGCGCGTAGAGCAGCCGGACCGCCGCGATCTGGTCGGCCGTCAGGCAGGAGGGCGCCTTCGTCCCCCGGCAGGCGAGGCCGGCCGGATCGAAGCCGCAACGCCGGGGATCGTCGATCACGCCGTCGCGAACGCCGTCGAGCGTGTCGCACGATGCGACCGCCGAGTCGGCGACGCGCTTCCAGTCGGCCGCGGTCATCAAAGTCCCGAAGCGGCTGTGCTGCTGCATCTCCCACATGCGCCGCGCGCTCATCTCGGGCGTGTCGACACCGGGGGCGCCGGCGATCACTCCGTCGAAATCCTGCGGATAGCGCTGCACCTCGGTCAAGGCTTGGCGGCCGCCGCCCGAGCAGCCGACGAAGAAGGCGTGGCGCGGGCCTGCCCCGTAAAATGCCGCGAGCATCGCCTTGACGCGGACGGCGAGCAGATGGTTGGCGCGCTCGGCGTAATTGGCGGCGCGGTCGGGCCGGTTGAGCAGCCAGTGCCGGTCGTCCGCTTTGTGCCCGGTGTCGGTGCTGGCGGCGGCATAGTGACGGCGGACGCCGCGATCGAGCTCGCGATAGTTGAACGCGCCCGCCTGGCCTCCCACCCCGCCGACGAGCAGGCGGCCGTTCCAGACGCCTGGTGCCGGCAGCCAGAGCTCGAAGCCGATCTCCTTCTCGATCAACCCCTCGACCCGGCAGAAGCGATCGCGGATCGGCGCGGCGCCCGGAAAGGGAGGGGTGAGCGGCCTATCGGGGCCGACCTCGGTCGCGCGGACCACCCGGACGTCGGGGACGAAGGCCTTCGCCAGGCCTTCGCAAGGACTTGCGGCCGCCGGCGCCGCGGCCAGGAACAAGGCCGCCGGCACCGCCGACAGCGCGACGCGAAGCGCCCTCACCTCCCGCCGACGATGGGGAGGGTGACGGAGGACGGATGCTCCCGGTCGGCATATAGCGTCACCGTCCTGGCAAGACCCGTCGCCTCCCGCGCACGCTCGCGATAATCGGCGCCCGCCACCGTCAGCTGGATGCGGTGGCCGCTCTTGAAGATGTAGGAAGTGGGCATCAGCTCGAAGACCAGCCTCGCCGGCTGTCCCGGCTTGAGCGGCTCGGCATCCTCGGCATGGCTGCGATGCCAGGGGACGCCCCGCGGCATCTTCCAGGGCGCTTCCGCCATCCTGCGCAGCGACGCCTTCAGCCGGCCTTCGGTCACCACGCGCACCGATCCGTCCGGCGCGACGTCCTCGAGATAGGCGAACAAATTTGCGTCGGGTGCGTCGGCGGCCATCCACAAATCGACCGAGCCGTTGCCGGTCACCTCGGTGTCGCGCAAGAGCGGAGCGCCGGCATAGAAGCGGGCGCCGCGGGTCGGATGACAGGGCTGGGCATAGGGGCCGCTCCCCTTGCCGACGCACGGCGCGGCATAATCCACTTCGAACGCGGCGGCGGGTCCGGCGCGCGCCCGGCCCGGATCGGCGAGGGCGCCGTCGGCGCCGAACAGGAAGGTGCGCGGCTGCATGCCCGCCACCGGCCAGGTCGCGGAGCTGCGCCAGGCGGAGCCCGCCGGCGCGTTGACCGTGAAATAGTGGATCGGCGGCTCCGCGGAGAGGCCGGTGTCGATGCCTTTCAGATACTGGTCGAAGAAGCGGTGCGCCTCCTGGACGAGCGCGAAGTCGTCATTGGCGCAATGCTGCCAGGGACCGATGACGATCCGCGAGCCGGGCAGGTTCAGATGCGCGATCAGGCCCTGGTCGCGCAGTTCATCCCACCATCCGCCGACCACGTAGACGGCGACGCCCGAGCGGCGGAGCTGGTCCGCATAGCTCGCGGCGCTGCCCTCCGCCCAGAAGCGGCTCGCGACCAAAGGTGAAAAGGAATCGCGATAAGGAAGTTGCTTCCACATCTCGAACAAGGAGGTGGAGCGCTGATGCTCCTCTGCCGCCTGGCGCAGCAGAAGCTTGTCGGGATCCGCATCGACCGGCCGCTGGTTCATGTCCTCCGCGATCGTTCGCGCCGCGCCGGTGCCCCATTGCGCAAAGATGCCGCCGCGGCGGAATGCATCATATTTGTGCCACGAGAAGCAGCCGGCGAAGGCGGCCTTCAGCGCCGGCGGGCGCATCGTCACCGCGTGCATCGCCGCGTCCCCGGTGTTCGAGCAGCCGTAGATGCCGACGCGTCCGTCCGACCATGGCTGGCGGGACAGCCAATCGACCATGTCGTAGGCGTCCTGCGCCTCGTTGCGGTCGTGATAGCCGCGCCGCTCACCGAAGGATTGGCCGTTGCCGCGACGCGCGACCTGGACGACGACATAGCCGTAATCGGTCAGGCTCGGCATCGCCCGAAAGCCGCCGGCGAAGGGTCCCGTGCCGTCCCCCGGTTCCTGCGTCGCGCTGAGACTATGATGCCAGATGACCGGGAACCGCCCCTCGACCGCCTTGCCGTCCCGCGCCGGTCGCGCCACCGTCATCGCCAGCCGAACGCCGTCGCGCATCCGCACGTAGAAGGTCGCCTTCGCCTGCCCGGTGAACAGCCGCTCGGGCTGGTAGGCCCCGAAATGCGCGGCTTCCGGCGCGGCGGGCTGGGTTGGCGCAGAGGCGAGGATCGCGGCCGCCGCCGCAAGGGCCGCGACTACGAACCGCATCAGAACTTGATTCGCGCCGACGCGGCGAACAGGCGCCCGATCGGGTCCGTGGTTGTGGCGTCGTAGCCGCCGCTGCCGTTCACGCTCGGCGCGATGTTCACATAAGGCGGCTTGACGTCGAACAGGTTGCGCACCTCGATTCCGAAGGTGAGGCGCCTCGCTTCGCCGACGTCCCAGGAGAGATTGAGGTCGACCGGCGTATAGCTCGCAACATGCTCGTTGGGCGTCACCGCCGTGTTCGTATAGCCGTTCAGATGGGTTGCGCGGACGATCCCGGTGAACGGGCCCTTCTCCCAGGCCACCGAGGCGCGCGCCTTGAATCGCAAAGGCTGGAAGATCTGGTTGAGTTGGTCGATGATCGGCGCGGTCGGCGTCTGTCCGGTCTTGTATTGGGTCAGATAGGTGCCGCTCACGTTGAAGCGGAATGTCCCGGCGCTTGCCGTGGGCAGCCAATAACTCGCCTGGAAATCGATGCCCTTGGTGATCGAGCGGCCGAGATTCTGGCTGCGGCCGTCGACGAAGACGGTGACGTTCAGCGGGTTGCCGCCCGGCAGCGCACCGGCCACGGGCAGGCCCTGCGCGATCAGATCGGCAACGCGCTGTCCGGCGGGGGTGCCCTGGAGGATGAGGCCGGTGCCCTGGAACTGGCTGAGACGCGTCAGCACCGCGAGGTCGGACAGCAAGGCGATCACCTGGTTGCGATAGTCGACGCTGAAATAGGTCACCGACAGCCGCAGCCGGTCCATCGGCTCGAAGTCGCCCCCGACCGACCAGGTCTTCGCCGTCTCCGGGCGCAGGCCGAGATTGCCGCCCGACTGGGCGACGCCGACGATCGGCGCGCCGCCGGCGGGGTTCTGATAATTCTGGACGAAAAGCTGGTTGCTGTTGCCGTAGATTTGCGGGAGCGTCGGCGCGCGAAAAGACGTGCCGTAGCTGCCGCGGAAGGTGACCCCCGCGACCGGCGACCAGTTGACGCCGAACTTCGGATTCGTCGTCTTGCCGACGTCGGAATAGCGGTCGTAGCGCACGGCCGCGTCGATCTCGAGCCGCCGCAAACCCGCCGTGGCGTTGGCGCGGCCGAACAGAGGGATGAGCACCTCGGCATAGCCCGAATCGACGCGGCGGCTGAACGTGCGGAACGCGACCGGCGTGCCCGGATTGCCGACCGCCCGGCCGAGGTCGATCGTGAACTCCTGCCCTTCATAACCGAGCGCCGCCTTCACATCGCCGCCCGGCAGGTGGAAGAGCGAGCCATTGAGCCGCGCCTCGTAGCCCCAGAAATGGCCGATGGTCGGGTTGATGGAGATTTGGTTGAAAATCCCCTGCAGCACGGTCGGCGACTTCCGCCCCAGGCCGTACGGATCGAAGGCGGTCGCCGGGTTGCTGCTCGCCAGCGCAGCGTTCAGGGCGGCATTGTTGACGCCTGCGAGCTGGATCGCATTGTCGTCGGTCCTGCCGTGGCCGACCAGCGCCTCGAACTGCCAATCGTGCGGGAGCTTGACCCGGACTCCGGGCGTGACCTGCCAGCTTTCGCCGTGTCCGAAATTGAAGTTGCGAGCCGCATCGCCCCGGAAATTGTAGTCGAGCGAGTAGCTGGTGCCGGTAAAGCCTGCCGGGCGGACGAAAAAGGCATTGGTCTGCGGCACGTTCAGGGTGGCATTGGCATAAGCCGGGAATCGTTCGAACTTGCGGCGACTGTAGAAACCGTCGGCAAAGAAGGTCAGCCAGTCCGTCACGTCGAACGTGAACGTTCCGTTCACCGAGTCGTAGCGCTGGGCCGGGACAAGATCCTGGCCTTGCAAGTCATCGCAGCGGTTGCTCGTCCCCGCGACGAGGCTCGACGCATTTGCCTGCGTTACGCCGCCGGGAGGAATGGCATAGCTGTTGGCGCCGGCACGGATGGTGCCGGGCGAGCATCTCAGCACGCTATAGTCTCTTCCGCCGAACGCCGTCTGGTTGGAGCGGAAAAAGGGCCGGTCGTCGCCGTTCAGGTTCGATCGCTCGACATGCTCATAGGCGATCATCGCCTGACCGCGACGGAACTTGATGCCCGCGGCCGCACCCATCGAATATTCGTGATAGACGCCGTCGTCGGAAACGCCGGCGCGGGCGAAAGCTTCGACTCCGTTCAGGCTGCGTCGGGGAATAAGGTTCACGACGCCCGCGACCGCATCCGAGCCATAGATCGCAGAAGCGCCGTCGGCGACGATTTCCACCCGTTCGACGCCGAGCGTCGGCAGGATCGAGGGATCGGTCGAACGGCCGTTATTCGCCACCCGGTGACCGTCGACGATGATCAACGTCGCGTTCGGCCCGATGCCGCGCAGGTTGATCGAGTTGCCGTAGACGATGTTGCCCGAGCCGCCGCTCTGGCCGCGCGAATTCTCGCTGACGCCGAGATCGAAGACCTGCGGCAGCTCCTTGATCGCCCGGTCGAGCGTGACCTGGCCGGAGGTCGCAATGTCTTCGCGCCCAAGCGAGGTCACGGTCGAGCCGACAGGCGCCACCGCGCGCAGGCGGCTGCCGGTGACGACGATGTCCTTGTCGGCCGGCGCCTCGGTCACCGTCTGCGGCCCCGCCGCGGCATTGTCCTGGGCGGGATCCGCGGCCGGCTTGTCCTGAGCGGCGTTGGCGAAGGCCGTGCCCGGCGCGAGGAGCGCCAGAGCCAGCGCGAAACGGGATGCGTGTGAACTCAGCTTGCCGGCGAACTGCATTCGATCCTCCCCAGCCGGCAGCGCCGGTGGCTATGCTGTTGCATCGGAAGGGAATCGCGGGCGTTCGCCCTGCTCGGAACCGCTTCGACTCTCCTTCACCTGCCGGCCGACGCTTTCGTCATCCCGGTGAGTCGCTGGTCGCGATCCTCAGGCGCTCCCATCTGGCCCGTAATAGTGGAGAAAGTCAACTATCCTTTTTTTTGACGGTACCGCGCCGATCAGTCATCGCGCCGGCAAGCCGAATACATGCGGTCGAGCAGCTCGTTGAGGATATGGAGCTCGGCCCGGGAAAGCTGGTGGAGCACCGCATCCTCGGTCCGCTCGAGGATTGCGAACAGCTCGTCGAGATAGGCCTGGCCTGCCTCCGTGATAAACAGAGCGTGCCGGCGGCGGTCGATCTTGGATCTTTCCCGAGTCGCCCAGCCGCGCCGCTCCAGTTCGTCGACGATCGTCACCGTGACCGACTTGTCCAGCGCCGTCTCCTTGGAGAGCTCGTTTTGCGAAACCCCGGGATTGGCCGCGATCAGCGCCAGCGAGGAGAACAGGCCGGAGCGCAGGTTCCGGTCGGCGGTCGCGGCAGCGAAGTCGCGGGAGAGCTGGTTCTGGACGCGGCGCAGGCGGAAGCCGACGAAGTCGCCGAGCCGGCCGAGATTGGTCGACCGGCTTTCGCCGACCGGGAAGACCGACCGGTCCGCATTCCTTACCTTCGTGTCCACGGCAGCCCTCCGCCCAAAGTAGGTAAAACAGATGGTTGAAGTTTTGTACAATATACGTAAACTGCTATTAGACGGCCCACGAACGAGGCTGTCAATAACCGGAGAGAGACAGAGGCGATGAAAGTCCCCGACTCGGTGGTCCGTCCGTGACGATCCACGACGACAGCAGCGATTTCGTCATCGACGACGAGGGCCAAATCGGGCGCGAGCCGGCGACCGCCGGACGCGTCGGCGAGGCCGCCTATCTCGTCGGCTCGCTCGGCCTGCTCGTCGCCACCGCCGCCGATGCGATCGCCGTGGCGGGCCGACATACGGGCATCCACCTGCTCGGGTCGATCGAGGTCGTCCAATCCGCCGTCGTCCTCATCGCTTCGTCGGCAATGGTCGCCGCGACGATCGTCGGATCGCACGCCTCCGTCCACATCCTGACCGAGCGCCTCCCGGCCGGAACGGCGCGGAGGCTCGCCCGCATCGCCGCCTTGCTGAGCGCGCTGCTCTTCGCGCTGCTCGCCGCCGGCTCCGCCTGGGTCGCGAGCGAGCTGTGGAGCGGGTTCGAGCAGACCGAGCTGCTCGGCATTCCGCTGCGCTGGCTGCGCGCGCTGTGGATCGCCGCCGCCCTGCTGATCGCCTTTCTCTTCCTTCGCGCCGCGGCAAGGCGCTCGCCATGACGCCCGAGCTGGTCGGCCTTGCCGGCATCTTCTTCCTGCTCCTGCTCCTGACGCTCGGGGTGCCGATCGGGGTCGGCCTCGGCCTCGTCGGACTCGCCGGGCTGTCGATCCTGATCTCGCCGGAGGCGGCGCTGATCAAGGGCGGCGTAGTGTCGTTCGAGACGATCTCGAAATACGAGCTCGGCGTGCTCCCGCTCTTCCTGCTGATGGCGCATATCTGCTTCGCGGCCGGAGCGAGCCGCGACTTTTTCGACGTCGCGGCAAAGTTCGTCGGCCACAGGCGCGGCGGCCTCGCCCTTGCCTCGATCGGGGGCTGCGCCGGATTCGGCGCGATCAGCGGATCGAGCCTCGCCACGGTGGCGACGATCAGCTCGGTCGCGCTGCCGGAGATGCGCAAGGCCGGATATCATCCGGGCTTCGCATCCGGCGCGCTGGCGGCGGGCGGGACGCTCGGTTCGCTGGTGCCGCCATCGGGCGCCCTGATCGTGTTCGGCATCATCGCCGAACAGTCGATCGGCAAGCTGTTCGCGGCCTCGATCGTTCCCGGGCTTTCGCAAGCCCTCTTCTACATGGCGACGATCGCCATCCTCTGCACGCTGAATCCCGCTCTCGGGCCCAGCGCACCGCGCGTGCCATGGCGGCAGCGGCTGCCGGCGCTGCGCAAGATCCTCGATATCCTGCTGCTGATCCTCTTCGTGATCGGCGGCCTGATGATCGGCTGGTTCACGCCCACCGAGGCTGCGTCGGTCGGCGTGCTCGGCGCGCTTCTGCTGTGGGCGCTGCGCGGCGGCGTCACCTGGCCGGGCCTGTTCGGCGCATTGCGCTCGACGTTGCGCACCACCGGCATGATCTATGTCGTCATCATCGGAGCGATCCTGTTCGCCACCTTCATCAGCGTGACGGGAATCACTGGCCTGTTGTCGAGCGCGGTCACCAATTTCCATGCCAGCCCGATCCTGGCGATCAGCGTGATGGCGCTGGTCCTGCTGCTGCTCGGCTCCTTTCTGGACGGTCTCGCTCTGATGCTGCTGACCACGCCCATCTTCCTGCCGATCGCGGTCAACCTCGGCTTCAGCCCGATCTGGTTCGGCATCTTCCTGGTGCGGACGATGGAGATCGGCTTCGTCCATCCGCCACTCGGCCTCAACGTCTACGTGATCCAGGCAATGGCCAAGGATATCCCGCTCGCGACGATCTTCCGCGGCATCATTCCCTTCCTGATCGCCGACTTCGTCCATCTCGGCCTGCTGATCGCGGTGCCGGCCATTGTCCTGTGGCTGCCCGGCGTGGCGGGAGCGTGACGATGCGCCGGCTGCTTCTCATCCTGCTGGTCGCGGCGCTCGCCGCCTGCTCGCCGCAGCCCCGCGCCGAGCATGTCCTCACCTATGCGAGCCCCTATCCCCCGACGCATCCGTTCAGCCGCGCCGACATCGCGTGGATGCATTATGTCGAGGGCAAGAGCGGCGGGAGGATCGCCTTCAGGCCCTATTGGTCGGGCTCGCTCATCTCCTCGGACATGAGCATCGTCGAAATTCGCCACGGCCTCGCCGACATCGGCCTGATCACTCCCATCTATGCCCGCGGCAGTGCCCATATGCTGCGCGCCCAGGCGGGCTTTTACGGCGGCATTCGCGACATCGCAGACCAGGTGAAGGTCTATGACTGCCTCGCCGCCCGGTTTCCGGAATTCGGCAACGAGCTGAACGGCCTTCAGGTGCTCGCGGTGCAGGGAGGAAATTTCCCCGGCATCCTGACCCGGACACGCCCCGTACGCACCCTCGCCGATCTGAAGGGGTTGCGGCTGAGGGCGCAGACCGACGCGATCGACGTGCTGAGGCGTCTCGGCGCCGACCCGGTCAACATGCCGATGAGCGACGTCTATTCGGCCCTGGCCAAGGGCGTGATCGACGGCGTCGTCGCGCCCGCCGATACGATCCGCAGCCTCCATTTCTCGGAGGTCGGGCGCTATTTCACCAGCATCCGGTTCAGCCGCGGCGCCTATCCGGCGCGGGCCATGTCCGACCGCGCCTGGCGAAAGCTCCCGCCGGATCTCCAGAAGCTGCTCGTCGAGTCCAAGCCGGTCTGGGAGGCCGCGCTCAATCGCGAAATCCTGGGCGCGGAGCAGGCGGGTATCGATTTCGGCCGCAAGAACGGCATCCGATTCCAGCCGCTGTCGCCGTCGGACCAGGCGGCCTTCGACCGGCTCTACGGCGATTACGCGCTCAAGCAGGCGCGGCAGCTTTCGGCCTTCGGGCTTGCGGGCGAGCCGGTGCTCGGCGAGGCGCAGCGCCTCATCGCCGGCGGCGAGATACGCTGCCCCACCCCGTCAGGAGAAGAAGGATGAGCAATGGCAGCGACCTCGGGCAACGGCCGCTCGAGGGTTTGAGGGTCGTCGACCTGACCAGGGCGCTCGCAGGTCCCTATGCGACCCTCCTGCTGGCCGGTCTCGGCGCGCAGGTCATCAAGGTGGAAGAGCCCCAGGGCGGCGATCTCGCGCGCGAGAACAGCCCCTATGTGGGCCGCGACGGCATCGTCGTCGAACGCCGGCATGAGGACGATATCTCCGTCTCCCATCTCACCCGCGCCCGCGGAAAATACGGCGTAGCGCTGAACCTCAAGAAGCCCGAGGCGCGGCAGGTGTTCGAGGATCTGGTGCGGAACGCCGATATCGTGGTGGAGAATTTCACCGCCGGCACCGCCGACCGCCTCGGCGTCGGCTATGCGGTCGCCCGCGCCGTCAATCCGCGGATCGTCTATTGCTCGCTCAGCGGGTTCGGTGCCGACGATCTCGACGGCGGCAAGGCGATGGACGTGATCATCCAGGCCCTGAGCGGCGCGATGTTCACCAGCGGCGAGCCGGGCCAGCCGCCCGTCCGCATCGGTATCCCGATCGCGGACATGCTCGCCCCCGTCTTCTCCGTCATCGGCATCCTCGCCGCGATCGAGCAGCGGCATCGGACCGGACTTGGCCAGCATGTCGACGTCTCCATGCTCGGCGCCCTCACCTCGTTCGTCGCGATCGAGAATTGGTCGGCGATGGCCGCGGCGGGAATGGTGTCGCGGACCGGTCTCACCGTTCAGCGCCTCTCCCCATTCGGAGTGTTCGAATGCGCCGACGGCTATGTCGCCCTCGTCGCGGTTCACGAGAAGCTCGCGCGCGGGCTGTTCATGGCGATGGACCGGCCCGAACTGAGCGAGGACCCGCGCTTTTGCACCCGCGATGCCCGAGTCGCGAACGCGCACGAGCTCGAGGCCATGATCAACGCGTGGTCGCGCGGGCTGCCGACCTCCACCGTGGTCAACAAGCTCGAGGCCCAGGGCGTTCCCGTGGCGCCGGTCCGTCATCCCGAAGATGCCCTGGTCGATCCGCGGGTCATCACCCGCAAGGAAACGATGCCGGTCGCCCATCCCGCCTATGGATCGAAGATCGACCTCAGGACGGCGGGGGTGCCGATCCAGTTCTCGGGTGCCAGGACCGGGTTCGACAAGGCCTTGCCGGTACGCATCGGCGAGCACAATTCGGCGATATACCGCGATCTCCTGGGCTATTCCGATGAGCGGCTCGCCGAGCTCGCGGCGGCCGGGGTGATCTGATGGGCTCGCACGCGCTCGAACGCCTGGAGCACGCCTATGAGGATCCCTCCGGCGTCATCCGCGCGGTCCAAGCCGCCGGCGGCAAGGTGGTCCGCACGCTGGGCGTCGATGCGCCGCGCGAACTGCTTCTCGCCGCGGGCGTCGTCCCGGTCCGGCTGGTCGCCGGCGCAGGGTTCGCGACGCCGCGCGCAGACGCTTTGATGGGCAGCGCCGCGCTGAGCACGCGCGGGAAACGGCTGCTCGAGCAGCTCGTCGACCCGTCGGCGGCGAGGCTGCCGCTGCTCATCACCCAGGCGGATGCCGAACAGCCCCAGATATTCGCGGCTCTCCGTGAGCTTGGCCGGCTCGACGAGCCGGTGCCTGACACCATCCACTTCCTCGACCTGCTGCACATCGAGCGGCCATCTTCCCGTGACTATAACCGGCTCCGGCTGCGCCGGCTGCAGGACTGGCTCGAGCGGATCGCCGGCGGTCCGGTGACGCCCGACGCGATCGCCGGGGCGGTCGCCGCGGTCAGACGCCAGGCCGTCCTGCTCGACCGGATCGCGGGGCTGAGGCGAAGCGACGCCCCGCGCCTGACCGGCGCGCAGGCGCTTCGCATCGTCGGCGCCGCTGGCATTCTTCCGCCCGAAGAGCATATGCGCCTCCTCTCCGACCTGCTCGACGCGGCGCCGGCGCTTCCGACGCTGGCGGGGAAGCGGCTCTACGTCACGGGCAGCCCGCACGAGCATGCGCGCCTGTACGAGCTTGTCGAATCCTGCGGCGCGATCATCGTCGGCGAGGATCATGACTGGGGCTATCGGGCAGGGACGAGCGTGGCGCCCGGTGCGGACGATTTGCCGGACGCGCTCGCGGATCCCGGCCTCAGGCCGGTCCCGCGCACCGTCTCGCCCGCCCGACGCGCCGAATGGCTGGCGCGGGACGTCGCCGCCAGCGGGGCGGAAGCGGTCGTCCATCTCTCAATCGAGGGCGACGAAGCGGCGCCCTGGGACGTCGCGGCCGCCCGGCGGTCGCTTCCCCCGTCTTTGCCCTTCGCGGCTTTGCGAACGAGCCTCGACGGCAGCGATTCGCTCGCCGCCCAAGTCGCGCATTTCCTCGCCGGCGAGCCGGTCGAGGCGAGGCCGGCCAGGGCGGAGGCGCGTGCCGCTGCGCCGCAGGCAGGAGGCGAAAGGTCCCTCGAAGGCCGGCGGAGCCGGAAGTCTCTGGAGTCGATCGCGACCTTCAGCGCCTATCAGCGCGACTGGTTTGCCGATCTTCGCAGGGAGGTCGCGGACGGCGCTCCCTTCGCAATGGTCAATGCCAATGCGCCGCAGGAAATCCTGCGGGCGATGAACGTCCCGTTCGTCGTCAACCAATGGTGGGCCTCGATCGTCGCCGCCAAGCAGCAGTCGCGGCGCTACCTCGCATTGCTGGCCGAGCATGATTACCCGACCGATGTCGAAGCCTATAGCTCGCAGGGGCTCGCCGCGACCTTCGACGACGATGGGCAGCTGGCGCCGTGGGGCGGCCTGCCGAAGCCGGATTTCCTCCACGCCGTCGCCTCGAGCGAGCCGACGCTGAAGATATTCGACCAATGGGCGCGCGAGACGGGCGCCGACTGCTTCGTCTACGAACGCACCGTCGACCCGCGCTGGGAGATCATCACGCGATGGTGGGAGGATCTGCCCGAGAAATGGGACGAGGTCCTCGAGCCGGAACGGCTCGACCTGATGGTGGCCGAGCTGCGCGCGGTGATCGCGGCGATCGAGGCGCGGACGGACCGCCGATTCTCGGAGCAGCGCTTCCGCGAGGTCATGGATCTGGTGAACGAGCAGGAAGATTATTACCGCCGCACGCGCGACCTGATCGCCGCCGCCGAGCCGGCGCCGGTCTCGATCGTCGACACGATGCCGGCGACGATGGTGCCGCAATGGCATCGCGGCACCGTCTGGGCGCGGGACGCTGCCAAGGCCTTTTACGAGGAAGTGGCGGCGCGCGCGAATGCCGGGCTGGCGGCCGCGCCCAATGAGCGGATCAGGCTGATGTGGGTCGGTCGGGGCCTGTGGAGCGACATGGGCTTCTACCAGAAATGGGAGGAGAGCCATGGGGCCGTGTTCGTCTGGTCGATGTACCTGGCCCTGGCGGCGGACGGCTATATCCGCAGCCTGGAGGGCGGCCGCGACCCGATGCGGGCGCTCGCCGCGCGCTTCCTCACCATGGGCGACGAGCTGAGGATGCCGACCTGGGCAGGCCCCTGGCATGTCCATGAAGCGCAGACCCACAAGGTCGATGCCGCAGTGGCTCTGCGGGATGCCGATCCGTTCGTAATCCGGGCGTTGCGCGAGGCCGGCGTGCCGGTGCTCGAGCTCAGCGTCGACAATTTCAGCCGCGAGGGCGAGGATGCCGAGGCGGTGGCGACGACGATCACGCACTTCATCGAAGGCCCGGCGACCATGCGTGCCGCCGCCAGAAACGGGCGAGTCCATGTCCGCGCTTGAGGGCCTGCGCATCGTCGACTTCTCGCGCTTCCTTCCGGGCGCCTATGCGAGCTGGATCGCCGCGGATCTCGGCGCCGACGTGATCAGGATCGAGCATCCGCGCGAGCTTGCCAAGCAGGCGGCGATGTTCGGATCCGATGCGGATGCGAAGGCGGCGGCGCGGCGGCGGGCGCGGCCCACCTACACCCGCAACAAGAAAAGCCTGATGATCGATCCGGGACATCCAGGCGCGGCGCCGGTCATTCGCCGGCTGGTCGAGCGCGCCGACGTCCTGATCGAGGATTACCGGCCCGGAATCCTTGCCGGGATGGGCTATGGCTATGAAGCGATGGCGGCGCTCAATCCCCGCCTGATCTATTGCTCGGTCTCCTTTGCCGGGCAGACCGGCCCTTATTCGGGCCGCGCCGGTCATGATCCGGCCGCGCTCGCCCTCGCGGGCGCGCTTTCGCGGCTGAACGGCCTCCCCCGCCCCACCCTGCCGGGCCTCCAGGTCGCCGACGTTCTCGCCGGATGCCATGCGACGATCGCGATGCTCGCGGCGCTGCAGGCCCGGGAGCGGACCGGCCGCGGCCAGCATGCCGACATCGCCATGTCCGATGCGAGCATGCCGTTGCTGATGGTGACGATGGGCCGCCACGACGATCTCGCCCCGCTCGGGCCGCCGGACGGCGCCTGGCATCCCAAAGGCGGCGTGTGGGAATGCGCCGACGGCGGCTTCATCTGCACGACCGACATGGAGCCGCGCTATTGGGCGCGCTTCTGCACGGCGGTGGGACGCCCGGACTTCATCCCGCTCCAGCAAGCGGCGGACCGGCATCCGGACATGCAGGCCGAGATCGCCGGCCTGTTCAGGAGCCGCACGCGCGATCAATGGACCGCGCTTCTCGCGGCCGCGGACACCCAGGCGATGCCGGTCCTATCGATCGCCGAGGCGCTCGACGATCCGCACAACCGCGCGCGCGCCATGGTCGTCGATCTTCCGCTCGCCGGAGGCGAGGAAACCGTCCGGCAGCTGGGGCTTCCATTCCACCTTTCCGACGCCGCCCCGATACGCGGCCGCCCGGCGGGTCTCCCCGGCGCCGAGACCGAGGCGATCCTCGAGGAGCTCGGCTTCGGCAAGGAGGAGCTGGACAGGCTGGAGCGGGAAGGCGCGTTCACCGATCGCAGGGGAGAAGCATCGTGAAGGCGCTTGCCGGGATCAAGGTGCTGGACCTCACCCATGCCATTTCAGGACCGACCTGCACGCAGATGCTGCGCCAGCTCGGCGCCGACGTGATCAAGATCGAGCCGCCGGGGAAAGGCGACGACTTCCGCCATTATACCGAGCATGCCGGCCTTCCCAACATGAGCATACCCTTCGCCGCGGTGAACGCGGGCAAGCGCTCGATGACGCTCAACCTCAAGGCGGCCGAGGGCAAGGCGATCGCGCTCCGGCTCGCGCGCGCGGCCGACATCCTCGTCGAGAATTTCCGGCCGGGCGTCCTGACGCGCCTCGGGCTCGGCTATGACGTCCTGAAAGGCGAAAATCCCGCGATCATCGCGCTTTCGCTGAGCGGCTTCGGTCAGTTGGGCCCGTTCAAGGATTGGGGGGCCTATGACCATATCGCCCAGGCGATGTCGGGCATGGCGATGATGAACGCCCTCGAGGCCGGACCGCAAAAGGTCGGAATGCCGATCGTCGATTCCTTCTCCGGCTATCTCGCGGTGATCGCGCTGCTGGCGGCCCTGAGAAAGCGCGACGCGACCGGCATCGGCGAATATATCGACGTCGCGATGCTCGATGCGGCGCTGAAGCTGATCGCGACCGGCGTCTCGGTTTATTCCTATACGGGCGAAGCGCCCAAGGGGACGGGCAATCGCGGCTACAGGCTCGTCGCGACGGCCGAATTCTATCCGACCGGCGACGGATGGATCGCGCTCGGCGCCAACCACCAGCATCAGATCGAGACGATGTTCCGCGCCTTCGGCCATCACGGGATGATCTTCGATCCGCGCTTTAGCGACCACAAGGCGCGGGTCGAGAATTACGACTCGCTCAAAGCCTGGCTGACGGCATATCTGGCGGAGCGGCGCGCCGAGGAGGTCGAGCGCGAGCTGACCGCGGCCGGCGTTCCCGCCGCGATGATCCGCGACGTCGGCCAAATCAGCGAGCACGCCCATCTGGCGCAGCGGGGGCTGCTGCAGGATGCGGTTCTGCCCGGGTCGGACAATCCGCTCAAGATCGTCGGTCCGGGTTTCCACGCCGAGGGCGACGGCGATCCGCTCGTCGTGCCGGAGCTCGGTGCCCATACCGGAGAGGTGCTCTCCGATCTCGGCTATGACGAGGGAGAGATTGCCCGCCTGCGCGAGGCGGGCGTCGTCTGACGTGGCGCCGCTCGACATCCTTTTCCTGGGCGACATGATCCTGGACGTGCCGGAGCCGGACCGCTGGCTGTCGGGCCTGGCCCCCCTGCTGCGGGAAGCGGATCTCTGCATCGCGCATCTCGAGGTGCCGCATACCAGGCGGGGAGAGGAAATGGCGGGCGACGTGCCCGCCCCCGGCGCCGATCCCGCGCATCTCGCCGCCCTCGCCCGCGCCGGCATCCACGCCGTCAGCCTCGCGGGAAACCATATGGCCGATTGCGGCGCGGTCGGCATCGCCGACACGATCGCGGAGCTCGACCGGCTCGGCATCGCCCATAGCGGCGCCGGCGGCAGGCTTGCCGAGGCGCGCCGCCCCGCCTTGATCGAGCGGAGCGGGCGAAAGGTGGCGCTGCTCAGCTACAATTGCGTCGGCCCCGAGCTCAGCTGGGCCGGCCAGGGCCATGCCGGCTGCGCCTACGTGAAGGTCGTGCCGGCCGATGGTAGCCCGGCGCGGCCGCAGGCGGATCTGGTTGCGATCGACGACGCGTCGCTCGCCGCGATGGCCGCGGACATCGCCGCATGCCGGGCGGAGGCCGAGCTGGTGGTCGTGGCGCTGCACAAGGGGATCACCCACCGTCCGGCCGTGCTTGCGCCCTACGAGCGGCCGCTGGCGCGGGCGGCGGTCGCTGCCGGCGCCGATGTCGTCATCGGCCACCACGCCCATATCGCCCGCGGCATCGAGTTCCACCTCGGCAAGCCGATCTTCCACGGCCTCGGCAACGGGGTTGTGGTGACCCACGCCCTGAGCCCCGCGCAGGACCATCCCGCCCGAGCGGAATGGGCCGAGCGGCGCAAGCGGATGTTCGGCTTCGAGCCGGATCCGGCCTATCCGCTCGCGCCCTTCCACCCCGAGGCCGTCAACGGCATGATCGGCCGGCTGCTCTGGCACCGGGATGGCCGGATCGAGGCCGGATTCATCCCGATTTGGAGCGAGCCCCCGGGGCGGCCCGTCCCCGCCGGCGAGCGTGCCGGCGCGATCGCCGACTATGTCGACGCGATCGGGATTCAGGCCGGCCTGCCGCCGCTGTGCCGGCGCGTCGAACCGGGCTGGGTCGCCCTCGATGCCTACAAAGGCAGCCCGACATAATTTTCAGCGATCGCCGTCTGCATCGCCTCGGAGGTGGCGATGTAGTCCAGCTCGGCGGTCTGAATGCGCCGGTCGAACGGCGCGTCCTCCGGGAAGCGGTGCATCAGCCTGGTGAGGTACCAGCTGAAGCGTTCGGACTTCCAGACCCGGGCCAGCGCGCGATCCGAATAGCCCGTCAGGCCCTCTTCGGCACCGCCGTTGAAATAGGCGAGCAGCGCCTCCGAAAGATAGGCGACGTCGGACGAAGCGAGGTTCAGGCCCTTGGCGCCGGTCGGCGGCACGATATGCGCCGCGTCGCCGGCGAGGAACAGGCGGCCGTGGCGCATCGGCTCGAAGACGTAGGAGCGCAACGGTGCGATCGACTTCTCGATCGACGGCCCGCGCACCATCGTCGACGCCGCGGCGGGGCCGAGCCTCACCGCCAGCTCGTCCCAGATGCGGTCGTCCGGCCAGTCCGCCAGATCGGTGTCGAGCGGGACCTGGACGTAATAGCGGCTGCGGACCTCCGAGCGCATCGAGGCGAGCGCGAAGCCGTGCTCGTGATTGGCGTAGATCAGCTCATGGTCGCAAGGCGGCACGTCGGCGAGGATGCCGAGCCAGCCGAACGGATAGGCACGCTCGAAATCCCGCCTCAGCCCCTCCGGAACGGCCCATTTCGAGGGGCCGTGGAAGCCGTCGCAGCCGGCGATGAAGTCGCAGGTCAGGCGGTGCGCCTCGCCGTCTCTGGTGTAGGTGACCGACGGCGCGCCGCTGTCGACGTCGTGAAGCGCGACGTCCTTCGCCTCCCAGACGATCTCGACCCCGCGCTCCGGCGCCGCGCCGACCAGATCCCGGGTGAGCTCGGTCTGGCCGTAGACGGTCACGAAGCGGCCGGTCAGGCGGGCGATGTCGATGCGGATCTGGCGCCCGCCATCGGCGAGGGCGAAGCCGCCGTGCCGAAGGCCCTCCGCGTCCAGCCGCGCGTCGATGCCCAAGCGGTGGAGGAGGTCGGTGGTCGTCGTCTCGAGCACGCCGGCGCGAATCCGGCCGAGGAGGCGGGCTTCGGTCTGCCGCTCCAGCACCTTCACGTCGACGCCGCCTTGCCGGAGCAGATGGGCCAGCAGCAGCCCGGCGGGACCCGAGCCGATGACGGCGACCCGGGCGTGCATCTCTCTCATCCGGCGGCGGCGCCGAACAGGAGCCGCGCCGCATTGCCCTTGAGGATCGGCTCGCGAAGCTCGGGCTTGAAGCCGGCTTCGTCAAAGGCCTTGATCCACTTGTCGGGCGGGATCAGCGGGAAGTCGGAGCCGAACAGCATCTTCGCGCCGAGCTGGCTGTTGGCGTAGCGGATGATCTGCGGCGGGAAATATTTGGGCGACCAGCCGGACAGATCGATGAAGACGTTGGGCTTGTGCAGCGCCATCGACAGCGCCTCGTCCGTCCACGGCCAGGACGGGTGGGCGAGGATGATGTTCATGTCCGGAAAGTCGACCGCGACGTCGTCGACGAGGATCGGCTGGCCGTATTTCAGCCTGATGCCGCCGCCGCCGCGCATGCCCGTGCCCATGCCGGAATGGCCGGTATGGAAGATGGCCGGCATCCGGTGCTCGGCGATCACCTCGTAGATCGGCCAGGCCATCCGGTCATAGGGATGGAAATTCTGGATCGGCGGGTGGAACTTGAAGCCCTTGACGCCGTAATCCGCGATCATCCGCCGCGCCTCGAGCGCCCCGGCCTTGCCCTTGTGCGGATCGATCGAGGCAAAGGCCATCATGATGTCGCTATTGTCGCGGGCGGCCTCGGCCACCTCCTCGTTCGAGATGCGCCGGATGCCGGTGCCGGCTTCGGAATCGACCGTGAACATCACGAAGCCGATCTTGCGCTCGCGGTAATAAGCGATCGTCTGGGCGATGGTCGGCCGCTCGGCATCCGTCTTGAAATAGATCGTGGCGGCGGCGTCGAACTCGGCCTGGATCGGGTCGTGCGGCTGCCGGCAGCTGCGCTCGGCATGGGTGTGGACGTCGATCGCGACGAGCTGGTCGAGGTTCATGCCGGCTGTTCCCCGGACGCTTCGCGCCCCGAGACGCCCGGCAGGAGGAGGATGGCGATCGCGGCGATCGCCGCGCCGGCGGCCATGACGATGGCGACGCCCTGCAGGCCGAAGCCCGACTGGAAAAGCAGGCCGGCGAGCATGGGGGACAAAGCCGCGCCGCCCCGGCCGACGCCGATGGCGAAGCCCGTGCCGGTGGCCCTGACATGGGTCGGGAAGGCCTGGGCGAAGAGGGCGTAGAGCCCGACCACCCCCGCATTGGTGAAGAAGCCGGCGATGCCGACGACGAGCGAAAGCTGGACGAGGTCGGTCTGGCCTCTTCCGAACCAGCTTACCATCAGCACCGAGCCGACCAGCGCGACGATCGTGAGCGGCCGCAGCGGCATCCGGGTGGCGAGGAGGCCGAGCACCGCCCCCCCGGTCGCGCCGCCGACATTCGCCCAGACCAGCACGCCCGCCGCCGACGCAGGCGCGAAGCCCATGTCGACCACGATCTTGGGCACCCATTTCAAAATGAAATAGAAGGTCGCGATGTGGCTGAAATAAGCGAGCGTCACCAGCAAGGTGGTGGCGAGCAAGGCCGGCCTGAAGATATCGGCGATCGACTTGCGCGCGTCCGCCGCCGTCACCGGGGGAAGCACCGCCACCGCCGCATGGCCCATCCGCGCGAGCAGCCGGTTGACCTTGTCGAGCGCACCGGCGCCTCGCCTCTGGCAAAGGAACGGGATCGTCTCGGGGAGCAGGAACCAGACGATGGGCAGGAAGGCGAGAGTGACGAAGCCGCCGAAATGGAAGACCGCGCGCCAGTCGCTGCCTTTCAGAAGGTGCGCCGCGACCATCCCGCCGAGCACCGCGCCGATCGGATAGCCGATCGCCATCAGCGCGACGCAGAGATTCTTGCTCCGCGCATTGGCATATTCGGCCACCGTCGCGTTGGTCGCGGCCAGCATGCCGCCAATGCCCAGGCCGGTGAACACCCGCCACGCGGACAGGGCGGCGATGCTGGTCGTGGTCGTCACCATAAACATCCCGGTCGCCATCACGCACAGGCACAGCAGGATCATCGGCCGCCGGCCGATCCGATCGGTAACGCCGCCAAGCAGGATCGAGCCCATCGCCATGCCGATCAGCTCCATCGACAGAACTGCTCCCAAGGCGGCCCGGTCGATGCCCCATTCGACGGCGATGCCGGGAGAGGCGAAGCTGATGGCGAGCACGTCGAACCCGTCCAGGGCATTGAGGGCGATCGTGATGACGACGGCGATGAGCTGCGCCGAGCTCATCGGCGACTCGTTCAGGATCGCCCTGGGGTCACGCTCCATTCCAACATCCTCCTCCTGGAGCCGGCGGCGATGAGAGAGATCGCAGCCTGCCCTTTGACTTCCGTTGCCGCGCTCTAGTCGACCGCGACCTTGCCGAGTAGCTCGAGCAGCTTGTTTCGTTCCGCGGTGCTGAGCTTCGCCAGCATCCGCTCCTCATGGTCGCCGATCAGGGCGGCAGCCTCGTCGAGCAAGGCCTCGCCTTCGCGGGTCAGGTGCAGGGTCAGGGCCCGCCGGTCCCGGGGATCCGCGCGGCGCTCGATGAGCTTCCGGCCCGTCAGCTCGTTGATCAGCGGCACGAGATTGGCGCGCTGGATGCCGAGCTCGGTACCAAGGCCCATCTGGATGATGCCGGGATTGGCCCGGATCACGGAGAGCATCGCGACGAGGACGGGACGAAGGGCAAGCGGCGTCAGGACCGGCAACAGGTCGGCCATCATCCGGCTGTGCGCGCGGCGCAGCCGGTAGCCGACCAGGCCGTCGACAAGCGACGCTGGACGTTCCGCCGGCGCGGCGACGGCGAGATTCGGTTTGGCGGCCAACCCATTTTCTCCTTGATTGTTATGTCTCACAACATTATGGTCCTGGCAACAGCAAATAAGCGTTGGAGATGGAAATGTCTGACCCAGCAACCGTGCTCTTGTCCATCGGCGGCGAGCAGAGCGAGGCGGCGGAGGGCCGCAGCTTCACCCGCACGAATCCGTTGACCGGGCAAGCGGCGACCAGAGCAGCGGCGGCCGGCGTCGAGGATGCGCGCCGCGCAGCCGACGCCGCCGGCAAGGCCTTTGCCGGCTGGTCGGCCCTGGGACCCAATCCGCGCCGGGCCTTGCTCAACAAGGCCGCTGCCGCGCTGGAGGCCCGGGCCGCCCAGTTCGTCGATGCGATGATGAACGAGACCGGCTCCACCGAGATGTGGGCACGGTTCAACCTGATGCTGGCCGCCGGCATGGTGCGCGAGGCCGGCGCCCTCACCACCCAGATCGGCGGCGAGGTGATCCCCTCCGACAAGCCCGGCTGCATCGCCATGGCGCTCCGCGAGCCGGTCGGCGCCATTCTCGGCATCGCGCCGTGGAACGCGCCGATCATTCTCGGCGTCCGCGCCATCGCGGTGCCCCTCGCCTGCGGCAATACGGTGGTTCTGAAGGCGTCGGAGCAATGCCCGCGCACCCACGCCCTGATCGTCGAAGCGTTCGTCGAGGCGGGCTTCCCGGAAGGCGTCGTCAACCTCGTCACCAATGCGCCGGAGGATGCCGGCGACGTCGTCGGCGCGCTGATCGATCATCCGCAGATCCGCCGGATCAACTTCACCGGCTCGACCGGAATCGGCCGCATCATCGCGAAGCGGGCGGCGGAGCATCTGAAGCCGGTCCTGCTCGAGCTCGGCGGCAAGGCGCCGCTGATCGTCCTCGAGGATGCCGACCTCGACGAGGCGGTGAACGCCGCCGCCTTCGGCGCCTTCATGAACCAGGGCCAGATCTGCATGTCGACCGAGCGGATCATCGTCGTCGACGCGATCGCCGACGCTTTCGCCGAGAAGTTCCGCGCCAAGGCGTCGGGCCTGCTCTGCGGCGATCCGCGCGAGGGCAAGACGCCGCTTGGGGCGGTGATCGACCAGCGCACCGTCAGCCACGTCAACGCGCTGATCGACGACGCGCTCGCCAAGGGCGCCACGGCGTTGACCGGCGGCAAGTCGGACAGCGTGCTGATGTGCGCGACGGTGATCGACGGCGTCACCAGCGAGATGAACCTCTATCGCGACGAGAGCTTCGGCCCGATCGTCGGCATCCTCCGCGCCAGGGACGAGGAGGATGCGATCCGCCTCGCCAACGACAGCGAATACGGCCTCTCCGCGGCGGTCTTCACCAGGGACACGGCGCGCGGCCTCACCGTTGCCCGCCGCATCAAGTCCGGCATCTGCCACGTCAACGGCCCGACCGTCCATGACGAGCCGCAAATGCCGTTCGGGGGCGTCGGCGCGTCCGGTTACGGCCGCTTCGGCGGCAAGGCCGGCATCGACAGCTTCACCGAGCTGCGCTGGGTCACGATCGAGACCCAGCCCGGCCACTTCCCCTTCTGAACGGCGCATTCCCGGCCGGCAAACCTATTGGAGCGAAGATCATGGAAGAGCGTAGCGAAAAGGACACCGTGGCCTTCGAGGTCGTCGACCGCATCGCCTGGGTGAAGTTCAACCGTCCCGAGAAGCGGAACGCGATGAGCCCGAAGCTCAACCGCCGGATGATGGAGGTGCTCGACGAGCTCGAGCATCGCGAGGATGTCGGCGTCCTGGTCCTGACCGGCGAAGGCGAATCCTGGTCGGCGGGCATGGATCTGAAGGAATATTTCCGCGAGACGGAGGCCCAGGGCCTGGCCGGCGTCCGCAAGGCGCAGCGTGAAAGCTATGGCTGGTGGCGCCGGCTCCGCTGGTACCAGAAGCCGACCATCGCCATGGTCAATGGCTGGTGCTTCGGCGGCGGCTACGGCCCGCTCTACGCCTGCGACCTCGCCTTCGCCTCCGACGATGCGAAATTCGGCCTTTCCGAGATCAACTGGGGTATTCTTCCCGGCGGCGGCGCCACCAAGGTGGTCGTCGATCTCCTGAGCATGCGCGACGCCATGTACCACGCGATGACCGGCGAGCTGATCGACGCGGCAAAGGCCGCCGAGTGGAAGCTCGTCAACGAGGCCGTGCCGCACGACCGGCTGGCGGCGCGCGTGACCGAGGTCGCCAAGATGCTGCTCGAGAAGAATCCCGTCGCCCTCAAGGCGACCAAGGATGCCGTCCGCCGCGTCAAGGACATGACCTATGACAGCGCCGAGGACTATCTGGTCCGCGCGCAGGAGGCGGCCAATTCCTTCGACAATCAGGGCCGCAAGGAAGGCATCCGCCAGTTCATCGACGAGAAGAGCTACAAGCCGGGCCTCGGCGCCTATGACAAGGAACGCGCCGACAGCAGCGCGGAGTGAGCGGCGCGGCCGGGTGGAGCCTGATGTGACGACATGGGTCGACAACCGATGGTATGTCGCTGCGTGGGACAGCGAGGTGGATTCGACCCCCCTCGCCCGCACCCTCTGCGGCGAGCCGGTCATGCTCTACCGGCGGCTCGACCGATCGGTGGTGGCGATGCGGGACGCGTGCCCGCATCGGCTGCTGCCGCTCTCGATGGGGATCCGGGAAGGCGACAATATCCGGTGCCGCTATCACGGCATGCTGATCGACGGCGAAGGCCGCGCGGTGCAGATGCCGCTCCGCAACGATCCGGTGAACCGGTCGATCTGCGTCCGCACCTACCCGGTCGCCGAACGCCATCGCTTCGTCTGGATATGGATCGGCGACCCGGCCAAAGCGGATCCCGCCCTCATTCCCGATTTCTGGCCGTGCAGCCGGCCGGACTGGACCTTCGACGGTGGCTATCTCCGCATCCAATGCGACTATCGCCTGCTGATCGACAATCTGATGGACCTCACCCACGAGACCTATGTGCATGAGGGCTCGATCGGCCAGCAGGAACTGATGGACGCGCCGATCGAGACCCATGTCGAGGGCGACGAGGTCGTCGTCACCCGCTGGATGCCGGGGATCGACGCGCCTCCGTTCTGGCGCGGAGCGCTCAAGCAGGAGGGGCCGGTCGACCGGTGGCAGATCTGCCGCTTCCTGCCTCCTTCGAACGTGATCATCGACGTCGGCGTCGCCCCGGCCGGTGCCGGCGCGACGATCGCATCCCACGATCAGGGCGTGCGCGGCTTCGTCATCGACGCGATCACGCCGGAAACGGAGGGCGGCAGTCATTATTTCTGGGGGATGGCCCGCAATTTCGACGTGGAGGACAAAGGCTTCACCGCGCGCTTCAAGCGCCAGCAGGGAGGCGTGTTCGCGGAGGATGTCGAGGTGCTCGAGGCCCAGCAGAAATCGATCGAGCGGAACCCGGAGCTGAAGCTTCGTGCCTACAATATCGACCAGGGCGGCGTGAAGGCGCGGCTCGTCATCGAGCGGCTCCGCAAGGCGGCGCCGGCCGCTGCGCAGCCGGCCTGCTGAACGCGGCTGCAGCGCCGTAGAGGGAATGGGATGATGGAGGGCAGCCGCCATGCACCGATACCGGACTTCGTGCGATTGCATGCGCGCGGGCGGCCGGATTCGATCGCGCTCGCCGACGCCGCGTCCGGGAGACGGCTGAGCTATTGCGCGCTCGATCGGACCGTCGATGTCGCGGTCACCGTGCTCCGCTCCCTCGGCGTCGAGTCCGGCAGCCGCATCGCCGCCTTGTCGCGCAATTCGCTGGAGCTCGTCATCCTCCATTTGGCCTGCGCGCGGGCCGGGGCGATCCTCGTTCCCATGAACTGGCGCCTCAGCGCCGCCGAGCTGCGCGCTCTGCTCGACGATTGCGCGCCGGTCCTGCTGTTCGGGGATGCCATGCTCGAAGCCGTGGGCGAGACCGGCCTGCCGCTGCTGACCGCCGAAGAGCTGGCCCTGCGCCTCGAGGAGGCCGAGCCGGCGCCTGCCGAGCCCGGCGACGCCGGCCTTCCCTCGCTCATGCTCTACACGTCGGGCACGTCCGGCAAGCCCAAGGGCGTGCTGCTGACTGAGGCCAATCTTTTTGCCACGGCGGTGAACTTCAGCGTCATCGGCGAGGTTTCGGCCGCGAGCGCCTTCCTCGTCGATTCGCCGATGTTTCACGTCATCGGCATGGTGACCAACATCCGCCCCGCATTGATGATGGGCGCGAAGGTCGTGGTCTCCAGCGGCTTCGATCCGGCGGTGACGCTGGAGCGGCTCGCCGATCCCGTGCTCGGCATCACCCATTATTTCTGCGTACCGCAAATGGCCGAGATGATTCGCGCCGCGCCGCGATTCGACCCGGCCCGGCTGCGCGGCCTGAAGGCGATCTTCACCGGCGGCGCCCCGCATCCCGCGGCCCGCATCAGGGAATGGCTCGCCGACGGCATCGCGATCGTCGACGGCTACGGCATGACGGAAGCCGGAACCGTGCTCGGCATGCCTCTCTCAATGCCCGTGATCGGTCGCAAGGCCGGCTCCGCCGGCCTGCTGCCGCCGACGTTGGAGCACAGGCTGGTGCGGGAAGACGGCAGCCCCTGCGAGGCCGGGGAAACCGGCGAGCTGCTGCTGCGCGGCCCGAACATCTGTCTCGGCTATTGGCGGAATCCCGACGAGACCGCGAAAGCGTTCACGCCGGACGGCTTCCTCCGCACCGGCGATCTCGCCCGCCGGGACGAGGACGGCTTCTTCTATCTGGTGGACCGCAAGAAGGACATGTTCATCTCGGGAGGGGAAAATGTGTATCCGGCCGAGGTCGAGGCGGTGCTGAAATCCCATCCGGACGTCGCGGACGCCGCCGTCATCGGCCTCGCCGACGAAAAATGGGGAGAAGCGGGCCACGCCTTCATCACGCTGAGGCGCGGCGCGCAGGCCGACGAACCGTCGGTCCGAGCGGCCTGCGAAGCCGGCCTGGCCCGCTACAAGCACCCGAAGACAATCCGCTTCGTCGACGACATGCCGCGTACCGGCTCCGGCAAGGTGATCAAGGCGGAGCTTCGCAGGCTGCTGGAATCGTCGCCCGGCCACTGATCCACCGGCTTCGTCCGACGCCATGCCGTGCGCCGGGAAGATACATTTCATTCCAGCCGCCAAAGGCCGGATCGTACGCCGTGCCGAAGTCCGTCACGCCGGGGTGCTATGCGCCAGGATAATCTCCGGCTTGCACGGTCCGGAATGTGGCGGGAGCGGGAGGCGGCCGAACTTCAGAGGGAGCATTACCTCAGATCGTCTCTCATTCCCTCATTCGTTACCACGCCGCGTCAGAAAGGCCGGGGTCGAACCTTGTCAGGAGGGGCGCCGCCGGTCGCCCTGGCGCCGATCCTGGCCCGGCCCCGCTGCGCTTCGTCGTCGCAGCAGCTTCATGGCTTTCCCGGTCACGAGCGGAAGCCACAGGATGGCGGAACCGGCTGCCCACATTTGCGCCCATCGGTCGCCTCGGCCGAGCGCGCCGCCGAGGAGGCCGAAAGTCAGATAGGTGCAGCCGATCGCGATCGCGGCGACAAGGCCGGCCACCAGGATGAGCGCCGCGCCATCCAGCCAATATTCGCATGCCGCTTCCAGGCGATCGCCAAGCTTCATGGTCAGCCGTCATACAGCAGCCGCTCCCTGGGGCCTAGCGCCCACCGTGCGCCACTCGGCGGCGGTGATGCGGTCGCTCTTCGCGGCAGCTCCGAATGGCGGTGCTCACCTCCGTCGAACAGCCCGCCCTCCCCTCAGAGCGCGTTCACTCCCGGTAAC
The DNA here is from genome assembly GCA_034668705.1 of Sphingomonadales bacterium. Lineage (GTDB taxonomy): Bacteria > Pseudomonadota > Alphaproteobacteria > Sphingomonadales > Sphingomonadaceae > Allosphingosinicella. Next base: position 42,234 of record JAXDOV010000104.1, read on the forward strand.
GCCTCGAGGCTGCTCATCGGGATCAGGGTCATCGACCCGACCTTGATCGTCCTCAAAGGCGCCCTCCCTGAATCAGCATGTAGAGCTTCGATCGGCCCATCCCGGTCAGGCGGCACGCAAAGCCGGCATCCGGGCAGGCGCCGCGTTCGACAGTATCGCCTCGTCGAGTCCGGCAGCGCGCTCAGCCTCGAGCGGCCGACCGCTTCCGCCGCCGGCCCAGCTCGCGGTAAAGCGCTTCGCGCGTCACGCTCAAGTCGTCGGCAAGAGCCCCCCATTGTCCCTTTGGCGGCAGGGGCCGCAGCGACATCCATGCGTCGAGGCGCGCCGAGACGCGCTTCATGCCCATGATCTCCGAACGAACCCGCATCCGATGCACCTCATGGGCCAGATGCTCCGCGCAGCCGCGTGCAAACGGCGCGTCCTTCTCGAGCCGTTCACGCACCTCCCCGACAGAAAGCCGGCGCACGAGGCTCTCCGTCATCGCCACGGCATCACAATGATAGCTATGCGCGAACAGCGACGCCTCCGCGACCAATTCTCCGGGTTGGGCACGCTGCACCACGGTCGGTGCGCCGTCGTCCTGGAACCGCACCAGGTGGACGAGCCCTTCGACGACCGTGAACAGATGCCGGACCGCTTCCCCCCGCCGAAACAGCGGCTGGTTCGGATCGATGCGGACGAGGTCGCCGGGAAAGGCGGCCAGCTGGTCGAGTAAGGCTGACATGATCGCGATCATACGCAGCGAGCCCGAGCTCGTGCAACGAAGCAGCGGCCAATCGGAGAACAAATATGAGATACCTGCTCTTCGCCGCGGCGCTCCTTGTCGTTCCCGTCGCTCTCTCCGCCCAGCACGTCGGACACGAAGGACACGACATGAGCGGCATGGGACCGGGAAGCGCGGCGATCCCCAAGGAGAGCGGTCAATCCGCCTTCGGCGCGATCACGGAGGTGGTCGATATGCTGGAGGCGGATCCCGGCACCGATTGGTCGAAAGTCGATATCGGCGCGCTACGAGCGCATCTGGTGGACATGGACAATGTCGTGCTGCGGGCGCGTGTCACCGCCTCCGCCGTGCCCCAAGGCATGCGTTTCGAGGTGGCCGGCGACGGGGCGGTGCGGGACGCTATCCGGCGGATGGCGACAAGCCATGCCGCGATGACCAACGGGCAGGCCGGTCAGAAGGTGACGATTGCCGAAATTTCCCATGGAGTTCTGATGACGGTGACCAGCGGCGATGCGGCGACCGCGACGAAGATACGCGCGCTAGGATTTTTCGGCGAAATGGCCGGCGGTGCTCACCACCAGCTTCACCATCTGATGATGGCCAAGGGCGAAATGCACTGAAACCGCTCAACGCGGCGCTGTCGCCGCGAACGGAACGCGCTGGCCAGCGGATCGAGCGAGGCGCCGCTCGTCCGACTGTGCCCCGAGAATGCCCCCCAATGAGGCGCGGTCACGTGTGACCACAGGCATTTGCGAGAGGACGAATCTGCATCAAAAACCGCAGAAAATGCCAGGCTTTCAGTGGAGGCGGGTGAAGGCACATGGACAGCGAAGTGGCGGAGCGGGAGGGATTCGAACCCTCGATACGGTTTTGCCGTATACTCACTTTCCAGGCGAGCGCCTTCGACCACTCGGCCACCGCTCCGCATGCTCTGGAGGCGGTCCTCTAATGTGCCGGCGGCGGCGGGGCAAGCTGCCGTCCGCGCCCTAGGCGAGCGCGTCGATCCGCCTTGCGAAATCCAGGTCGCGGCTCGTGACGCCGCCCTCGCTGTGGGTGGTGAGCGCGACGTCGACCCGGTTCCAGCTGTTCGACCAATCGGGATGATGGTCCGCTTTCTCCGCCGCCAGCGCGACGCGGGTCATGAAGCCGAACGCCTCGGAGAAATCGCCGAAGCGGAAGCTGCGGCGGATCGCCTTCGTCTCCTCGTCCCAGCCCCAGTCCGGCAGGCCGCGCAGCGCCTCGGTCCGTTCGTCGTCGCTCAGCCGCATTGTATCCTCCCTCGCTTCCCCCTTATGTCGCCCAAGCAATGACCCAAGGTCAAACCCATGCGCCCGACGCCGCGGCGATCGAGCGGCTCGCCGAGGCGGCGATCGCCCGCATGCCGGCGCAGTTCCGCCGCCATCTCGACGGCGTGATCCTGCGCATCGACGATTTTGCCGAGGACGAGGTGCTGGACCAGCTCGGCATCGAGGATCCGTTCGACCTGTCCGGCCTCTATACCGGCCGCCCGATCGGCGAGCAGTCGTCGATGCTGTCCGGCGAGCTGCCGGCGATGATCCATCTCTACCGCCGGCCCCTGCTCGACGAATGGGCGGAGAGCGGCGTCAGCCTCGAGGAACTGGTGACCCACGTCATCGTCCACGAGGTCGGTCACCATTTCGGCTTCTCCGACGAGGACATGCACGCGATCGAGGACCAGGCCGGGTGACGGCGGCGGCGCTGCTGAGGCTGGACAAGGTCGCCTGCATCCGCGGCGGCCGGCTGCTGTTCGAGGGCATGGACCTCGTCCTGGCGGCGGGCGAGGCGGCGGTGGCGACCGGGCCGAACGGCGCCGGCAAGTCGAGCCTGTTGCGGCTGGCGGGCGGGCTGCTGCGGCCGGCGGCGGGCGGCGTCGCGCGGCCGGCCAAGGCGGCGCTGGCCGATGAGGGACTGGCGCTCGATCCGAAATTGAGCCTCGGCCGCGCGCTCGGCTTCTGGGCGCGGATCGATCGCGCCGATGCCGCGCCCGGCATGGCGGCGATGGGTCTCGCGGCTCTGGCGCATGTGCCGGTGCGGATGCTGTCGACCGGACAGCGCAAGCGCGCCATGCTGGCGCGGGTGGTTGCCTCGGACGCCGGTCTCTGGCTGCTCGACGAGCCGGCCAACGGCCTCGACGCGGAGGGGCTGGAGCGGCTGGGCGCGGCGATGGCGGTGCACCGAGCGGAGGGCGGCGCCATCCTGGCCGCCTCGCACCAGCCGCTCGACCTGCCCGGCGCGCAGGTGGTGGCGCTCGGATGAGCGCGCTCGTGCTTCGCGAGCTGCGCCTCGCCGCGACCGGCGGCAGCTTCCTGCTGCCGGTGATCTTCTTCCTGCTGGTCGCGACCCTCTTCCCCTTCGCCATCGGCCCGGACGCGCCGCTGCTCGCCCGGACCGGCGGCGGCGCCCTCTGGGTGGCCGCCTTGCTCGCCGCTCTGCTGCCGGTCGAACGGCTGGTCGAGCCGGACCGGGCGAGCGGCGTGCTCGATCAGCTCGCCATCCGCGGGATGAGCGAGGAGAGCATCGCCCTCGCCAAGCTCGCCGGCCACTGGCTGAGCTTCGGACCGCCGCTGATGCTTGCGGCTTTGCCCGCCGCCGCCCTGATGAAGCTGCCCGAGGACGTGCTGGCCCGGCTCGAGCTCGGCCTTCTCGCCGGAACCCCCGGCCTCGCCGCCCTGACCCTGATGACGGCGTCGCTCACCGCCGGCCTGCGCGGCGCCGGCGCGCTCGGCGGGCTGCTGATGCTGCCGCTGGCGGTGCCGATCCTGATCTTCGGCGCCGGCATGGGCGATCCGGTCGCCGGCGTGGGTGCGGTCAAGCTGCTGGCGGCGGCTTCCCTGCTGCTGGCGGCGATCGCGCCCTTTGCCGCGGGCGCGGCCATCAGGGCCGCGCGGGACTAAAGCCCCTCCTCTTGACGGGAGGGGTTTGGGGTGGCGGCTGGGGCGGATATCGAACGCCTTATGGTCTCGCCCGACTCCCCCACCCCAACCCCTCCCCTGAAGGGGAGGGGCTTACTAGATCATTGGGCGATTAGATTGAATCGCCCAATGATCTCGAGATCTTTGTTATCGCATTGCTTTTTGCGAAAAGCCGGTACCCACCTTTTCGCGCAATGCTCTAGGCGCGCGACCAGCGGGCGAAGATGGCGGTGGGGAGGAGGAGGCCGCGGGCTTCCTCGCGCACCGCCATGTCGCCGCAGTGGATGCGGCCGCCGAGGCCGGCGAGCGCCTGGCTCAGCAATTCGCCGATAGCCAGCGCCGACATCCGCACCGCATAGACGGTCAGGACGAGGAAGCGGCTGTCCGCGTCGAGCAGGCGGCGGCAGTCGGCGATCAGGCCGGGTAGGCCTTCCTCGAGCCGCCAGATCTCGCCGGCGGGGCCGCGGCCGAATTTGGGCGGATCGAGGATGATGCCGTCATAGCGGCGGCCGCGCCGGACCTCGCGCGCCGCGAACTTCGTCGCATCGTCGACCATCCAGCGGATCGGCCGGTCGTCCAGTCCGGAGAGGCGGGCATTCTCCTTCCCCGCCTCGACCGATTTCTTCGACGCATCGACATGGACGACGCGCGCTCCCGAGGCAGCGAGAGCGAGGGTGCCGACGCCGGTATAGCCGAACAGGTTGAGGACCTCGGCCTGTGCTGAGCCCGTCGAAGGACCCTCTCCCAGATGCTCACGCATCCACGCCCATTGCGGCGCCATGTCGGGAAAGAAGGCGAGGTGACGAAAGGGCGTGCACTGGGCGCGGAAGCGGATTTCCTTCCAGCTCAGTTCCCATCCCTCGGCCGGCACCGGCCGGTGGAACTGCCAGCGGCCGCCACCTTCCTCGTCGGAGCCGGGGATGAACTCGCCATCGGCCTCCCATTCGGCCGCGGCCGGCGCCCACATCGCCTGCGGCTCCGGCCGGATGAAGCGCCAGGGGCCGTAACGCTCCAGCTTGCGCCCGCCGCCGCTGTCGACGAGGCCGTAATCGGCCCAGGGCTCGGCGACCAGCGCCTCCGTCGTCCCAGCGAAGGCTGGGACCCCAGTGGGTGAAGAACTCGGCGCTTCATTCTCGCTGGGACCCCGGCCTTCGGCGTAGCCGAAGTTTATCCTGAGCGCCGCCGCAGGCGGCGTCGAAGGGCCGGGGTGACGGCTTGTCACGCCGCCCTCACGGCGGGGAAGCCGATCGTGGCGCGGGCGCGGGGGCCGGCGAGCATCTTGCGGCCCGCCTCCCGCACCTCGTCCAGCGTCACCGCCGCAAGCTCCTCGACCACCTCCGCCGGCTCGACCAGCCGGCCGTAGACCGACAGCTGGCGCGCCACATAATGGGCCTGGCCCCAGGGACTCTCCAGCGACATCAGCAAGGCGGCGCGGGCCTGGGTGCGCACCCGCTCGAGCTCGCGCGGGGTCGCCGTCGCCGCGGTCCCCGCAAGGATCTCCTCAACCAGCTGGGCGGCGGCGGCCGACTGGCTCCGCGCGGTGGCGGCATAGATGGAGAGGATGCCCGCATCGGCATAGGGATAGAGCGAGGCATAGACCGAATAAGCGAGGCCGCGCTCCTCGCGCACCTGCTGGAACAGGCGCGACGACATGCCGCCGCCGACGATGTCCGAGAACAAACGGGCGGCGAAATAATCGGGATCGCGCTGCGCCGGCGCGGCGAAGCCGAGGGTCAAATGCGCCTGCTCGCTCGGCACCCGGCCGACGCGGACGCCGCCGGTGAAGCGGCCCGGCTCGGCGGCGTCGAGCGCGCCGGCGGGGAGATCGGCGAAATGGCGATTGGCCAGCGCCACCACCTGCTCATGCTCGACCTTGCCGGCGGCGACGAGGATCAGGCTGCCGGCGCGGTAGCGCTCGCGCCGCCAGTCGTGGAGATCCTTGACGCCGATCGCGGCGATGCTGCGCTCCTCGCCGAGCACCGGCCGGCCGAGCGGCTGGTCGGCGAAGGCGGCCGACCAGAGCTCGTCGAAGACGATGTCCGACGGCGTGTCGCGCGCCTCGCCCAGTTCCTGGAGGACGACGTCCTTCTCGCGCTCGAGGTCGGCGGCCTCGCAATGCGGGCGCTGGACCATGTCGGCGAGCAACTCGACCGCCAGCGGCACATGCTCGGCCATGACCGAAGCCGTGAAGCTGGTGCCGTCGCGCTCGGTGCAGGCGTTGAGGTCGCCGCCGACATCCTCGATCGCCTCGCTGATCTCGCGCGCCGAGCGGCCGCCCGCGCCCTTGAACACCATATGCTCGAACAGATGGGCGATGCCGTTGAGCCGCGCCGGCTCGTGCCGCGCGCCGGCTTCGGCGAACAGGCCGACGGCCGCGGTCTCGACCCCCGGCATGGCGCGGGTCGCGACCCGGAGGCCGTTGTCGAGGAGAGAGAGCTTCATCCGTAGGGAATTAGGTGCTCGGCTGCCCGGGAGCAACCTTGCCGCGCTGCCGGCGGCGGAGCGCGAGCAGGTAGATGACCATCGCCGCGGCGGCGAAGAAGAACCATTGGAAGGCATAGAAGAGGTGGTTGTTCGGCATGTCGCGCGGCGAAGGCGCGGCGCTCGGCACCAGGCCGGGCGCGGCAGCGGCGGCGACCAGGCGGATGCGGTGCTTGCGGTCGGGGACGATGAGGCCGCTGACCGGGCCGCCGCGCCAGACGGGCGGATGCGGCGAGATCGACCAGCCGGCGTCCACCGCCATCCCCGGTCCCTCGGCGCCGGTGCGGCAGGAAGCGATGTGGCTCCAGCCCGGCTCGTCCTTCAGATTGCGGCCGGCGACCTCGCGCCAGCCGACCGGCTGCAGGCAGAAGCCGGTGGCGCGGCGGTAGAGGAGGCGGTCGTCGGCCGGCGGCAGAGCGGGCCAGGCGATCGGCGGCAGCTGCACATTGGTCTCGTAGCGGGCGATCAGCGCGTTCTTCCACGCGGCGCGGTGGATCTGCCAGACGCCAAGCCAGACCATCGCCGCGGCGGCGGCGGCGACCAAAGCGGTGGGGACGAAGGGCAGGCGCATCACTCGCCCTCCGCGATCCGCCCCTCGCGCGCCCGGTGTCGGTACTCGAGCGCGAGGAGGAGGGCCTTGGCGACGCGCAACGAGAAGATCACCGCGGCCGTCGTCAGCGGCACCCAGAGCAGGACGTGGACCCACCAGGGCGGGCTGAAATTGAGGTCGAGCGTGATCGCGAGGCCGACGATCAGCGCGCCGATGACCAGGATCAGGAAGGCGGCGGGCCCGTCGCCGACGTTGAACGCCGACAGATCGAGCCCGCAGGCCCGGCATTTGGGCGCGAAGCCGGTAAGGCTCCGGAACAGGCTCTTCGCACCGCAACGCGGGCAGAGGCCGCGTATCGCGACGAGGAGAGGGTGAGGGCCGGCCTCGATCACCCCGCGTAAGGCGCGCCCCAGCCGCCCCAGACGTAGATGCAGATGAACAGGAACAGCCACACCACGTCGACGAAATGCCAGTACCAGGCGGCCGCCTCGAAGCCGAAATGCTGCTCCGGCCGGAAGTGACCCTTATAGGCGCGGACCAGGCAGACGATCAGGAAGATGGTGCCGATGATGACATGGGCGCCGTGGAAGCCGGTCGCCATGAAAAAGGCCGAAGTGTAGATGTTCTGGGCGAAGTGGAAGGGGGCGTGGGCATATTCATAGGCCTGGATGCTGGTGAACAGCATGCCGAGCAGGATCGTGCACCACAGGCCCTTGACCAGCCCGTCGCGGTCGTCGTGGATCAGCGCATGGTGCGCCCAGGTCACCGTGGTGCCCGAGCAGAGCAGGATCAGGGTGTTGAGCAGGGGAAAGCCGAACGGGTTCAGCACCTCCATGCCCTTGGGCGGCCAGACGCCGCCGACCGCGTCCACCGCCGAGGGGAAGAGCGACGCATCGAACCAGGCCCAGAACCAGGCGACGAAGAACATCACCTCCGAGGCGATGAACAGGATCATGCCGTAGCGCAGGTGGAGCTGGACGATCGGCGTATGGTCGCCGCCATGGGCTTCGCGGATCACGTCGGACCACCAGCTGAACATGGTGAGGATGATGCCGGCAATGCCGACCGCCATCACCCAGGCCCCGCCCGAAACCGCGTGCATCCACATCACCAGGCCGCCGAACAGGCAGAGGGCCGAGAAGGCGCCGATCAGCGGCCAGGGGCTCGGCTTGACGAGGTGGTATTGGTGGTTCTGCGCTCCGGCCATCGCGGCTTTCCTCTGTTCGTCCTCGTGCGGGGCGGTGCGGCGGCCGCCCTGATCGCGGGTTCTCTAGCTTCCGCTCCCGGCCTGGTCCACCGGGTAAAAGGTGTAGCTCAGGGTGATTTCGCTGATGCCGCTCGTGTCCGGATCCTTCACGAACTTAGGATCGACGTAGAAGATCACCGGCATCCGTGCCTCCTCCCCGGGCTTGAGCACCTGCTGGGTGAAGCAGAAGCACTGGATCTTGGTGAAATATTTGCCGGCCTGGGGCGGGCTGACGTTGAAGGCGGCGCTGCCGGCGATCGTCCTGGCGGAGAGGTTCTTCGCCCGGAACACGGCCATCTGGCGTTCGCCGATCCTGACGATCTGGGTGTTGCGCTCCGGCGCGAAGCGCCATGGCAGGATCGGCGAGACGTTCGCGTCGAAGCGGACCGACACCTCCTTGCCGGCCACCGGCCCCGGCGCCGTCGCGCTCGCCGCGCGCCGGGTGGTGCCGTCGAAGCCCGTCACCTGGCAGAAGATGCGGTAGAGGGGGACGCTGGCGAAGGCCAGGCCGGCCATCGCCAGCGCGACCAGGGCCATGATCGCCGCCGTGCGGCCGTTGCGGCGGGGATCGGGACGGACGCCCGCGGTCACCGGTTCACGCTCATCTTCGCGATCGTGATCGCGTAGACGAGGATCACGAACAAGGCGAGCAGCACGCCCATGATCAGCGCCCGCCCCTTCTGGCGGCGGCGGATCTCGGCGTCCTCGAGCGCGGGGTCGAGCCTGGGATCGAGCTTCGGATCGTCGGGGATCATGCGAGCAGCAGCCGGTCGGCGACCAAGGCCCCGAACACGCCGAACAGATAGAGGATCGAGAAGGCGAACAGCCTCTTCTCCGCCTTCATCGCCGCCGGCTCCGTCGCCTCGCTCAGCCGGACCTGGACGGCGATGCCGAGGAAGGCGAGGCTGAGGATGCCGGCGACGACGCCGTAAAAGGCGCCGGCGAGGCCGAGCGGCCAGGGCGCGACCGCGACCGCGGCCATCGGCAGGCTGTAGAGCAGGATCTGGCGCCGGGTCGCCTTCGTCCCCGCCACCACCGGCAGCATCGGCACGCCGGCGGCGGCATAATCGGAGCGGACGAACAAAGACAGAGCCCAGAAATGGGGCGGCGTCCACAGGAAGATCAGGGCGAAGAGCAGGACCGGCAGCAGCCCCACATGGCCGGTCGCCGCCGCCCAGCCGATCACCGGCGGGAAGGCGCCGGCGGCGCCGCCGATCACGATATTCTGCGGGGTCCGCCGCTTCAGCCAGATCGTGTAGACGAAGACGTAGAAGAGGATGGAGACCGCCAGGATTCCGGCTGCCACCCAGTTCGTCGCCACGCCCATCAGCAGCACCGAGAAGAAGCTGAGGCCGACCCCGAAATGGAGCGCGCTCGCCCGGTCCATCCGGCCCGCCGGCAGCGGCCGGCCGGCGGTGCGCTTCATCTTGGCGTCGATGTCCGCTTCGTACCACATGTTGAGCGCTGCCGCCGCACCGGCGCCGAGCGCGATGCACAGAATGGCGGCGAAGG
>JAXDOV010000105.1:0-12223 GCA_034668705.1 Sphingomonadales bacterium
CGCTTCGTCGATCGTCCGGCCCATGACGAAGATCTCGCCCATCAGCCGCATCGCCGCGCCGACCGCCTGGCGGACGAAGGGCTCGCCGGCGCGGGCGAGCAGCCGCTTGAGCGCGCTCGCCTGCTCGCTGCCGGCGACCAGAGCGCGGCCGATCACCAGCCCCCAGGTCGCCGAATTGACCAAAGTCGAATGCGACTTGCCGCGATGCGCCTTCCAATCCGCATCGCCCAGTTTGTCGGCGATCAGCTGGTCGGCCGTCTCCGGATCGGGCACGCGCAGAAAGGCTTCGGCCAGCGACAGGAGGGCGATCCCCTCCGAGGTGTTGAGCCGATATTCCTGGAGGAACTGGTTGACCCAGCCGGTCGACTGGGCGCTGCGCAGCTCGGCCAGCATCGCCAGCGCGCGGCTCTCGACCCGGTGCCGCGATTCGGAATCGAGCGCCGCATGGTCCAGCAGCGGCTTCAGCACCTCCGGCTCGGGCGCGCGATGGAGGCGGCGGATTTCGGCGCGGGCGGATGCCGTAGCGTCAGGGGCGGTGTCGGCGTCGCGGGGCTTGAGTCTCATGTCCGGGCCGCTCTAAACCCCCGCCATGCCCATCGCCAGCATTGAAGAAATCAAGGGGAAGGTCGGCACCGAGATCGGCGTGTCCGACTGGATCCTTGTCGACCAGAAAAGGATCGACGCGTTCGCGGAAGCGACCGAGGATCGCCAGTTCATCCATGTCGATGCGGAGGCGGCGGCGCGCACCCCGTTCGGCGGCACCATCGCCCACGGCTTTCTCACTCTGTCGCTGCTGAGCCGGATGGCCGCCGATGTCATGCTCCGCCCCGAGGGCGTGAAGATGGGCGTCAATTACGGCCTCGACCGCGTCCGCTTCCTCGCCCCCGTCCGCTCCGGCAAACGCGTCCGCGGCCGCTTCACCTTGAACAGCCTGGAGGAGAAGCGCCCCGGCCAGTGGCAATTCCTCCACGCCGTCGCCGTCGAGATCGAAGGCGAGAACAAGCCCGCTCTGCTCGCCGAGTGGATCGGGCAGGTTTTCGTGTAGAAATCCTCCCCCGGATTTCCGGGGGAGGGGGACCGGCGAAGCCGGTGGAGGGGCCTTGGCACGGCCGCTCCGAAAGAATGCCCCTCCACCACCCTTCGGGTGGTCCCCCTCCCCTGCAAAAGCAGGGGAGGATCGAAGAAAGGAAGTCAGATGCCCACCCGCGAAGCCGTCATCGTCTCCACCGCCCGCACCCCGATCGGCCGGGCCTATCGCGGCGCGTTCAACGCCACCCCTTCGCCCACCCTCGCCGGCCATGCGATCCGCGCCGCGGTCGAGCGGGCCAAGGTCGACCCGGCCGAGGTCGACGATTGCATCATGGGCGCCGCCCTGCAGCAGGGCGTGCAGATCACGATCGGCCGCACCGCCGCGTTGCGGGCCGGCCTTCCCGTTACCACCTCGGGCATGTCGATCGACCGCCAATGCTCGTCGGGGCTGATGTCGATCGCCACCGCCGCCAAGCAGATCATCGTCGACCGGATGGACGTGCTCGTCGCCGGCGGCGTCGAATCGATCAGCCTCGTGCAGACGCCGGAGATGCGCGTCGGCTCCGATCCCGAGCTGCTCTCGATGCATAACGGCATCTACATGCCGATGATCCAGACCGCCGAGGTGGTCGGCAATCGCTACACGGTCAGCCGCGAGCGGCAGGACGAATATGCCTTCCGCTCCCAGCAGCGCACCGCCGCCGCCCAGGCCGCCGGCCGGTTCGACGACGAGATCGTCCCGGTCACCACCAGGATGAAGATCACCGACAAGGCGACCGGCGAGACCAGCATGAAGGAGGTCACCCTCGCCAAGGACGAAGGCAACCGCCCCGAGACGACGCTCGAGGGCCTGCGCGCGCTGCAGCCGGTGATGGGGCCGGAGGCGATGATCACCGCCGGCAATGCCAGCCAGCTCTCGGACGGCGCCTCCGCCTGCGTGCTGATGGAGGCGGGCCTCGCCGCCGAGCGCGGCCTGCAGCCGCTCGGCCGCTATGTCGGCATGGCCGTCGCCGGCACCGAGCCGGACGAGATGGGCATCGGCCCGGTCTTCGCCGTGCCGAAGCTGCTCAAGCGCTTCGGCCTGAATGTCGGCGATATCGGCCTCTGGGAGCTGAACGAGGCCTTCGCCGTCCAGGTCCTCTATTGCCAGGACCAGCTCGGTATCCCCGACGACATCCTCAACGTCGACGGCGGCGCCATCTCGATCGGCCATCCCTACGGCATGTCCGGCGCGCGGATGACGGGGCATGCTCTCATCGAGGGCAAGAGGCGCGGCGCGAAATGGGTGGTGGTGACGATGTGCGTCGGCGGCGGCATGGGCGCGGCGGGGCTGTTCGAGGTGCTGTGATCAGGCGGCGCTCGCACGGCCGGGTCGCGTCGGAGGAGGTTCAGGCGACGTCGACCTCGGAGGGCGCCAAGCTTCGCGCGGCCGTCTCTTCCAGGAGCCATGACGCGAAGGGGGCGAGCGCCGCGCCGACGATCACCGCCAGGCCGGGCCGCAATCCGAGCTGCTCCAGGACAACGCCGTCGAGGATGGTGAAAGCCACAATGCTGAGCAGCTTGAAAAGCTTCGCCGTCATGGGCCGACCACCTTGTTCTGCCTCAGCACTTCGCGCAGCGCCTCCACGACGCCGCCCGCGAGCGCGGCTGAGAGCATCCCCGAAAACGCCGTCCACAATAGCGTTGCATCTTGGGGCGGCGTCATCAGCGCGAGGGCACCGCCTCCCAGGAGGCCGCCGACACCCCCGAGGATGAAGCCCCACAAGGTCTTGATGATGACGGTGCGCCAATCCACAGGAAATGCCCCGCGCCCGACCTGAACCGACGATCTTATACCCATCCGGTCGGCCGGGCAATGTGCCGGCCGCGACCGACAGCGGCGTTCAGCTTGCGTAGAGCGCCGCCTCCGCCGCCCGCCGTCTGGTGAGCCCCGCCATCACCTTCTTGTTGGCCTTGTTCCACTTGGCGAACTCGGCCGCGGCGCCCGGATGGTCGCCTGCCTTGTGGTTCCTCAGCAAGGTGCTCGAGGTGAGATTGCCGACGCCGACATTGTAGGCGAACGAAACCATCGCATCGAACTGGTGCTGGGTCGTGGACGCCGTCCCGATCGCGGTCATCACCTTGACGGCGAACTTCGCGAGGTCGGCGGCGAAGCGGTCGTCGCATTGCGCCTGCGTCCAGACGATTCCCGGCTTGACGTCCGCCCCGGTCGTCCCCCAGCCGATCGTCCACGGATCGGCGCCCGTTCCCGGATCGGGATAGGCGCCGAAGCTGCCGTCGCTCCGGCGCTTCTCGCACCCCTCGAATCGATGGATGAGCTTGGTGCAGGCTGCGCTCGGTTGCATGTCCGGTCTCCCCATGACGCGGTAGCAGAAGCGGGGAGGCTGATCCCGGCATGGCCGCCTGTCAAGCGCGGCGGGTGCGGTCAACCGTAAGGCGGCATTCACTTCGACATGCTACATTGCGCTCGGCCCGTGAAAACCTATTTAGGCGGGTGCAGCATCCGAAAGTCTCCCAATGGCCGACCGCGATCCGAACTTGAAGCCCGACAAGGACCCGCAGGGGTCGAACCCCTGGATGAAGTCGCTCTTCATCTGGGCCGGCATCCTGCTCGCCCTCATCCTCTTCGTGCAGGTCGTCGACGGCGGCGGGCGCGGGGCGACGGGCAGTGCGATCGCTTATTCCGATTTCCTCAACCGGGTCGACGCCGGCTCGGTCAAGGAGGTGGCGATCGGCAAGGACGTCATCACCGGCAAGCTCACCACCGGCGACACGTTCAAGACCAACACCATTCCCGATCCGGAGCTGACCGGCCGCCTGCGCTCGAAGGGGGTCGAGTTCACCGGCCAGCCGGAGCAGCAGACCTCGGTCTGGCTGATCCTCCTCTACCAGTCCCTGCCCTTCCTGCTGATCCTCGGCGTCGCCTTCTTCATCATGCGGCAGATGCAGAAGAATGCGGGCTCCGGCGCGATGGGCTTCGGCAAGTCCAAGGCGCGGCTGCTCACCGAGAAGCAGGGCCGGGTGACGTTCGACGACGTCGCCGGCATCGACGAGGCGCGCGAGGAATTGCAGGAGATCGTCGATTTCCTCAAGGACCCGACCAAATTCGCCCGGCTCGGTGGCAAGATCCCGAAGGGCGCCCTGCTCGTCGGCCCGCCGGGCACCGGCAAGACCCTGCTCGCCCGCGCCATCGCCGGCGAGGCGAACGTGCCCTTCTTCACCATTTCCGGCTCGGACTTCGTCGAGATGTTCGTCGGCGTCGGCGCCAGCCGGGTGCGCGACATGTTCGACCAGGCGAAGAAGAACGCGCCCTGCATCGTCTTCATCGACGAGATCGACGCGGTCGGCCGCCATCGCGGCGCCGGCCTCGGCAACGGCAATGACGAGCGCGAGCAGACCCTGAACCAGCTCCTCGTCGAGATGGACGGCTTCGAGGCGAATGAGGGCATCATCATCATCGCCGCCACCAACCGGCCCGACGTGCTCGACCCGGCCTTGCTCCGCCCCGGCCGCTTCGACCGCCAGGTGGTGGTGCCGCGTCCCGACATCGACGGCCGCGAGAAGATCCTCGCCGTCCACATGAAGAAGGTGCCGCTGGCGCCCGACGTCGATCCGCGCACCATCGCCCGCGGCACGCCCGGCTTTTCCGGCGCCGATCTCGCCAACCTCGTCAACGAGGCCGCTTTGCTCGCCGCCCGCAAGGGCAAGCGCCTCGTCGCGATGAGCGAGCTCGAGCTCGCCAAGGACAAGGTGATGATGGGCGCCGAGCGCAAGTCGATGGTGATGACCGAGGACGAGAAGAAGGCCACCGCCTATCACGAGGCCGGCCACGCGCTCGTCTCGCTCCACGTCCCCGGCTGCGACCCGCTCCACAAGGTGACGATCATCCCGCGCGGCCGTGCCTTGGGCGTGACCTGGAACCTGCCCGAGCGCGACCGCTATTCGATGACGATGAAGCAGATGAAGGCGCGGCTCGCGCTCTGCTTCGGCGGCCGCATCGCCGAGCAGCTGATCTACGGCCAGGACGAGCTCAACACCGGCGCCTCCAACGACATCCAGCAAGCCACCGACATGGCCCGCGCGATGGTGATGGAATATGGCATGTCGGAGAAACTGGGCTGGCTGCGCTATCGCGACAATCAGGAAGAGGTCTTCCTCGGCCACAGCGTCGCCCGCAACCAGACCGTCTCCGAGCAGACCGCCCAGCTGATCGACCAGGAGGTCCGCCGCCTAGTCGAGGAGGCCGAGGCCGCCGCGCGCGGCGTCCTCACCGAGCATCTCGACGAGCTCCATCGCCTCGCCGGCGCCCTGCTCGAATATGAGACGCTGAACGGCGAGGAAGCGAAAAGGGTGATCCGCGGCGAGGATCCGGGCCGCGAGGATCCGGCCCATCGCCGGCCGTCTTTGCCGACCGCCGGCACCTCCATCCCCTCGACCCGCCGCCCCCGCGGCGGCGGCATCGGCGGCCCCGCGCCCCAGGGGGCCTGAGCCCCGCGCGTTCAAGCGGGGTTCATGGCCGGAAGCCCTCCCTCCGCTCCGTAAGGAGAGGGAAGCATGAAGGGCAAGCTGATGCTCGGCGCGCTGCTGGTCGCGCTGCCGGCTGCGGCGCAGGCAATGGACGTCGGGACGTTCCTGGCCAAAGCGGACGGGCTGGAGAAGAGCGGCATGATGGCCCTCTTCTCGAGCGATTACGGGCTGCTGAAGCGCGAGACGGAGGCGGATGTGCAGGCGCTCGTCGCCGAAGCCCGCGCCGCCAAGGCGGCGGGCCGGCCGCATGCCTTCTGCCCGATGCCGGGCAAGATGGGGCTGGCGAGCAATGAAATTATCGCCGCCCTGCGCACCGTCCCGGTCGCGCAACGTCCGCATACCGACGTGAAGGAGCCGCTGAGGGCGCTCCTGTCGCGCAAATATCCCTGCGGGTAGTGCGCTGACGACGGGAGCTTACCCGTCATCCGGTGAAGAGTTGTGCGAACGCCCGGCCCGGAAGGAAGGCTGGACCCGCGGCCTTCGCCGGGGAACAGGTCGCGAGGCTTCGATCCGCCGTGGCCGGCCCCTAATGCATTACGCCGAGGGCGACGAGCAGCAGCAGGAACAGCATGAGCGCGATGCCGGCGAAGGCGACCAGCAATATCGTCCGCCAGAGCGCGCTGAAGCGCGACAAGGCGTAAGCGCCGCGCAGCTGCCGGTACATGTGGACCGGCGGGATGAAGGTCATCGCCAGCCCCACCAGAGCGGCCGGCCGGAAGGCGGCGTGGAGCAGCGACAGGGACACGATCAGCAGCGTCATGAACGACAGCGAATAGGTGACGAAGACAATGTGGTCGTAGGCCTCGTAGCGCCGGTAGCGGCGGCGGTGGAGGAACAGGACCCAGAGGAACGGCACCGAGATCGGGATCAGGACCCAGGAGAATTTATAGGCATTGGCCTGGATCTTGTAGACGAGCAGGGCCGGATTCTCCTTCGCCTTGCGATAGGCCCCGCCGAACCAGCCGAGATCGCCGCCGGCGTCGACGACATCCGCCTCTGCCTGCGCGGCCTTGCGCGCGGCGGCAGCGGCAAGCTGCTCCTGTGCGGAGGCGATGGAGCGGTCGAGGGCGGCGGTGCTCCGGCCCGCCGCAAGCGCCTTCGTCCGTTCGGTCTGGAGGAGCGCCAGCCGGGCCTGCGCATCCGCCGGGATGACGATCTCCTTATGCGCCTGATCGGCGGTGAAGAGAGGGCCGCCGACGGCGTTGAACACCGCGAACATCAGGAAGACCGAGAACAGGAAGAGCGCGATCGGCGAGACGAAGCGCGCCCGCTCGCCCTCGACATAGCGGCGGGTCAGCTGGCCCGGCCGCCAGGCGAGCAGAGGCAGGGTCCGCCAGATCTTGCCCTCGAAATGGAGCACGCCATGGGCGAGATCGTGCCAGAAGGCGGCGAGGCTGCGATGGACGTGCCCCGCCTGCCCGCAATCGTGGCAATAAGGGCCGGCGAGCGGCGCCCCGCAATTGAGGCAGGCGCCCTGACGATCGGCTCCATGCGCCTCGCCCGCGCCCGGCTCGAGCTGACGGGCGACGATGCCGCCGGTCAGCGCATCGCCGACACCCTCGATTCCCCCCGGCTCCATCCGCCCATGATGGCCGAGGAGGACGGTGGCGTCGAGATGGTTCGGCCATTAGTTCCTCCCCTGGATTTCGAGGGGAGGGGACTATGCGCAATGAGCAGGTCGCCATGTCCCCCGGACATGGCTGCGCAGTGCGGGGCACTGCGGACCTGCTCATGGTGGAGGGCACTCGCCGCAAGAGGCCCCTCCACCAGCCTGCGGCTGGTCCCCCTCCCCTGCAAAAAGCAGGGGAGGATTGAAGGTTCGACAAGCTCGGTGCGGACATTATGTGTCGTGCAATGACGCGCATCGGCCTCCTTGGCGGCTCCTTCAATCCGGCCCATCGCGGCCACCGCCGGGTCAGCGCGGCGGCGATCCGCGCGCTCGGGCTGGACGAGCTCTGGTGGCTGGTCTCGCCCGGCAATCCGCTGAAGCCGGCCGAAGACATGGCGCCCCTCCCCGCCCGTCTCGCCTCGGCGCGGCGGCTGGCGCGCGGCCTGCCGATCCGCGCCACCGCGATCGAGCGCGCCCTGGGCACGCGCTACACGGTCGACACGCTCGCCGCCTTGCTCCGGCTCTACCCGGAGCGGCGCTTCGTCTGGCTGATGGGCGCCGACAATCTCGCCCAGTTCCACCTCTGGCGGCACTGGCGGAAGATCGCCCGCATGGTTCCGATTGCGGTGGTGGCGCGTCCGGGATATGAAGGGAGCGCCCACGCGGCTCGCGCGATGGGCTGGTTGCGGCGCTTCGTCCGGCCCGCGGACCAGGCTCGGTTCTGGACGGAGTGGAGACTGCCGGCACTCGTGTTGCTTCGATTGCCGCTCGATCCGACCTCCGCCACAGGCATTCGTGCCGCCGTGCCCGACTGGCACTTATCCGACGAACATTCGTTCAACCCCCGGGCCCTCCGCGACGGCGTGACGCGGCGGCTCGTGACCTGAGGAGGCACATTGCCAACCAACGCACCGGCTCCGCATGACGGAGCAATCGAAAAGGCCGAAGCCCTGCATGATCTCGTGCTGCGGTCCCTCGACGACGATCAGGCGCAGGACGTCGTCACCATCCCCTTGAGCGGAAAGTCGAACATCGCCGACCATATGGTGATCGCCTCCGGGCGTTCGACCCGCCAGGTCGCGTCGATGGCGCAGAAGCTGTCGCAGCGGATCAAGCAGGATCTCGGCCGCACCGTCCGCATCGAAGGGCTCCCGGTCGCCGATTGGGTGCTGATCGACGCCGACGACGTCATCGTCCACATCTTCCGGCCGGAAGTGCGCAGCTTCTACAATCTGGAGCGGATGTGGGGCTTCGAAGGCGATAGCGGCGCCACCGCCGCCGCGCACTGAGTTCCCGCTCGCCCTCCTCCGTCATTGCCAGCGGAGCGAAGCAATCCAGTCGGGCATGCGCGCTGGACGCGGCGCTGGATTGCCGCGTCGCTCCGCTCCTCGCAATGACGGCTGAACGATAACATGCTGCTTCACATCGTCGCGCGGGGGAAGATCGGGCGGGGCCCTGAGGCGGAGCTGGTCGACCGCTACATGAAGCGGCTGTCCTGGCCGGCGAAGATCACCGAGCTGCCCGAGAGCGGCGGGCGGGTGCCGCCGGCGGCCGGGAATGCGGTCACGATCCTTCTCGACGAGAAAGGCGAGCAGCTTCCCAGCCTCGAGCTCGCCCGCCGGCTCGAGCGCTGGCGCGACGAAGGACGGCGGGAGGCGCGCTTCCTGATCGGCGGCGCCGACGGCTTCGGCGATGCCGAGCGGGAGGCCGCCGATCTGCTCCTCGCCTTCGGCCATGCCACCTGGCCCCACCTCCTCGCCCGGGCCATGCTCGCCGAGCAGCTCTGGCGCGCCACCTCCATCCTTGCCAACCATCCCTATCATCGCGAAGGCTGAAGCGTGCGCCGCCGCCTTCTCACTCTCGCCTTTCTCGCGCCGCTCGCCCTGCTCGGCGACGGCTGGGCGGCGGCGCAGGGCGGCGATTCCCCGTCCGACGCCCAGTCCTTGGTCGCCGCCCGCCGCCAGTCGGACGAGGCGCAGCGGCGATCCGCCGCGCTCGAACGCCAGGCCGCTTTGGCCGGCAGCGAAGCGGAGCGCGCCCGCGCCGGTTCCGCCGCCCTCGCCGCCCGGATCGAGGCGGCGGAGGCCGACATCACCGCCGGCGAGGTGCGGATCCGGCTGATCGAGGATTTGCGGCGCCAGCAACGGGCGCGGCTCGCCGAGAAACAGGCGCCGCTGATCCGCCTCACCGCCGCGCTGCAGACGATGGCGCGCCGGCCGCCGGCGCTCGCCCTCGTCCAGCCCGGCTCGCTCGACGACGTCGTCCATGTCCGCGCCCTGCTCGCCTCGGCGCTTCCCGAAATCCGCGCCCGCACCTCGGGCCTGCGCGCCGAGGTCGCCCGCGGCGATTCGCTGCGCCGCGACGCCGGCGTGGCGATCGCCGCCTTGCGCGCCAGCCGCGAGGATCTGCGCCAGCGCCGTCTCGCCCTCGCCCGCTTCGAGGCGGTGCAGCGCAGCCGCTCGCAAAACCTGATGGCATCGGCGGCCAATGAGGGCGAACGCGCCTTGGCCTTTGGCGAGCAGGCGCGCGACCTCGCCGCGCTGGAGGGCACGCGCCAGTTCCAGTCGCAGCTCCGCGCCAGCCTCGCGGCGCTGCCCGGCCCGGTGGCGCGGCCGGTCAACCCGCCACTGGCCGCGCCGCGGCGGGCCTATCTCATTCCCGTCGAGGGACGGCTGGTGACCGGCACCGGCGAGATTTCCGACGCCGGCGTCCATGCCCGCGGCCTCGTCTTCGAGACCGAAGCCGACCGGCCGATCGTCGCCCCCGCCCCCGGCCGCGTCGCTTATGCCGGCCGCTTCCGCTCCTATGGCGACATCGTCGTCATCGACCACGGCAAAGGCTGGCTGACCGCGATCACCAATCTCGGCGCGCTGGCGGTCAAGGCGGGCGACCGGGTCGCACGCGGCGACGCCCTCGGCCGCACCGGCGGCAGCGCCTCGCAAGTCTCGGTCGAGCTGCGCCACAACGGCGAGCCGGTCGCGATCACCGGCCTGATCGGGTGATCATTCACCTTGCGTTGCTTTTCGCAGGCTAGAAAAGGCGGTAAGCTCTCCGCCAAATGCGACATTCAGGATTCCCGATGAACAGCAACCTCCTCCGTTCCCTTGCCCTCGTCAGCGCGGTGGCGATCGTGCCCGCGGCGAGCGCCGCCTTCGCCGCCGTCGACGTCAGCACCTATCGCGAGCTCGACCAGTTCATGGCCGTGTTCGAGCGCGTCCGCGCCGATTATGTCGACAAGGTCGACGACAAGACCCTGATCCGCGGCGCCATCGACGGCATGCTGACCAGCCTCGATCCGCACAGCTCCTATCTCGACGAGCGCGGCTACCAGTCGCTGATGACCACCACCGAGGGCGAATATGGCGGCCTCGGCCTCAACGTCACCATGGAAGACAGCGTGGTGAAGGTGGTCGCCCCGATCGAGGACAGCCCCGCCGCCAAGGCCGGGCTCAAGGCCGGCGATTACATCACCCATCTGAACGGCAAGCTGATCTACGGCGGCACGCTCGACGAAGCGGTGGACCAGATGCGCGGCGCGCCGGGCTCGACCATCCGCATCACCATCCTGCGCGTCGGCCGCGACCAGCCGTTCGACGTCACCCTGACCCGCTCGGTGATCAACCTCCCGGCGGTCAAGTGGAAGGTGATGGGCGACGTCGGCATCCTCAACGTCAACACGTTCAGCCGCACCACCACCAACGAGACGCTCGCCGCCATCGCCTCGATCCGCAAGACCCTGGGACATGAGCCGACCGGCTACATCCTCGACCTGCGCTCCAACCCCGGCGGCCTGCTCGATCAGGCGGTCGGCCTCTCCGACGTGTTCCTGCAGCGCGGCGAGATCGTCAGCCAGCGCGGCCGGCAGAAGACCGATATCGAGCGTTATTATGCCAAGCCGGGCGACGCGACGGGCGGCGCCCCGGTGGTGATCCTGGTCGATGCCGGCACCGCTTCCGCCGCCGAGATCGTCGCCGGCGCGCTCCAGGACCAGCATCGGGCGATCGTGATGGGCGAGCGCAGCTTCGGCAAGGGCTCGGTCCAGACCTTGCTGCCGCTCAGTTCGAACACCGCGCTCCGCCTCACCACCGCCCGCTATTACCTGCCGTCGGGCCGGTCGGTGCAGGAGGGCGGCATCGCCCCCGACATCGACGTGCCGCAGCTGAGCGATCCCGATTACAAGGCGCGGCCGCGGCTGCGCGAGGCGGACCTCCGCCGCCACCTGATCAACGAGGCGGCGGTGACCAACGACGTGGTCGAGGATGACGGCAAGCCCGATCCCCGCTTCGCCGCCACCCGCGACGATCTGAAGAAGAAGGGCATCGACGACTTCCAGCTTTATTATGCGGTGCAGGCGGTGGGCCGGCTCGGCCGCACCGCCGTCGCCGCTTCGGCGGCGTCGCGGGGCGGCGGCCGCTGAGGTGAAGCCGGCGGGGGGGATTTCGAACCTCGATCTGGCGCGGGCGCTCGCCTTGCTCGTGCCGGCGGCTTTGCTCGCCGGCGCCTGGTCGTTCCAGATCTGGGGCGGGCTCTTCCCCTGCGAGATGTGCTGGTGGCAGCGTTACGCCCATATCGCGGCTCTGGTCCTCGCCATCTGCGCCTTCCTCGTCGCGCGCAGGCCGGGGCTGGACCGCGCCCTCCTGGTCCTCGCAGCGCTGGCCATCCTGGCGAGCGGCATGATCGGCGCCTATCATGCCGGCTGTGAAGCCCATGTCTTCCAGTGCTTCACCCAATGCACCCGCATCGTCACCGGCGCGGCCACCACCCAGGAGCTGATGGCGCAGATCATGGACGCGCCGATCGTCCGCTGCGACCAGGTGCAGTGGCGCTTCCTCGGCATTTCGATGGCCGGATGGAACGCGATCCTCTCCACCGGGTTCGCATTCCTGATCCTGTGGCTGACCCGAGGGTCCAGACCCGCTGCCGACAACGGCCATGACGAGGCGGAGAGGCGGTCAGGGCTAGGCGCGAGGAGCGGAGCGATGCTGCATGCATCGTGACCGACGAGCAACGACGCCATGGCCGTCTCTCCGCCTCGCCGCTGCGCGGTCGTGGGGGGGG
>JAXDOV010000106.1:0-6206 GCA_034668705.1 Sphingomonadales bacterium
GCCAGAGACCGGCGAAGGCCTGCTCCTCCAGATCTTCACCGAGAATCTGATCGGCCCGATCTTCTTCGAGATCATCCAGCGCAAGGGCAATCAGGGCTTCGGCGAAGGCAATTTCAAGGCCCTGTTCGAATCGATCGAGCTCGACCAGATCCGCCGCGGCGTCATCCCGGCGGCAAGCGACAATGGCTGAGCCGGCGACGGACCCGACCGACGGGTTCGAGCCGATCGCCATCGTCTATTCAATGCCCGAAGCAACGGTATTGCTCGCCACGCTCCGCGCCTACGGCATCTTCGCCCTGGCGCGGAATCAGCAACACATATCCGCGGCTCCCAGTCTGATGCTGGCGTTGGGCGGCGTGCGGATCATGGTTCCACCTATGCAGCTGGACGATGCGCTCGCCCTCATGAAAGAGATCGACCGGGGCTGGCGCATTCCTCGTCCCATGACCGTCCCCGCGCGCTGGCTCAGTCGGATTGTTTCGGTCGCTATGACCGTCATTCTCGGTGTGCCGCCGATGCCGCGGGGGCCGGGCTTCTACCGCTGGGAGTCGGCGCCTCCCCCGCGGATTGCCGCCCATCGGCCTCGTTCAGAAGGGACTCCAGCTTGAGTGCATCCACCGCCGCCGCGGAGGAGGCGGTGTTGTCGAAGATGCACCAGGTCGGCGTCTCGCCGGCCGCCGCGATCTGCCCGGCGATCGTCTCCAGCCGCCCGTCGTCATAGCTCGAGCGGTATTTCGCCGGCGAGCCGTGCAGGCGGTAATAGACCAGCCCCGGCCAGCCCCCGGGCGCCTCCGCCCCGTCGGCGGGCGGCGGATCGGCGCCGATCCGGGCGGCACGATGGCGGGTGAGAAGCGCCTCGGCTTCCGCCGTGAACCAGCTCCCATGGCGGGGCTCGCAGGCGATGCCATCCGCCCAATGCCCGCGAAGCATCGTGAGGAAGGGGTCCGCAGCGTCGGCATCGAAAGCGAGGCTGGGCGGCAGCTGGACGAGCAGGACGCGCAGCTTCGCGCCGAGCGGCCGCATCTCCGCCAGCGCCTGGGCGAGCGATGCTTCGCAATCGACCAGGCGGCGGCGGTGGGTGATCTCCTTCGGCAGCTTGGCGGCAAAGGCGAAATCGTCGGGGACCGATTCCGCCCAGCGGGCCCAGGTCGATTCGCGATGCGACCGGTGGAAGGAGGAATTGATCTCGGCGCAGGAGAAGACGGAGGCGTAGCGCTCCAGCGCGCTGCCCTCCGGCGCGAATCGATCCGCGACGATTCTCGGGATCGTCCAGCCCGCCGTACCGATGCGCCGTTCAGCCACGGCGACCGAACGCGCGGTCTGGGAACCGTTTCCTCCCGGATGGAGACGGCAGGTGATTCGCCCTGCCTCGCAATCGCTCTCAGTCGGGCTCCCGTGGGCGGTAATCGCCGGTCCGGCTGTGCACGGTGCGGGAGCCGGGCGCGAGATGGCTGCGCAGGCCGTTGACGAAGCGGATCAGCACCTCCTGCAGATCGGGCGGCAGCGCCAGATAGGCGGAGAGCAGCTCGCTCGCCCCCGCGCCCAGCCAGTCGCCCTCGGTGCGCTGGCCGGTGAGGACGTAGACGACGTCGACCTGGGCGTCGGCCAGGCGGGCGAGATAGTCGGCGCGGAGCTCCCGCCGGTCGTTCTCGTAGAGGCTCTGCTTGGGGACGTCGGTCCCGACCGCGGAGGCAAACTCCGCCTGCTTCAGGCCGAGCCGCTTACGCTCTTCCGCCAATCGCGCTCCAAAACCCATCGGTTTTGAAAATTCCTTCTTTAAAAATCACCAGAAACAGATGATTTCGTTCGACTTTTCGGCGAAAACCGTTACACAGGCATTCCGATTACCGCGCGCAAAAAGCAAGATGCTTGTGGCGAGCCGAAACGGCCGCGGACGCTAGGGCGAGCGCGCTTTTTCGCCGATGAGGGTGGGAAAACCGTGGCGGCGCATTTGCGCTCTCTCCCTCAGGGGCCACGGGAGCGGAGCGTTAGCAGGCGGCCCGGTCCCGCGTCCAGCCGCGGGCTCCGCGAAACCTGGATTGGCGCGGGGACGCGTCTCTATGCCATAGGACCGCGGTGCATTCGCTCGTCCGTCTCTACCGCGCCCTCAGCCTGCGCCGGCGCCGGCAGCTGCTGCTGACGCTCGCGGTCATGCTCGCCGGCGCGGTCGCCGAGCTGGCGACGATCGGCGCCGTCCTCCCCTTCCTCGCCTTCCTCACCCGCGGCGGCGCCGCGGGCATGCCGGCGACGGCGGCGCGCTGGATGAGCGCCTTGGGGGTCGACGACGTCTTCTCGGCATCCTTGCTGCTGATCGCCGGCGCGGTCGCCGCGGCGGCGATTCGCCTGCTCCTCCTCTGGCTGACCCAGCGCTACGTCATGGCGGTCAGCCACGACCTCGCCACCACCCTGTTCGGGCGGATGATCCGCCAGCCTTATGCCGATTATGTGAAGCGCAGCAGCAGCGAGGCCTTGGCCTCGATGGAGAAGGTGCGCGACATCGCCGCCACCGCCCTCCAGCCGCTGATGCAGGGAATCGTCGCCGCCGTCCTGGCGCTGCTGATCGGCCTGCTCCTGTTCGCGATCAGCCCGCTGGCGACGCTCGCGGCGGGGCTTTCGATCGGCGCCGCCTATGCCGCGATCACCTTCCTCACCCGGGCTAGGCTGCACGCCAATTCGCGGATCCTCGCCACCGCGGCGATGGAACGGACCAAGATGATCCAGGAAGCCCTTGGCGGGATCAGGGACATCATCCTCGACCGGTCCCAGCCTTTGTACGATGAAAGCTTCCGGACGACCGATCGCCGTTTCCGCCGTGCCATTTCCGTCAACGCCTTCATTTCACAAGGGCCGCGCTTCGTCATCGAGGCCGCCGGCATCGGCACGATCGCGCTGATCGCGCTGGTGATGAGCCTGCGGCCGGGCGGCATCGTCCACGCCATCCCGGTGCTCGGCGCGCTCGCTCTGGGCTCGCAGCGGCTGCTGCCGCTGATCCAGCAGGCCTATCAGGGCTGGAGCGCGACGGCGAGCAACCTGCAGTCGATCGACGACGTCGCAGCGGCGCTCCGCATGGCGGTCCTGCCGGAGCCCAAGGAAAGCGCGCCGCTGCCCTTCGAGCATGAGGTGGCGTTCGAGCGCGTCTGCTTCGCTTATGGCGGCGCCGGTCCGGCGGTTCGGGACGTAGACCTCGTCATCCCCCGCGGCAGCCGCATCGGCATCGCCGGCACCACCGGCAGCGGCAAGAGCACCCTGCTCGACCTGCTGATGGGCCTGCTCGAGCCGGTGTCGGGTGGAATCAAGGTCGACGGCCGCCTGCTCGACGCGGAGACGCGGCCGCGCTGGCAGGCCACGCTCGCCCATGTGCCGCAGGCGATCTTCCTGATCGACGACAGCGTCGCCGCCAACATCGCCTTCGGCGTGGCGGACGGCGGAACCGACATGGACCGGGTCCGCAGCTGCGCCCGCGCGGCCCGTATCGCGGATTTCGTCGAAAGCCTCCCCGACGGCTACGAATCGCGGGTCGGCGAGCGCGGCATTCGCCTGTCGGGCGGGCAGCGCCAGCGGATCGGCATCGCCCGCGCGCTCTACAAGGGCGCGCGGGTGCTGATCCTGGACGAGGCGACCAGCGCCCTCGACGACGAGACCGAGGCGGCGGTGATGCGCTCGATCATGGCGCTTGGCGGCGACATCACCATCGTCATGATCGCCCATCGCCGCTCGACGCTGCACGGCTGCGACCGCATCCTCCGCATGGAAGGCGGCCGCATCGTCGAGACTGTGGAAGGGATGGTAGCGGAGGAGGGACTTGAACCCCCGACACGCGGATTATGATTCCGCTGCTCTAACCAGCTGAGCTACTCCGCCCCATCGGGCGCGACGGCGTCGGTGCCGGCGACCGCGGGCCTATAACAGCGCCGCCATCGCGGTCAACTGGCGTGCCGGCGGGCCGGTTTCAAGCAGGCCGGGCCCGGCCCGTATCGCGGGAACCGTGCTGCCCCATATGTCGTTAGCGAGCAACGGAGATAGAAGATGGATCTGCTGACGCCACTCGATACCCTGTGCCGGATCATCATCCGCGCCCGCGAGAACGAAGCCCAGATACCCGCCCAGGACCCGGACGAAGATGCGGACGATGTCGACGATCTGGACGATGACGAGGACGGCCGGGGCATCCTCTCCCCGCTCGAGGACGAGCTCAACACCGGCGTCGAGGAGGAGTTGCGCGCCATCCTCGAGGATCTCGCCGACGACCAGCTGGCCGAGACTTTGGCCCTCGCCTGGCTGGGCCGCGGCACCTATGACGTCAGCGAATGGGACGATGCCGCCGCCGAAGCCAATGACGTGGATCCCGAAAGCGCCGTCGACGAGCTGATGGAGATGCCCCTGCTCGCCTCCTATCTCGAGGCCGGCCTCGCCGCCTTCGACTATAGCTGCGACGGGGTCGGACAGCTGGATTGATCAGCCGCGGAAGCTCCAGCTGCGCATCTTCTCCCACGGACCGTCCCGGTAGCGCCAGGCGGCGAGCCCGGTGATCGCGAGCGGACGGCCTTCATGGCGGCCCCGCAAGGCCGCCTGCAGCCGGCGGGCCTCGCGCGGGTCGACCTTGTTCTGGACGGTGACGTGCGGCCGCCACGGCGCCCGGTCCTGCGGCGTCAGCAGCCCGTGCAGCGCCAGCGCGAGGTCGTAGCGTATATCCTCCAGCGCCTCGCTCTCGACGCGA
Organism: Sphingomonadales bacterium; assembly: GCA_034668705.1. Classification (GTDB taxonomy): domain Bacteria; phylum Pseudomonadota; class Alphaproteobacteria; order Sphingomonadales; family Sphingomonadaceae; genus Allosphingosinicella. Next base: position 4,718 of record JAXDOV010000106.1, read on the forward strand.
AGCGCCGTCCCCTCCCCCAGATCCATGATTCCGCCGAGCATCGCCGGCGGCGGCGGCGCGGCCGCATAGCCGGCGAGGCGGCCGCGGATCTCCGCCTCCGCGCTCGGCGGCAGCTGGCGGAACAGGGTCAGATGCGCCGGCACGCGATTGCGCTCGCGCGGATAATGGGCACGCCGCAATTCCTGCAGCCAGCCGTCGTCGCCGGGGCCGAACAGGGCGGTGACGATGATCGGGGTTTCGGCCATCGCGCGTAAGGTTAGGCAAGGCCGCGCCGCCCGGCAACGCGACAAAGCCGGGACGCGGGGCTATAGGGCCGCCACGTCAATTGGAGATGGAGTCGGAAATGCGCGTCGGCGTGCCGAAGGAGATCAAGAATCACGAATATCGCGTCGGCCTCACCCCGGGCTCGGTCGCCGAGCTGGTCAGCGCCGGCCATGAGGTGATCGTCGAGACCCGCGCCGGCATGGGCATCGATTTCGACGACCGGGCCTATGTCGACGCCGGCGCCCGCATCGCCCCCGATGCCCGCGCCGTCTTCGCCGAAGCCGACATGATCGTGAAGGTGAAGGAGCCGCAGCCGCCGGAGATCGCCCTGCTCGAGCCGCGGCACATCCTCTTCACCTATCTCCACCTCGCCGCGGACAAGCCGCAGGCCGAGGGGCTGATGAAGTCGGGCGCGACCTGCATCGCCTATGAGACGGTGACCGCGAACGACCGCTCGCTGCCCTTGCTGAAGCCGATGAGCGAGGTGGCTGGCCGCATGTCGATCCAGGTCGGCGCCCATTATCTCGAGAAGGAGCAGGGCGGCCGCGGCGTGCTGCTGGGCGGCGTCCCCGGCGTCGCGCCGGCGCGCGTCGCCATCCTCGGCGGCGGCGTCGCCGGCGTCAACGCCGCCCAGATGGCGGTCGGCATGCGCGCCGACGTCACCATCTACGACATCTCCAACGCCCGGCTGGCGGAGCTCGACATGTTCTTCGGCAGCCAGATCAAGACCGCTTATGCCTCCAGGGCGGCGATCGCCAATGCGGTCACCAAATGCGAGCTGGTGATCGGCGCCGTGCTGGTGCCCGGCGCCGCGGCGCCGAAGCTGGTCACCCGCGACATGCTGAAGACGATGAAGCGCGGCTCGGTGCTGGTCGACATCGCCATCGACCAGGGCGGCTGCTTCGAGACGTCGCGGCCGACGACGCACGACAACCCCGTATTCGAGATCGACGGCGTCATCCATTATTGCGTCGCCAACATGCCGGGTGCGGTGGCGCGCACCTCGGCCTTCGCGCTCAACAATGCTACGCTCCCATTCGTTCTGAAGATCGCCAATGAAGGTGCTGAAGCAGCGATGAAACTCGATCCGCACCTCGCCAACGGCCTCAACGTCTCGGCAGGCGAGATCCGCCATCAGGCGGTGGCGGAAGCGCTCGATCTCGCCTTCGAGCCGGTTTGAGACCGGCAGCGACAGACTGGAACATCCTCTTTGCCGTCGAGGGGG
>JAXDOV010000107.1:0-17706 GCA_034668705.1 Sphingomonadales bacterium
GCCAGAGACCGGCGAAGGCCTGCTCCTCCAGATCTTCACCGAGAATCTGATCGGCCCGATCTTCTTCGAGATCATCCAGCGCAAGGGCAATCAGGGCTTCGGCGAAGGCAATTTCAAGGCCCTGTTCAAATCCATCGAGCTCGACCAGATCCGCCGCGGCGTCATCCCGGCGGCGGAAGGGAATGGCTGAGCAGGCGACGGCAAGGCCCGGCGGGCGCCGACCCGCCCGCGCCGGCGTGACGCGCGCGGCCGACATTAAGGATCGTTCATCAAACCCACGGCCCCGCGACAGGTCCTTCGGCCTATGCCGAGGCATCGACCCCGATATCGACCTGCACGCGGCGTCATTATCCTCCATTCCGCGCGAGACGTGCCTTAGAGAGTCGAACAGGGCCAGGGACGAACCTCGATCGAAGGACGTGCGGCATGTCCATGATTCACCCCCGAGCAGGCATGTTTCCTCCCGTCGGATCGGCGATCCTGGCCGTCCTCGGCTTCATTCTCGCGATCGCCGCGCCCGGCGTCGCGCTGGCCGGCCAGTTTTCGAGCCTGTTTCCTTCGCCGTCGAACCTGCCGCCGAGCGCCGCCGTCGACCCCCTCGTCGATCCGCTCGAATATCGCAGCCGCAACGGGGTGCTCGACGTCACCCTCGAGGCGCGGGAGACGGCGGTGAAGCTCGGCCGGTTCGAGATCCACGGGGCAACCTATAACGGCGTCTATGGCGGCCCCGTCCTAAGGCTGAAGCCGGGCGACGTGCTGCACCTGCGTCTCGTCAACCACCTGCCGCAGATCACCAACATCCACTTTCACGGCCTCGCCGTCTCGCCGCTCGGTCATGGCGACGATTCCCTGCACATGGTCGGACCCGGCGAAACCTGGGACTATGTCATCCCGATCCCGAAGGATCACCCGCCGGGAGTCTATTGGTACCATACCCACGGCCACGACTTCGCCGAGCGCCAGCTCATGGGCGGGCTCAGCGGCACTTTGATCATCGAAGGCTTCCAGCAGCAGATGCCGGCGACCGCGCCGCTGAAGGAGCGGCTGTTCGTCCTCAAGGAATTCTCGCCCGACGGAAAGGGCGACCTCAACCGGGTGCCCAAGCCCTACAACGTCGTCGTCAAGACCATCAACGGCCAGCTGATGCCGCGGATCGACATCCAGCCCGGCGAGACCCAGCTCTGGCGGCTGACCGACCAGACCGCGGACACCTATTTCCGGCTGTCCCTGGAGGGCCACAGCTTCACCGTGATCGGACGGGATTCGCGGCCGCTGCCGCACCCGGAGACGACGCGCGAGCTGATGTTCGGGCCCAGCGAGCGTGTCGACGTCCTGGTCACCGGCGGCCAGGCCGGCGCCTACAGGCTGGTCGCGGAGAAAATCTCGACCGGCCCGGTGGGCGACATGTTCGGGGCGCAGAACATGGCGCTGATGGTCTCGGCGCGCGATCCCGCCGGCCCGCCGCCCGCGCCGCTCGGCCCGCTGGCGGTCGTGTCCGGCGCGGGGCAGCCCATCCCCGGCGACCGCATCGACGCCCGGCGCCTCGTCTCCTTCTCGGAGGACCCGCTGGTGACCGGGCTCTTCTTCATCAACCATGCGACCTTCGATCCCGGCCGGGTCGACTTCAAGGTGCCGCTCGGCTCGACCGAGGAGTGGACGATCCGCAACGCGTCCGAGGAGCTGCACGTCTTCCACATCCACCAGCTGCCGTTCCAGGTGATCAGCCTGAACGGCAAGCCGGTGCCGTTCGACGGCCTGGTGGACACGGTCAACGTGCCGATTCACGGCGAAGTGACGATCCGCCTCGCCTTCACCGACCCCGTCATCGTCGGCCGCTTCCTGTTCCACTGCCATATCATGGAGCATGAGGACAAAGGGATGATGGCGCAGATCGAGGTCTACGATCCCAGGGCCGGGCCGATGGCGGACGGGCCGATGCACATGAGCGGCATGAATCATGGGTCCGGCGACATGCCGGGAATGCGGATGCCGGCGGCGACGCCTGCTCCGGCCGCCGCGCTCGCGCCGGCACCTCCCCCCGCTTCCGTCGCGGCGCCGGCGCCGGCCAGGCTGTTCCGCGCATCGGCCCTTGCGCTGCAGGGGGCGCCGTCGGCCCTCATCTTCAACCAGACGCGCGCGACCGCCACAGCGGCGCCGGGTCCCGTCATGGACATGGGCGTCGGCGGCTGGCCCAAATTCGGCCTCGCGACGGTGGCCGTCGTCGAATTCGGCGGCCTCGACGCGCGAAGCGGCCCCGATCGCGGCCCCTCGCCCACCCTGCGCGTGGATTCGACCTTCCTGCTCGAGCTCAACAGCGGCCTGTCGATCGACGGGCTGTTTCAGTTCAAGCCGCGAAAGCCCCGTCCGCTCACCGATCCGAACAATCAATTGTACATCAATCAGGGCGCCGGCCGGGCCGAGGGCGGCCGGATGAAGGAGCTCTACGTCCGCTACGGCAATTTCCGCTTCGGCAAGTTCGTCCAGAATTTCGGCCGCGCTTATTATTTCCTGCCCGGCCCCTTCACCCGGGATTTCACCGAGGAGGCCGAGCAGGGATATGAGCCGGCCGACATGATCGGCGCGGAAGCGCTGCATCTGTTCAAAAGCGAGACTGGCGGCTGGCGTCAGCTTACGGTGTCGGCCTTCATCGTCGACCGCACCTTTCTTCACCTGAGCTGGCCCTATAACGAGGGGATCGTCCACTATAAGGCCGGCGGCGTGGGCAATACCCGCTGGCCTGAAAACGTGATGGTCGCCTTCGACGACATCAACATGCCGGTCGGGCATTGGGGCCACCTGACCTGGCAGGCCAGCGTCATCAGGTGGGGCAAGACCTATGCCGCGCAACGCGGCGAGTTCTGGAGCACGCTGGGGGGCGATCTGGCGATACCGTTGCGAGGCTCGGTCGCCGACACGCTGAGCAACCGCTACTCCCAGCTGCGCCTCTATGTGGAGGGTGCGCGCCGCGACAATTTCCAGGGCTTTGCCGGCCGGTCCCGGAACTTCCTGAGCGCGTCCGCGGAATATCGCAGCGGCCCGTGGATCGCAGATTTGACGACCAGCCAGCGGTGGACGCGGGACCGGCTTCTGCCGCTGCAGAAGGACGAATTCTATACCGCCACCCTCGCCTACACCTTGCCGTCCCAGACCATCGCCTCGATCAGCCTCACCCATGAGAAGGTGGCGGGCCGGCAGGGCTTTTACGGCGGCATCACCCTGACGCAGACGATCACGACCTGCAGCCGGTGCCTGCGCAAGGGCCGCGCTTACTGAGCCGTTCGGCGGCGCGCGCGCCTCGCCGGATCGCAGCCGCAGGCCTCGCGTTGATTCTTGCCCCTGCCGAGTGGCGCCGGCGCGCGAAATGGATTACACCGGCGCCATGGGGGAGCCTCGCGCGCTCGATTTCATCATGATCAGGCCGTCGCATTATGACGACGACGGCTATCCGATCGTCTGGTGGAAGACGCTGATCCCGTCCAACTCGCTCGCCGCCCTGAACGGCCTGGCGCGCGACTGTGCCGAGCGCGAGGTGCTGGGGCCGGGGATCGGCATCAACCTCGTCGCGATCGACGAGACCAATCGCCATATCGTCCCCGAGCGCATCGTCCGCGACCTGCGCCGGCGGGGCGCGAGAGCGCTGATCGGCCTGGTCGGCGTCCAGTCGAACCAGTTCGACCATGCGCTCGATCTCGCCCGCGAGTTCCGAGCGGCGGGGCTGCCGGTGGTGATCGGCGGCTTCCACGTCTCCGGCTGCCTCGCGATGCTCAAGGAGATTCCGCCGGAGATCCAGGAGGCGCTGGACATCGGCTGCTCGTTATTCGCCGGCGAGTGCGAGGAGGGGCGGCTCGACGAGGTGCTCCGCGACGCCTGGAACGGCAATCTGAAGCCGATCTACAATTATCTGAACGACCTGCCGAGCCTCGCCGGCGCGCCGATCCCGGTGCTGCCGGTCGACGCGCTCCGCCGCAATTCGCAAAGCTGGTCCAGCTTCGACCTCGGCCGCGGCTGCCCCTTCCAGTGCAGCTTCTGCACGATCATCAACGTCCAGGGGAGGAAGAGCCGCTTCCGCACCGCCGACGATCTCGAGGCGATCGTGCGCGAGAACATCCCCCAGGGGATCAAGGCCTTTTTCATCACCGACGACAATCTGGCGCGCAACCGCCACTGGGAGGAGTTTTTCGACCGGCTCATCCACCTGCGCGAGACGGAGGGGCTGAAGGCGAACCTCACCATCCAGGTCGACACGCTGTGTCACCGCATCCCGAACTTCATCGACAAGGCCAAGCGCGCCGGCGTGATGCGCGTCTTCATCGGGCTCGAGAACATCAATCCCGACAATCTGCTCGCCGCCAACAAGCGCCAGAACAAGATCACCGAATATCGCGACATGCTGCAGCAATGGCACCAGCGCGGCGTCTTCACCTTCGCGGGCTACATCCTCGGCTTCCCGGCGGACACCAAGGAGACGATCCTCCGCGACGTCGAGATCATCAAGCGCGAGCTGCCGCTGGACGTGCTCGAATTCTTCATGCTGACGCCGCTGCCGGGGTCGGAGGACCATCGCCGCCTGCACGAGGCGGGCGAATGGATGGATCCGGACCTCAACAAGTACAATCTCCACCACCGCCTCACCCGCCATCCGCGCATGTCCGACGACGAATGGGATTCCGCCTACAAGGAAGCCTGGGCCTCCTTCTACACCTGGGATCACATGGAGACGGTCGCCCGCCGCCATGCCGCGCTGCCGCACGGCCGACCGAAGAAGGCGCTGCAATATGTGAACGAGTTCAAGATGCTCTACGAGATCGAGGGCCTCCAGGTGCTCGAGGGCGGCATCTTTCGCCGCAAGCGCCGCCGCTCCCGCCGCCCGTGCTTGCGCCGCGAGCCGGCCCTCCTCTTCTATCCCCGCTATGCCCTGGAGAGCGTGGTGAAGGCCTTTCGCTACTGGCGCGGCTTCCGCAAGCAGGCGGCGGTCATCAGGCGGGTGCTCGCCGACCCCGCGCGCTACGACTATACCGACCTCTCCCTCCAGCCGCCAGCCGCGGAGGATTTCGAAACCCTGGACCTGTTCCAGGAAACCACCGGCGGCGTCGCGGCGGTGGCGAAGAAGCTGAAGCAGGATTCGATGCTCGAAGGCGTCAGGCTGGCGCGCGAGCCGGCGGCGTGACGTGACCGGCGGGCCGCGCCGGCTTCCCGGCTGCGAGCCCGGTCGCCTGGGCAGCTGGACCCAATCTAGGCGGGCCTGGTTCGCAGTTTCGCGCGGCGGCGGCGGCGCCAGCTGAGGAGGCCGGTCAGGAAGAAGGTCGGCAAGGCGAGGCCGCCGAGCAGGATCAGGAAGCGAGTTCCGACGCCGCCCGCTTCGCCGGTATGCAGCGCGTAGATATTGTCGGTGGCGCGGTTGATGCCGGGGCCGGCGAGGGCGTCATAGGCGTCGACGACGGCGCCCGTCCGCGGATCGACCGCGACCGTGGTCGTCCCCGCCCAGCGCCGCCACTCGCCCGGCTGCAGCAGCCTGAAGAAATAGACCGGCGATTTGGCGGTCGGGATGGTCGCGCGGACCAGCTGCGAGCCGGGGAAGCGGGCCTGCGCCGCCTGCCAGGCCTGCTGCGTGGTGACGGTGACGGCCGGAGCCTGGCCAAGGGGCTTCGGCTTGTAGACCAATTGATAGCCGGCATGGTCCGCAAGCACCGGCCGCAGGGCGGGCGCGAAAGCAAGATAGGTGCCGCCCAGGCTGCTGACGAAGAGCGGCAATACGAAGATCAGGCCGAGCATGCGGTGCCAGCCGAGCAGCTTCTGGTTGGTCGTGCGCCAGCGCCGGAAGCGGAAGGCGTCGCGCCAATATCGGCGCCGCGGCCAGGCGTTCCAGAGGCCGATCACCAGGCTGGAGAACAGGATCATGCCGGAAATGCCGGTGATCCACTGGCCGCGCTCCCCGCCCAGCAGGCCCTCGTGCAGCCGCAGCAGCCATGGCCAGAAGCCGCTGCCATGCGGCAGCAACGCCTCGGTCGACCTGTCGCCGAGGATCGCGCCGGTGCGGCCGTCGACGATCAGCGTCCGCTCGCCGCCGGGCGCGGCATCGTAATAAGCCAGGAGCAGCCAGGGCCTGGCGCCGAAGCCCTCGATCTTGGTCACTGGCGCATGCGCCGATTGCGACGCTTTGGCGAAGATCGCGTCGAGCGGCAGCAGCGCCCGGGAGGGGGCGTCGGCGGCATAGGCCGTCCCCTGCAGCAGGTCGCGGTTGAAGACGAGCAGGGCGCCGGTCAGCCCCTGCAGTGTCCAGAGGATCCCGATCGAGATTCCCAGCCAGATGTGGATGCGCAGCCACCAGCGCTTCGTCGTCACCATTCTCTCCCGTCAGTCGATTTCTTTCAGCGCGGCTTCGGCATCGGCGGCCGGCAGCGGCAGATAAGGCCCGGCCGCGATCGCCTCGCGGCCGGCGGGGCCGAGCAGGAAGCGCAGGAAACCGCGCGCCTCGGCGGACGGGTGCGGGTCGCCATAAGCATAGATCGACCGGGCGAGCGGATAGCGGCCTTCCGCCACGCTCCGAGGGTCGGGCGAAACAGCGACGCCATCGATCCGGATCGGGATCGTCCTGGTCCCGGCGATGGCGGGTCCCGGCGTCAAAGCGAGCGCGTCGGGGTCGCGCGCGACCATCGTCGCGATCCGGCCGCCGTTCCGGTCGGCCGTGCCGTCGCGGTGGAGCGGCTCCGCCACCTCGCGCACCCGATCCCAGGCAAAGAGCGTCGCATCGGCGAACAAGACGTGGCGCAGGAAGCGGCCGGTGCCCTGCTCGCTGTCCGGCATGATCGGGTGGACCGGCCGCGCGGCAAAGCGGTCGCGCGCGCCCAGGTCGCCCCAGCGCGGCGCCTGCGCGCCGCGGAATGCGGCCCGCAGCTGATCGAGGCTGATCGAACCGGCCGGGTTGGCGGCATTGACCAGCACGGCGACCGCCGGCGAATGGCCCGCGGTGGCGACGCTGCCGCGCATCACGGCCGTCGCCCTGGGCGGATGGTGGTAGATCCATTCATAGGCCTTGGCTTCCGGCTCGAACGCCCGGCGGCCGATGACGGCGAGATCGGCCCGGCCGGCATAAAGGTCGGCCATGGCGACGTCGCTGCCGACCCCCGCGATCGTGACATGGGCGCCGGGCCGGCGCGCCTCGAACGCCTGGGCGACGCGCCGCAGCACCGGCGCCAGCTCGGCGCTGGTCGCGATCGCCAGCCCAGGCGGCGCGGTCCGCGGCGGCAGCGGGAGCTGGGCCGTGCCCGAGCCGGCGAGCAGGGCGATGACGGCAAGAGCGGGCGCGATCCTCATTTCAGCTTCGCCGCCTCGCGGGCCGCCACCGCCGGGCTGAGCGGCAGATAGCCGCTTTCCTCGGCCAAAGCCGTCTGCCCTTCGCGGCTGAGCACGTAGCGCAGGAATTCGGCGACCGCGGGTTCGATCGGCTTGCCGGGCGGACGATCGACATAAGCGGGGATGATCCGCACCAGCGGATATTGACGCGCGATCAGGCTGGCATCGTCGGCGCCGACGAACGGGCCGCGGGGGCTCCACGCCAGGGCCAGCGCCTTCACTTCGGGGCGGGCGTAGCGCAGGTTGGAGATGCCGATGCCGCCGGGATCGCGGGCGACGGCGTCGACGATCTGCTGGCCGTGATCGTAAGGCGCGCCGTCCGGCCGCACGATCGGCATGAACTCCCGGGTCGCCGGGTTCCAGCGATGGCTGCCGCACAGCACGCGCTCGCGGAAGAACAGGGCGAAGTCGATGTCCGTCTTCCAGGCATAAGGCGTGATCGGCTTGCCCGCCCATTCGCCCTTGAGGCCGAGCTGGCCCCAGCTGCGGATGTTGCGGACGGTGCAGCGATGCTCCGCCCCGAACAAAGCCTCGAGCTGGCGCAGGTTCAGCTTCGCGATCGGGTTGGCGCGGTTGACGAAGATCATATGCGCATAATCGAAATAATTGGTCTGGACGCTGCCATTGGCGATCTCGATCGGCGTCGGCGCATAGCCCCGTGCGCGGCGGAACGTGCGCGCCTGGTCCGGGCTGATCTCCTCGCCGAGGAGGGCGAGATTGCCGGCACCCGTGGCGAGCGCGCCGATCGCCGAAGCGCTGCCGTACATCCGGTAGTCGAGGGTGATGCCGGGCTGGCCGCGCTGGAACTCGGCCATCCAGCGGCGCACCAAAGCGCCGACGAAATCGCGCTTCGCGCTGCCATGGCCCCACAGGATGATCCGGCCCGAGACGGGACGGCCGGCGCGATAGGGCGGCAGCGCCGCGACGGCGGCGCGGGCGGCCGGCGAGGGCTGGAATTGAGACGGCGCGGCGACCGGCGCCGCCGGCGCCGCCGCAAGGGCGAGGCCGATCGCGAGCGCCGCCCTCATTGCATCCGCTCCAGCAGTGCAAGCTGTTCCGCATCGGTCTGCCGGTCGAGCGGCAAATAGCCGTGATCGACCGCAAGCAGGGCCTGCCCCGCCGGCGACAGCGTCCACCGCAGGAACGCGGCGATGCGCGGGTCCAGCGGCCTGCCCGGCTTCCGATCGACGAAGGCGTAGGCGCGGCGCGCGAGCGGATAGCGCCGGTCGATCACGGAGGCGGCGGTCGGCAGCACCGGCGCGGCCTTGCCGTCCGCCAGCGCCACCAGCTTGAGGCCGTCGCGCGCCTGGGCGGGATTGGCGATCGTCAGCGCGTAGCGGTCGCCGCGGGCTGCATCGCCGATCCGGTCGGCCGCCGCCTGGATGGTGCCGTCGTGACGGCGCAAATCGCCATATTCGGCGACGCGGTCCCAGCACATCCTGCGCCCGTCGCGGGTCACGACATGCTGGAACCAGGCGCCGGTGCGGCTGCCGAAGTCATAGGAATGAATGCGGATCGGCTTGGCCGCCCAGGCGCCTTTGAGTCCCAGATCCCCCCAGGTTCGCGCCGCCGGCACCGCCCCGCCGCAATCCACCGCCGATGCAAGCTGCGCGAGGCTGATCGACGCGATCGGGTTGGCGGCGTCGACGAGGATCGCGATCGCATCCGACTTGCCCGGCACCGACAGGCTTCCGTTGGCGATCTCGATCCGCGTCGCCGGATAGCCAATGGTGCGCGAAAAGCCGTTATCGTCGACCACGTCGTTGGCGCGGCCCATCAGCGCGATGTCGGCGACCCCGCCGTAAAGACCGGGAATCGCCGTGTCCGACCCCCTCATCGTCAGCTCGAACCGCGCTTCGGGGTGGACGCGCCGGTATTCCTCCGCCCAGCGCTCGGCGATCCCGCGCATCGCCGGCGGCCCCCAGATGCGTATCACTCTCTGGTCCTGCGCACGGGCGGCGACCGGGCTCAGCGCCAGGATCAGGGCGAAGAGGAAGCGGATCATGCGAGCACGCGCCGCTGCGCCTCGGCCAGGGCAACCGACAGCGGCAGATAGCGCCCGTCGCGGGTGACGTCCTGCTGGCCCTCGCGGCCGAGGATGTAGTTGAGGAATTCGCGGGCGGCCGGCAGGATCCGACCGTCGGGCGGCATGTCGATCACGGCCGGCAGGGTCCGCGCCAGCGGGTAGCTCCGGTCGATCAGGCTCGCCTTGCTCGCCTGCTCGAAGGGGCCGGAGGCGGTCCCCGCCAGCGGCAGCGGCTTCACCAGCGGACCCGCATAGCGGATGTTCGAGACGGCGATCCCCGCCGGATCGTTCGCCAGTGCGTCGAGGATCTGCTGACCGTGGTCGTAGATCGAGCCGTCCGGGTAGATGATGTGGGCGAACTCGCGCAGGGCGGGATTCCAGCGGTGGCTGCCCTCCAGCACCGCGCCCTGCAAATAGGCGCCGAAGCTGTCGTCGATCGCCCAGCTATAGGGTGCGACCGGCCGGCCGGCCCAGGCGCCTGCCAGGCCCATTTCGCCCCAGCGTCGGATGTTGCGGGAGCCGCGCCGATGCTCCGTCCCCAGAATACCATCGAGCTCCGCCAAAGTTATCCGTGTCAGCGGGTTGTCGCGATGGACGAAGACCTGCTGCGCATAATCGAAATTGCGGATGTCGAGGCTGCCGGTCATCAGCTGGACGCCGGTCGGCGGATAGCCTTTGAAACGCTCGAACGCCTTCGCCGCCTCGGGCAGTATCTCCTCGCCGAGGATGGCGACATCCCCGAGGCCGTTGAACAGAGCTGGGATGCCGGAGGAGGTCCCCCACATGGCATAGTCGATGCGCGCGGCCGGATGGAAATGCGCGAAACCGTCCGACCAGAGTTGAACGAGATTGCGCATCCAGGGAAGCTTGCGGCTGCCATGGCCCCAGAGCCGGATGACGCCTTCGGCGGATTGCTCGGGACGATATGGGGGCATTGCGGCAGCGGTGCGCGCCTCGATGCTGCCGGGGAGCGCCGGCCGCGGATCCACCCGCTGTTCCGCCGGCGTGAGCCGGGGCGCCGCGCCCTGCGCGCGTGCGGGCAATGCCAGCGCCGCTGCCGCACCGGCAAGGAAGGCCCGCCGCTCGATCACCGCGCCCCGTTGTCCATCGCCCGCCCCCGGGACAGCGCGGCGGCGTCGCTGGCGGAGCCGGCCGGCTTGTCCTGCGCGATTACGGGCACGGAAACGAGCAACCCGAGCAAGGGCGCCGTCTGCAACCCCCTAGCGGCCATGGTGCGTCTCATCGTCCAGCTTGCGACGCTGCTCGGCGACGAGCGCGGCGGTGAGCGGCAACATTGTCGTATCGAGATTGACCTCCTGCTGCGCCTCGCGGCTAAGGATGAAGCGGAGGAACTCGCGCACCTTCGCCGGCGTCCGGCCGTCGGCATCGCGATTCGCGTAGAACCACATGGCGTCGACCAACGGGTAGCTGTGGTTGCGGACCGCATCGATCGTCGCGGCGACGATGCCGCCGTCGGCGCGCCGCAGCGGTACTGCGCGCGTGTTCGGATCCACACCCCGCAGCGGCGAATAATAAGCGATCGCCTGAGGATCCTGGCCCAGCGCGCTCGCCATCTGCTGATCGACGCTCACCAGCTTGCCGTCGGCGGTCGCGCTGATCGTGAACTGCTTCAGCCGCTCGTTCCACTGGCCGCTGCCGGCGAGGACGTCGTCCGAAAAGCGCGGCGCGAACAGATATTGCAGATTGTAGCCATAGACGTCGATCGGCTTTGCCGCCCAGGCGCCGGTGAGACCCAATTGTCCCCACCTGCGCAGGTTCGCCTCCGGGCCGCGTGCGGCCTGCGGGTTCCAGGTGGTCCCGGTCCAGCCGCCGCTGCGCTCCGCGCTGAAAATCCCGTCGAGCTGGGCGAGCGACAGGCTGGCGATCGGATTGTCCTTGTGGACGTTGATGACGAAGGGCGGATTGACCGCCCAGCCGGTCATGCCGGCGACGACGATCGGATCGCGATCGAACCGGCGCTGGAAGGAGAGCAGATCGACCCAGATCATGCGCCGCGCGATGGCGACGTCGGCGAGGCCGGTGAGCAATCCGGCAAAGGCACCGCTCGGCGAGATGCCGGTATATTCGAAATGCGCGTGCGGATGGAACCTGCGGAACGCCGCTTCGAGCCGCTGCTGGAACCCCTGATTGCCCCACATGTCCGAAGCCCAGATGCGAATGGTGCCGCTGATTTCGGTTTCGGGGACGTATGCCGGCAAATCGTCCAGATTGAATCGGCCGGGCTCGTAATAATGCTTTGCCATCTGCGCGGCGACGAAGGCGTTGCGCGCCCGCTGCACCGCCAATGCATCACGCACGACCGGCGCCGGGGCGGCGGGGGCCGGCTGGACGAGGGTGGGCGTCGCCAGCAAAGCCGCCCCGAGGACGATCGCCCTCATCCGCCGCTGTCCGCGGTCGAGGCCGCGCCGATCGCCTCGATCTCCCGCAATTGCGCCCGGGCCAGCGCCGGCGTCAGCGGCAGATATTTGCCGTCCTTCATCACCGCCTCCTGACCTTGGCGGCTGACGACGAAGCGCAGATATTCGGCGAAGAGCGGGTCGATCCGGCCGCCGGCCGGGCGGTTGGCGTAGATGTAGACCTCGCGCGCCAGCGGATAGGATCGATCCTGCACGCTCTCCAGCGTCGGCATGACGAACGGGCCCGACGGATTGCCCGCCAGCGGCACCGTCTTCACGCCGGGCTTCCGGCCGTAGAGCATGCCGGTATAGGTGATCGCATAGGGATCGGCGGCGACCGCGTCGGTCAGCTGGTCGCCGGCCGACCAGAGCCGGCCGAAATCGCCGCCCGCCGCGTCGGTGCGCAGCTTGTTGCCGAACTCGACCAAAGCCTCGTTCCATTTGTCGCCGCCGCCCATCACCTTCTCGGCGAAGTCGCGCGGGAAATGATAATTGAGGTTGTAGCCGTAGACGTGGATCGGCTTGTTCGCCCATGCGCCCGTCAGGCCGAGCTGGCCCCAGGTTCGGAGGTTGCGGCCGCTGCCCCGCGCCGCTCTTTCGTCCCAGCTGTTTCCCCGCCAGCCGCCTTGGCGCTGGGCGCCGAAAATGCCGTCGAGCTGGGCGAGGGTCAACGTCGCCAGCGGGTTTTTCGCGTTGACCATCGGCACCAAGGCGAAGCTCCAGCCGGACACGTCGTACGACCCCGTCGCCATGACGATCTCGGCGGGCAGCGTACCGAACACGCGCTGATAGGATTGGAGCTCGTCCCAGGTCGGCCGCCGTCCCATCGGCGCCAGGTCGGCCCGCTTCGTGTAGAGGCCCGCCATGGCGATGAAGGTGCTCGAGAGGTTGTTCTCGAACCTGATTTCGGGCTGGTATTTCCTGAACTCGGCCTCGAGACTGGATTCGAGCGGGCTGTCGGCCAGGTAGTTCGAGCCCCACTGGCGGATGACGCCGGTCAGGCGGCGGGTCGGTTTATATTCCGGGAGGCCGGAGAGATCGAACCTCTTCGTATAGGCCTGGCGCCAGCCCTTGGTCTTCAGCCCCTGCGCCCGCGCCCGCTGCAATTCGATCGAGCTCGGCGCGGCGCCCGCGCCGGGCGCCGCGGCGGCGGGCATGCCCAAGGCGAGCAGGAGCACCACGACGCCGGAAAGGTGGGTCCGGGTCATTTCGGCTCGAGCTTGGCCAGCTGGGCGCGCGCCATCTCCGCGGTCAGCGGAAGATATTTGCCGTCGGCCTGGATCGCCTCCTGCCCTTCGCGGCTGAGGATGAAGCGGATGAACTCCTCGACCTTCGGGTCGGCGGGCTTCCCCGGCGCCCGCTCCAGGAAGAAATAGATTTCGTTGTAGAGCGGGTAGCTGTGATCGCGCACCGTCTCCAGCATGCGCTTCACATAAGGCCCGCCGCCAAACCCCTGGACCGCCAGCTCCTTCATTCCCGGACTGAGCGTGAGCGGCGAGGCGATGCACAGGGAATAGGGATCGGTCTCGACGGCGCGCCGCACCTGCAGGCTCCAGGCGTTGATCCTGCCGTCGGGCGTGGCGTGGTTGGCGAAGGCGCGATAGCCTTCGACCCACTGATCGCTGCCCCGCAGCACCAGCTCGGAAAAGACCGTCTGGACGTTGGCGCGCGGGCTCTGGCCGCAGGGATGGATCGGCTTGTCCGCCCATTCGCCGGTGAGGCCGAGCTGACCCCAGGTGCGGATATTCTCGTCGATGCCGCGCCGGTAGGGATAATCGGTGTGCCAGACGCTTCCCCGATAGCCGCCGAGCCGGGCGGTGCCGAATACGCCGTCCAATTGCTTCATGCTGATCTGCGCGAGCGGATTGTCTTTGTGGACGACGATGATGAAGGCCGGCGACCAGCCGTATACGTCGTAGGAGCCGGTGGCGGCGGTGATCTGCGTCGGCTCATGGTGGTACACCTGCTCGAACGTGAGCAGGTCCATGAGCGTCGGGGGGCGGCCCACGCCGAGGTCCGCCACCTTGCCCGCCAGCGCCGGGATGGCGATGCCGGCGGTCGGCAGGTTATAGTCGATCCTGATGCCCGGCTGGAACGCGTTGAACGCCTTGCGCCAATATTCGCCGAGCGGGCCGTCCTGCAGATAATTGCTTCCCCAGATGCGGAGCGTGCCGTTGAGCCGCCGTTTCGGCACATAATGCGGCAGACCGCTCAGGTCCCATTTCCGGGTATAGCCTCCCAGCCGCGCATGATCCTTGCGGTCCTGGGTCACGTTCAGCGTCCAGATGCTGCGATTGGCATTGGCCGGCTCGCTGCCGCTCTGTGCCGGCCCCTGCGCCGTCTGGGCGAGGAGCGGCGCGGCAAACGAAGCGCCGGCGGCAAGGGCGGCAAGGGCGGCGAGCAGGGCTGCCGTCTTCGGAAAAACGTTCATTTGGTTCCTCACTTTGCGGTCACCTGGGGAATGATCTCGTCGAGTTTCGCCCGCTCGACGGCGGCATCGGCGGCGGTGAGCGGCAGCCATTTGCCGTCGCGCTGGACGATCTCCTGGCCCTCGCGGCTGAGCAGGAAGCGGAAGAACTCCTGCACCTTCGGGTCCAGCGGCCGCGACGGCAGCTGGTCGGCATAGCCGTAAAGCTCCAGCGCGAGCGGGTAGGAGCGGTCGCGCACGGTCGCGAGGCTCGGCAGGACATAGGGGCTGCTCGCGTCCCTCGCGATCGGCACTATCCGCGCACCCTTGGCCGCCGCGCCTGCATAAGCGAAGGTGATGGCGCAGCGGTCGCCCGCGACCAGCGCCAGCCGGTCGGCGCCGGGCCGGGTCCTGCTGCCGTCGCTGCGCAAGGCAAGCGGGATCTCGCGGACGGCGTCGTTCCACATGTTGCCGCCGACCAGCACCTTGCGTTCGAACACCGACATGATGTGATATTTGAGCGGCGGCACATAGACCTTGATCGGCCGGTTGGCGCAGGGGCCGGCGATGCCGAGCTGGCTCCAGTTGCGGATATTCGCTTCGGGCCCGCGCCCCGCCTCGCGGCGCCAGGTGGTGCCGACCCAGCCGCCGCGGCGCGGCCCGCCGAAGATGCCGTCGAGCTGCCGGACGGTGAGGCCCCGGACCGGATTGTCGCGGCCGACGAAGATTGCGATCGCCGGATCCCAGCCGGACACGTCGAACGAACCGGTGGCGATGCGGAACTCGCGCGGCGAGCGCTCGTGCCTCAGCTGGAAGTCGAGCACTTCGCCGCCGAAATAGCTCGTCCATTTCCGCCCCGTCGACAGATCCACTTCGCCGTCGTTGAGGTCGCCGTCCCTGAGAGCGAAGGCGACGCCCGGATGATGGCGCCGGAAGGCGGCGATCAGCGCGGTGCCGATATTGCTCTCCATCAGCCGGCCGCTCGCGGGCATGCGGATCGTACCGCTCACCTGCGTGCGGGGCGCATAAGCGGGCAGGCCCGAAAGGTCGAAGCGGGGCGCATAATAGGCTTTGCGAGGGGCGATCGCGCCGGTCTCGTCGGGTTCGTCGGACTCCCATTTTTCCGGGGCGAGCATCTTGAGCTGGAGCCCGAGGGCGCGCGGGTCGACCCGCTCGCCGAGCGAGTCGAGCCTTGCCAGCATCTCCCGAGCCCGGGCCGGCGGGATCGGAATCCACTTGCCGTCGCGCTGGATCGCATCCTGCCCCTCGCGGCTGAGCATGAAGGTGAGGAATTCCTTGACCAAAGGGTCGAGAGCCTTGCCCGGCGCGAGGCGGGCCTCCGCCCATTCCTCGATGAACAAGGGGTAGGAACGGTCCCGCAGGCTCGCCGGCGAGACCGGCACGAAGGGACCTCTTGAGGTGGCGCCGATCGGCACCGCCCGAACGCCCGGCGTGGCCGAACCCATATCGCTGAACACGATGCCGTATCTGTCGGCCGCCATGTCCTTCACCATCTCGACCGAGGAGGTGTAGCGGGTGCCGTCCGGATTCATCTCGTGCGAATATTCGCGGGTATTCTCGTTCCAGACGTCGCCGCCCTGGAACACCTTGCGCTCGAAGCCGAGCTGGATGTTGTAGCGGAGCGGGCGGCCGTAGATGTGGATCGGCTTGTCCGCCCATTCGCCGGTGAGCCCAAGCTGACCCCAGCTGCGGAGGTTCCTTTCCGCGCCGCGCGCCGCGCTCGGGTCCCAGCGCGTGCCCTTCCAGCCGCCGGTCCGCGCGCCGCCGAAGATGCCGTCGAGCTGGGCGAGCGTCAGATGCGCGAGCGGATTGTCCCTGTGGACGAAGATCACGAAGGACGGGCTCCAGCCGGGAACGTCGTAGGAGCCGGTCGCCCAATCCAGCTCGAACAGCCGCTGGCCCGTCGCCCGCTCGAATTCCGAGGCGGCGCGGAGCCGGTCCGAGACCCGCGGTCCGGTCTCGATGTCGACCGCGCCCGAGGCGACCGTCCCTTTCTGGGTGATCACGACCTTCACGCCGGGCTGGAAGCGCTGGAAGTCGGCGATCCACCGATCCCTGATCAGCCCGTCGTGGAGGTAGAGGCCGGATATCCGGATCGTCCCCGTAAGCTGCCGCGCCGGCCGGTAGGGCGGCAGGCCGGACAGGTCGGCAAGGTCCGTGTAGAAGCGGCGATGGGCGCGCGCGTCGGTCCGGGCGTTATGCTCGCCGCGGATGACCAGATTCTCCTTCATCCCGTCGCCGAGACGGGCGAGGATCTGCTCATAGGTCTCGCCGGTCGGCCGCTTGGCGTCCTGCGCCCGGGCGAAGCCGGCGATGGCCGCCGTGGCGAGAACCGGGAAGAGCAACCGCCGCATCCTCATTTCTGCAACTCCTGCCGCTCGATCGCCGCCGCGCCCGCCGCCGGCGGCACAGCCGAAGCGTCGCAGCCGAGAGCGGGCGGGAGGGAATGCCGGACGGCCACGGCGTGTCTCAGTCGTCCAGCTTCCTGAGCTGCTGCTCGAGGTAGGGCCGGTTGAGCGGGTAGTAATAATTGACCCTGGCGATGATCTCCTGGCCTTCGCGGCTGAGCACGAACCGCATGAACTCGCGCACGCCCGGATCGAGCGGCCGGCCGGGCGCGCGGTTGACGTAGAAATAGGCGTCGCGCAGCAGCGGATAGGTGCGGTTGGCGACATTCTCCGGGCTCAGCGCGACGGCGGGATCGCCCTTGTGCCGCGAGATCCTCAGCACCTTGAGGTTGGGGAAATCCTTGACGTGCATGATCCCGGCGATGCCGATGCCGAACCGGTCGTTCGAGAGGATCTCGAGCGGCCGCTCGGAGGCGACGGCGTCGCCCTGCGGGCCGGCCACGCCCTCCTTGCGCTCGACATATTCCTGCAGGTTCGGATTCCATTTGTGCGACCAGTGGAACCAGTGGCGCTCGAACGCCGCCTGGAAGCCGGGGGCGGAGAAGCCGTAGGTCTGGATCTCGCGGCCGGCATAGGGTCCGCCGACCCCGATCTGGTCCCAGCTGCGCAAATTGGTCGATTTGTCGCGCGCATATTCGGAGGTGTAGAGCCAGTTGTTGCTCTCGACCTTCCAGCCGCCCGAACGCTCGGCGCCGAAGATCCGCTCGAGCTCGTCGACCGAGATTTCGTCGAGCGGATTGTCCTTGTTGACGACGATCGCCCAGGCCCAGAGCGAGCCGCGCCGTTCATAGCCGCCGGTCGCCACCGAGATCTCGGTCGGCAGATAGCCTGTGACGTTGAAGAATGGCATTTCGTCGGTCAGCTTGGCATCGTCGCCCATCGGCGCGACGTCGGAGACGCCGGTATAGAGGCCGGCGAGCGCGCCTTCGCTCGACGTAGCGTTGCTCCAGCTCACCTTCACGTCGGGCTGATATTGCTGGAAGCCGCGGGCCAGATATTCGACCGCATTCTTCAGCTCGCTGCCGTAGATCCGCACCGTCCCGGTGAGATGGGCCTGCGGCTGGTAATGCGGCA
>JAXDOV010000108.1:0-10035 GCA_034668705.1 Sphingomonadales bacterium
TCACCTGCTCGGGCCGTCTCGGCGGCGCCGAGATCGCGCGGACCGAATGGTATCGCGAGGGCCGGGTGCCGCTGCACACGCTTCGCGCCAATGTCGATTACGCCGAGGCGACCGCGCACACCGCTTATGGCGTGTGCGGCGTCAAGGTCTGGATCTTCAAGGGCGAGATCCTCGGCCACGATCCGCTGTCGCAGGATCGGCTGATGATGGAGGCCCAGACCTCCGGCGTCCGGCCGGCGCGCTGATTAGGAATTAGAAGATGCTGCAACCCAAACGCACCAAGTTCCGCAAGGCCTTCAAGGGCCGCATCCATGGCGACGCCAAGGGCGGCACGGCGCTCAACTTCGGCGCCTACGGCCTGAAGGCGATGGAGCCGGAGCGGATCACCGCCCGCCAGATCGAGGCGGCGCGCCGCGCGATCACGCGCCACATCAAGCGCCAGGGCCGCCTCTGGATCCGCATCTTCCCGGACGTTCCGGTTTCGTCGAAGCCGGCCGAGGTCCGCATGGGCAAGGGCAAGGGCGCGCCGGAGCATTGGGTGGCGCGGGTGAAGCCCGGCCGGATCCTGTTCGAGCTCGACGGCGTTCCCGGCGCGATCGCGAAGACCGCGTTCGAGCGCGCGGCCGAGAAGCTCCCGATCAAGACCAAGGTGATCGCCCGCCTTGGCGAATCGCTGCTTGAGGATGCCTGACATGGCGAAGTTTGACGACGTTTCGAAGAATACCGACGACCAGCTCACCGAGCAGTTGGGCCAGCTGAAGCGCGAGCAGTTCAACCTGCGCTTCCAGGCGGCCACCAACCAGCTCGAAAAGCCGTCGCGGGTCCGCGTGGTGCGCCGCACCATCGCCCAGATCAAGACGCTGCAGAACGAGCGCGCTCGCGCGGCTCGGCCTAAGGCCTAAGGAGTAAGAGAATGCCGAAGCGCGTCCTCACCGGCACCATCGTGTCGGACAAGACCGACAAGACCGTGGTCGTCAACGTCGAGCGGCGGGTCAAGCACCCGCTCTACGGCAAGATCATCAAGCGGTCGAAAAAGTATCACGCCCATGACGAGGGCAACGAATATCGCGAGGGCGAGACCGTCCGCATCGAGGAGACGCGGCCGATCTCGAAGCTCAAGACGTGGCGGGTGATCGACCGCGTCGACACCCATGCCACGCCGGCCAAGGCGGATGTGGCGTAGTTCAGAGCTGGTCACCGGCGAAAGCCGGGGCCCGGCGAAGGTTGAAATTGAGACTGGGCCCCGGCTTTCGCCGGGGAACATGAAGGAAGGAATGGATCGATGATCCAGATGCAGTCGAACCTCGAGGTCGCCGACAATAGCGGCGCAAAGCGCGTCCAGTGCATCAAGGTGCTGGGCGGCTCCAAGCGGCGCTTCGCCGGCGTCGGCGACATCATCGTCGTGTCGGTGAAGGAAGCCGCGCCGCGCGGCCGCGTCAAGAAGGGCGACGTCCACAAGGCGGTGATCGTCCGCACCGCCAAGGACATCCACCGCGCCGACGGCTCGACCATCCGGTTCGATTCCAACGCGGCGGTGCTGGTCAACAACAACCAGGAGCCGATCGGCACCCGTATCTTCGGCCCGGTCGTCCGCGAGCTGCGCGCGAAGAAGCATATGAAGATCATCAGCCTCGCGCCGGAGGTGCTGTAACGCCATGTCTGCAAGCAAGATCAAGAAAGGCGACCGCGTCGTCATCCTGTCCGGCAAGGACAAGGGCAAGCACGGCGAAGTGACGAAGGCCATGCCGAAGGTCGGCAAGGTCGTCGTCTCCGGCGTCAACATCGCCACGCGGCACCGCAAGGCGTCCCAGGCCAACCCGCAGGGCGGCCTGGAGCGCTCGGAAGCGCCGCTCCACGTTTCGAAGGTCGCGATCGAGGATCCGAAGACGGGCAAGCCGACCCGCGTCCGTTTCGAGACCCGCGACGGCAAGAAGGTCCGCATCGCGGCGCGGTCCGGGGAGTTGATCAATGGCTGAGTCCAAATACCAGGCGCGCCTCAGGCGCGACTATGACGAGCGCATCGCGCCCGCGATGATCGAGAAGTTCGGCTACAAGAACCGGCTCGAAGTGCCGCGGCTGGAGAAGATCGTCCTCAACATGGGCGTCGGCGAGGCGACCCAGGACAAGAAGAAGGTCGAGACCGCCGCCGCCGAGCTGGAGCTGATCGCGGGCCAGAAGCCGGTGATCACCAAGGCGAAGAAGTCGATCGCCCAGTTCAAGCTGCGCGAGGGCATGCCGATCGGCGTCAAGGTCACCCTGCGCCGCGAGCGGATGTACGAGTTCCTCGACCGCCTGGTCACGATCGCGCTGCCGCGCGTGCGGGATTTCCGCGGCTTGAACCCGCGCTCGTTCGACGGCCGCGGCAATTATGCAATGGGTCTCAAGGAGCAGATCGTGTTCCCGGAGATCAATTACGACCGCATCGACAAGGTGCGGGGAATGGACGTCATCGTCACCACCACCGCGAAGACGGATGAGGAAGCGCGCGAGCTGCTGCGCCTCTTCAACTTCCCCTTCCCGGTCGAGCAGGATCAGCAGCAGGCCGCGTAAGCGGGCCTGCCGAGAGCAAAGGAAGAGAACTTAAGTCATGGCGAAACTGAGTTCGATCAACAAGAACGAGCGGCGCAAGAAGCTGGTGAAGAAATATGCCGGCAAATATTCGCGGCTGAAGGCGATTGCGGACGACGAGACGCGCGACGACACCGAGCGTCTGATCGCGCGGCTGAAGCTCGCGGAGATTCCGCGCAACGGCAATCCGACCCGGGTCCGCAACCGCTGCGGCCTCACCGGCCGCGCGCGCGCCAATTATCGTAAATTCGGGCTGTCGAGGATCATGATCCGGGAAATGGGCAATAAGGGCCTGATCCCCGGCCTCGTGAAGTCCAGCTGGTAAGGTATAGATCATGCCATTGACCGATCCCCTGGGTGACATGCTCACCCGCATCCGCAACGGCCAGCAGGCCCGCAAGGACAGCGTGGTTTCCCCCGCGTCCAAGCTGCGCGCGCGCGTCCTCGACGTGCTCCAGCGCGAGGGCTATATCCGCGGCTATAGCGAGGAAGCGCTCGGCCCCGCGAAGGGCCTGCGCATCGAGCTGAAATATTTCGAGGGCCGTCCCGCGATCCAGCACGTCTCGCGCGTCTCGAAGCCGGGCCGCCGGGTCTATTCGGGAAGCCAGGAGCTGCCCCGGGTCCGCAACGGCCTCGGCATTACCATCGTCTCGACGCCCCGGGGCGTTCTGTCCGACGCGGAAGCGCGCGAGCAGAATGTCGGCGGCGAGGTGCTGGCGGAGGTGTTCTGATGAGCCGAATTGGAAAAGTGCCGGTCGCGCTGCCGAGCAGCGTCACCGCCGCGATCGAAGGATCGGTGCTGTCGGTGAAGGGGCCCAAGGGGACCCTCTCGATGCCGATGCTCGACGACATCAGCTACGGCATCGAGGACGGCCGCATCGTGGTCAAGCCGGCCAATGACACCAAGCGGGCGCGCTCCTTCTGGGGCATGCACCGCACCCTGGTGCAGAATCTGGTCACCGGCGTCACCGACGGCTTCACCAAGGTGCTGGAGATCACCGGCGTCGGCTATCGCGCCGCCGCGCAGGGCCGCAATCTGAGGCTGCAGCTCGGCTACAGCCACGACGTCAACGTCGCCGTGCCGGAAGGCCTGGAGGTGAAGACGCCGGACCCGACCACGGTCGAGATTTCGGGCAATGACCGCCAACAGGTCGGCCAGCTCGCCGCCGAGATCCGCCAGTGGCGCAAGCCGGAGCCCTATAAGGGCAAGGGCATCAAATATCGCGGCGAGTATATCTTCCGCAAAGAAGGCAAGAAGAAGTAGCCATGGCGAAACTCTCTCTCTTCGATCGGCGGCGCCAGCGCGTCCGCACCTCGCTCCGCAAGCGCGGCGGCGACCGTCCGCGTCTGTCGGTCCATCGTTCCGGCCGGCACATCTACGCCCAGATCATCGACGATGCGGAGGGCCGCACCGTGGCCGCCGCCTCGACGCTCGACAAGGACGTCCGCGGCAAGGCGGGCGCCAATGCCGAGGGTGCGGGCGACGTGGGCCGCAGGCTCGCCGAGCGCGCCAAGGCGGCGGGCGTCACCCGAGTGGTTTTCGACCGTGGCGGTTTCCTGTTCCACGGCCGCGTCAAGGCGCTTGCCGACGCCGCGCGCGAAGGCGGATTGGAGTTTTAAATGGCTGACGAGAAGATTCAGGACGACGCGGCGGCCGAGGCCGCCCCGGCGCCCGTCAACGAGCAGATCGCCGATGCTCCCGCCCCGGCGGCGGAAGCGGCCCCGGCCGAGGCGCGCCCCGAAGGGCGCGGCCCGCGTGGCGGCCGTGGCGGCCGTGGCGGCGGCGGTGGCGGACGTGGCGGCGGCGATCGCGGCGGCCGTGGCCGGCGCGACGAGCGCGGCGGCCGAGGCCGTAGCGGCGACGATGACGGCGGCGAGGAGCTGATCGAGAAGCTCGTCCACATCAACCGCGTCTCGAAGACGGTGAAGGGCGGCAAGCGCTTCGGCTTCGCGGCCCTGGTCGTGGTCGGCGACGGCAAGGGCCGGTCGGGCTTCGGCCACGGCAAGGCCCGTGAGGTGCCGGAGGCGATCTCCAAGGCGACCGCGGCGGCCAAGAAGGCGATGATTCGCGTGCCGCTGCGCGAGGGCCGCACCCTCCACCATGACGGCGTCGGCCATTTCGGCGCCGGCCGCGTCTACGTCCGCTCGGCCCCGCAGGGCACCGGCATCATCGCCGGCGGCCCGATGCGCGCAGTGTTCGAGAGCCTCGGCGTCGCCGACGTGGTGACCAAGTCGATCGGCACCTCCAATCCCTACAACATGATCCGCGCGACCTTCGAGGCGCTCGGCGAGCAGACTTCGCCGAAGTCGGTCGCCCAGCGGCGCGGCAAGAAGATCGCCGAGCTGCTCGGCCGCGGCGGCTCCCAGACCGCCGAGGCCGATGCCGCGGCGGTGACGGAGTAAGAATGATGGCGACGATCAGGATCACGCAAAAGGGATCGCCGATCCGCCGCTCGCCCGACCAGCGCCGGACGCTGATCGGGCTCGGCCTCAACAAGATGCACAAGACGGTCGAGCTGACGGACACGCCCGAGGTCCGCGGCATGATCCGCAAGGTGCAGCATATGGTGACGGTCGAGGGGTAGGGCTTAAAACCCTCTCCCGCAGGCGGGAGAGGGAGCAAAAGTAACAGCGCGACAGAAGCGAAAGCGAGTGCAGGAACATGAAACTCAACGATCTTCGAGACAATAAGGGCGCCCGCAAGAGCCGCGTGCGCGTCGGCCGCGGCATCGGCTCCGGCCTCGGCAAGACCGCCGGCCGCGGCCAGAAGGGCGCCAAGGCGCGCTCGGGCGTGTCGATCGCCGGCTTCGAGGGCGGCCAGATGCCGCTCCACATGCGGCTGCCGAAGCGCGGCTTCAACAATATCTTCGCCAGCGATCATGCGGAGGTGAATATCGGCGCGATCCAGAAGGCGATCGACGCCGGCCGGCTTCCGACCGACGGCGTGATCGACCAGGCGGCGCTGCGCGCGGCCGGCCTGTCGCGCGGCGGCAAGGACGGCATCCGCCTGCTCGGCAAGGGCAGCCTCTCGGCGAAGCTCGCCTTCCGCGTCGCCGGCGTCTCCGCCGGCGCCCGCCAGGCGGTCGAGGCCGCGGGCGGCTCGATCGAGCTGATCGAGGTGGTGACGGCGGCCGACAAGGCCAAGGCCAAGAAGGGAAGCGCGAAGCAGCGCGCCAAGGCCTGAGCCGCCTGACGCGCGTTCGAGGCTGACAAGCCGGGAGCGCTCACTATATCAGGCGGCGGGGGTGACGATCTCCGCCGCCTTGCTTCTCTTTCCGGGACCGAAAACACATGGCATCCGCAGCCGAACAGATGGCAGCCAATCTCAGCCTGGCGAACTTCGCCAAGGCGACGGATCTCAAGAAGCGCCTGTGGTTCACCCTCGGCGCCCTGGTGGTTTTCCGGCTGCTCTCCTTCGTGCCGCTGCCGGGCATCGATCCCCGCGCCCTCGCCACCCTGTTCGACACGACCAAGGGCAGCGTCCTCGATTTCTTCAACACCTTCTCCGGCGGCAGCCTGCAGCGCATGTCGATCATCGCGCTCGGCGTCATGCCCTACATCACCGCCTCGATCGTCGTGCAGCTCGCCACCTCGATGTCGCCGACCCTGGCGGCGCTGAAGAAGGAAGGCGAGACCGGCCGCAAGAAGATCAACCAATATACCCGCTACGGCACCGTCCTGCTCTGCGCGATCCAGGGCTATTTCATCGCCGTCGGGCTCGAGGGCTGGGGCCATTCGACCACCGGCTCGGCGGTGCTCCATCCCGGCTTCCTGTTCCGCATCACCACCGTCGTCACCATGATCGGCGGCACCATGTTCCTGATGTGGCTCGGCGAGCAGATCACCAGCCGCGGCATCGGCAACGGCGTCTCCCTGATCATCATGGCCGGCATCGTCGCCCAGCTGCCGAGCACGCTGGCGCAGATGTTCGAAGGCGGCCGCACCGGCTCGCTGTCGCCCTTGCTGATCATCGGCGTGATCGTCGTCTCCGCCGCCCTCATCCTCGGCATCTGCTTCATGGAGCAGGCGCAGCGACGGGTGCTGATCCAATATCCGAAGCGACAGACCGCGCGCGGGCAGATGCAGTCGGAGCGCTCGCATCTGCCGCTGAAGATCAACACTGCGGGCGTGATCCCGCCGATCTTCGCTTCCTCGCTGCTGCTGATGCCGCTCACCATCGCCCAGTTCGCCGGCAACCGCGTCGAGGGGAGCAGCCGCTGGGGCGACATATTGATCGGCGTCACCACCGCGCTCCGCCACGGCGCGCCGCTCTACATGGCGCTCTATGCCGCCGGCATCATCTTCTTCTGCTTCTTCTACACCGCGGTCGTCTTCAATCCGGAGGAGACGGCGGAGAATCTGAAGCGCTACGGCGGCTTCATCCCCGGCATCCGCCCGGGCAAGAGGACCGAGGAATATCTCGATTACGTCCTCACCCGGGTGACGGTGATCGGCGCCGCCTATCTCACCATCGTCTGCCTCGTCCCCGAATATGCGGTCGCGCAGCTCGGCCTCACCTTCCGGCTCGGCGGCACCAGCCTGCTCATCGTCGTCAACGTGACGATGGATACGGTGACGCAGATCCAGAGCCACCTCATCGCCCATCAATATGGCGACCTCATCAAGAAGGCGAAGCTGAAGGGAGGCGTGCGGCGGTGAGCACGGGTCCTGCCGGGTCGGCAGGCCGGCCGCTGAACATCATCCTGCTCGGCCCGCCCGGGGCCGGGAAGGGGACGCAGGCCCAGAAGCTCGCCGAGCAGCGGGACATGATCCAGCTCTCGACCGGCGACATGCTCCGCGCCGCGGTGGCGGCGAAGACCCCGATCGGCCTCCTCGCCAAGGCGGTGATGGACGCCGGCGGCCTCGTCTCGGACGAGATCGTCAACAACATCCTCTCCGAACGGCTCGACCAGGACGACGTCCGCCGCGGCTTCATCCTCGACGGCTATCCGCGCACCGTCGCCCAGGCCGAGGCGCTGGAGCGGCTGCTCGCCGACAAGGGCATGAGTCTCGACCATGTCATCGAGATGGCGGTCGACGAGGAGGCTTTGGTCGACCGCATCACCGGCCGCTTCTCCTGCGCCAGCTGCGGCACCGGCTATCACGACCGCTACAAGAAGCCGAAGGTCGAGGGCGTCTGCGACGTCTGCGGCTCGACCGCCTTCAGGCGCCGCCCCGACGACAATGAAGCGACGGTGCGCAACCGCCTCGCCGAATATCGCGCCAAGACGGCGCCGATCCTGCCTTTCTACGAAGCCAAGAACATCGTCAGCCGGATCGACGGCATGGCGCCGATCGAACAGGTCGAAAAGGCGATCGCGGCCATTCTCGACCGCCGCTGAGCTCCTTCACGACGTCACCGAAAAAGCCGGGCCGAAAAAGCCGGCCGAAAAAGCCGGATTGACCCCGCTTTCGCTTTGATGCATTTACTTTGATATTCAAAGGAGTTTGCTCATGCGCATTTCTGTTCTCGCCGCCGTTTCGCTGCTCGCTTTGTCCCTCCCGGCGGGCGCCCAGGGCCCGCCCGATCCCGCCGTCCTGCTTGCCGCCGAGCGCCAGGCGATGGCGCCGCTCGCGATGATGGACGGAGTGTGGCGCGGCACCGCCTGGACGATGACTCCCACCGGCCGGCACGACGTCGTCCATACCGAGCGGATCGGACCGTTTCTGGGCGGCTCGGTCAAGGTCGTGGAAGGGCGGTCCTACCGGCCCGACGGCTCGGTGGGCTTCAACGCCTTCGCCACCATCTCCTTCAACCCGCAGAGCCGCGCCTACACGCTCCATTCCCATGCGATGGGCTATGCCGGCGATTTCGCGCTGCAGCTGCGTCCCGACGGCTATGTCTGGGAAATGCCGGCGGGCCCGGGCGCGACGATCCGCTACACCGCGACGATCGGCAACGGCGCCTGGCGCGAGGTCGGCGACCGCATCGCCGGCAGTGCCGCGCCGGTCCGCATCTTTGAGATGAACCTGAAGCGGGTCGGCGACACCGGCTGGCCGGCCGCCGATCCGGTGCCGATGCGGTAGAGGGCGGCGATCGACCGTCTGGCCTCATCCGTCCGGATGCCGCCCAGGCATTCGTCATGGACCGGTCCGGAAAGCACCGCCGCAGGGGGCGGCTCGATTGACCCGCCTCCGATTCTGTCGCACCTTCGGGCTGCAACAGGGGGACCGCCGAAAATGCTTTTGCCGCCCGCCGTCCTGCGAGCCCCGGACACCGGCGGGACCAGCCGCTGATGCGGGCCGCGCGGCTTGCGGCGCTGGTCGCTCTGGCCGGCGCCTGGCCGGCCGCGGCCGCGGTCAAGGGCGCCGCCGCGAACGGGTTCGAGGTCGAGAGCAAGGCCGTCGTCGCCGCCTCGCCGGCCGCCGCTTATGCGCTTCTCGGCCGGCCCGCCGATTGGTGGGACCCTGAGCACACTTACTCCCAGGACGCGCGCAACCTCAGCCTCGCGCTGCGCGCCGGCGGCTGCTTCTGCGAGCGCTTGGCCGGCGGCGGGTCGGTCGAGCATATGCGCGTCGTCTATGCCCAGCCGGGCGCGGCCCTGCGCCTCCAGGGCGGGCTCGGGCCGCTGCAGGGGGAGGGGGTGGCCGGCAGCCTCACCTTCACCCTGAAGCGGGTCCCGCAAGGCACCGAGGTGACCATGAACTATATCGTCGGCGGCTATCTGCGCGCCGGCGGCGAGCGGCTGGCGCCGATCGTCGACCAGGTGCTCGGCAGCCAGTTCGAACGCTTCCGGCGCGTCGCGGATCGGGCGCCGCCGCCGGCGCATTGAGGGAGAGGAACAAGATGGCGATTTCGGACCATGTCGATCTGGACGGCTTCATCGACGGCGTGAAGCGCCGCAATCAGGGCCAGCCCGAATTCGTCCAGGCGGTGACCGAGGTCGCCCAGGACATTTTCGAGTTCATCGCCGACAAGGAGGATTATCACCGGAACCAGATCCTCCGCCGCATCGCCGAGCCCGACCGGGTGGTCTCGTTCCGCGTCGTCTGGGAGGACGACAACAACAATGTCCGCGTCCAGCGCGGCTGGCGGGTCCAGAACAACAATGCGATCGGCCCCTATAAGGGCGGCATCCGCTTCCATCCCTCGGTCAACGAGAGCGTGCTCAAGTTCCTCGCTTTCGAGCAGACGTTCAAGAACGCGCTGACCGGCCTGCCGATGGGCGGCGGCAAGGGCGGCGCCAATTTCAATCCCAAAGGCAAGAGCGTCCACGAGATCATGCGCTTCTGCCAGAGCTTCATGACCGAGCTCTACCGCCATATCGGCGCCGACGTGGACGTGCCGGCGGGCGATATCGGCGTCGGCGCGCGCGAGATCGGCTACATGTTCGGCCAGTATAAGAGGATCACCAACACCTGGGAGGGCGTGCTGACCGGCAAGGGGCTCGAATATGGCGGCTCGCTGATCCGGACCGAGGCGACCGGCTATGGCTGCGTCTATTTCCTCGAGAACATGCTGAAGAC
>JAXDOV010000109.1:0-4378 GCA_034668705.1 Sphingomonadales bacterium
CAGCTCACCTTCACGTCGGGCTGATATTGCTGGAAGCCGCGGGCCAGATATTCGACCGCATTCTTCAGCTCGCTGCCGTAGATCCGCACCGTCCCGGTGAGATGGGCCTGCGGCTGGTAATGCGGCAAATCGGGCAGCTCCGGCGGCGGCAGCTCCTGGTAGCGGGACAGGGTCAGGGAGCCGGGCGTACGCAATCTTGCCCGCGTCTGTTCGAGTCGGGCGAAGCCCTGATCCTCCCGGTCGAGCCGGGCGGCCACGGTTCCCGCAACCGACGAGGCCCGGGCGAAGGCGGAGGGGTCGCGATATTCGGTCAGCAGCCAGGCCCTGTCATGTCCGCCCGGCCGATGCTCCTCGTACATCGTGTAGCGCATCACCACCTTGGCCGCCCGCTCGCCTTCCATCAGCGGCTTGACGTAATGCGTGGCGTAATCCGCGACTTCCGCCGCGGTCGCCGTCGCGTTGAAGGTGTCGACCTGGAAGACGCTGTGATTGCTGTCGCGCGGAAAGGTCTCGCCGTGCACGACCGCTTCGACGGGGTGGATTTCGACCGGCGCGCGCAGCTGCGGCGCGTCCTTCGCGGCCCAGTTGCGATAGGCCGCCTCGCTGGCGAAATCGAGCTCGACGAAAGTGTCGAACGCCGCTCCTTCGCGCTGGTCGGCGCTCAGCCAGAGCACGTCCGAAATCTCGCCGGCCTGCCGCCACCGCGAGAGCGTGGGCGCAAGGTCGGCCGGGAGCCGCGCGCCCGCCGGAACGGTGAGGATGACATGGGCGGGCGCCGCCAAGGCAGGGGCGGCGAAGCCGAGACCGGCCGTTGCCAGCAGGAGCGTTCGGGTTGAAAGAGCGTTGTAAATCATTGGTTTCGTCATCCTCTTCGGCGTCATTTTTTGGTTTCGGTCGTTGCTAGTCCAGCCTGGCGCGTTCCGCCGCGGCCATGCCGGAGGGCAGGGGCAGATAGCCGGCCTGGCTGACGAGAAGCTGTCCCTCCGCGCTCAGGATGAAGCGCAGGAACTCGCGCAGCTTCGGGTCGAGCCTGGTGCCGGGCTTGCGGTCGAAATAGACGTAGATGTTGCGCACCAGCGGGTAGGAGCGGTCCTGGAAGCTGGCCTGGCTGGGGATTACCGCGCCGCCGCCGCCGCGGGGCGCGATCGCGATCATCCTGATGCCGGCTATTCCCTTGGCCTGCGACATGGTCGACCAGCTGATGCCGTAGGGATCATTGGCAAGCTCCCTGTCGAGCATCCAGCGCGCGCCGAGCCTCTGCTCGGTCCGGTCGACCGCGGCGATCTGCTTGCTGCCGGTTTCGACATAGGCCCTGTAGTTCGGATTCCATTTGTCGGTGTTGCCGAGCACATGGAGCTGGAAGAAGCGGGTGGTGCCCGACGGGCCGTGGCCGTAGGTCTGGATCGGCCGGTTCGCCCATTCGCCCTTCAGCCCGAGCTGGCCCCACGAACGGATGTCGCGGTCCGCGCCGCGCGCGCCGACCGGGGTCCAGACGAAGCCGTCGAGCGAGCCGTTGCGGGCCGCGCCGAAGATGCCGTCGAGCTGGTCCATCGTCAGGCTGGTCAGCGGATTGCCCTTGGCGACGAACACCACCGGGCCGTTGGACTTGCCCTCGACGTCGAACGCGCCCGAGGCGATCGTCACGAAGGAGGCCGGATAGCCACGGGTCTCGTGGAAGCTCAGCGCCTCGGTGATCGCCGGCTCGCCGCCGTCGAAGCCGAGATCGGCCTGACGGGTGACGAGGCCGGGAAAAGCGGCGTCGCTGGTCGGCAGCACGTCCCTGAAGGTGACGTCCGGCTGGTAGGTCCGGAACGCCTCCTCCCACTTGCCGAGCGCGCCGCCGAGCCCGAAGCCGTAATTGCGGATCTCGCCCGCGACATGCGTCTGCGGCGCGTAAGCGGGCAGGCCCGCCGCCGCTCCCGGGGCGAGCATGGCGGCCATCGCCATCGCGCCCCGGAACGCATGTGCGGGCGAAAGCCGCATCAGAACTTCACCCTCCCGGTGAGGGTGAGGTAGCGCGGCTGGCCGGGCGCGATCTGGATGCGTCCCGTCGCGCCGGCGCTCTCATAATATTTCTTGTCGAAGATGTTCCCGATCTTGAGGTTGAGCGAGGCATTCTCGTGGGTGTAGTAAATGCCCATGTCCGCGACCGCGTAAGCAGGCAGGTCCAGCGTCTTCAGATCGGTCGCAACCGTCGGCAGCAGGCCCTCGCGGTCGCCGGTATAGGTCACGCCCAGGCCGAAGCCGAGGCCGTTGTCGAAATCGTAACGCATCCACAGATTGGCCGCGTTGGAGGCGACGTTGGGCAGCCGCCGGCCGATCTGGAAGGTCGAAGCCGCCGTGGCCGCGCTGAGCACCTTGGCCTTGATATGGGCGAAGCCGAAGATCACCTGGAAGTTCTTGAACGGCGTCAGATTGCCTTCGAACTCGACGCCGTCCGAGCGGCCCTTGCCGATCTGGAACGAGCAGGTGCCGAACACGCAGGGATTCTGCGTGATCTGGCCGACCTGGTCGATGCGGTACAAAGCGAGGGTGGCGGAGAAGCGGTTGTCGAGCAGGTTTTCGGTTTTCACGCCGACTTCATATTGCTTGCCGACGATCGGGTTGAAATGGTTCTGGCCGTTGATGTCGATCGCCGACGGATCGACCGGCACGTAGCTCTGCGCGTAGCTGCCGTAGACGGTGATGTGGTGGGTCGGCTCGATCAGCACGCCGACGCTGGGCAGGAAGCTGCGCTTGTCGGTCTTGCGACCAATCACGCCGGGCGCGTTGCGGCGGTCGGCCTCCACCGCCGACGTCTCGCTGAAGTTGCGCGCCGCGAGGCTCACCTTCAACCAGTCGGTCAGCGTCATCAGGTCCGACACGTAGACGCCGAAATTGTGCGAGTTGACGTAGCGATTGGTGAGCAGGATCTGCTGGTTGGCGAGCTGGGGATTGACTGCGGGCGTGCTGTCGAACGCCGGCAAGCCGCCGTAATTGGGATTGTACAGCGCGATATCGAGGCAGGTCCCGCCCGCCGGGCACACCCCGGTGGTCGCGTTGCGCGTGCTCGAGTTGAAGAATTTGTGGCGGTTCTCGTTGACCATGTCGCTGCCGAAATTGACGCCGACAAGGATCTTGTGCTGGATCCCGAAGGTGTTGAAGCCGCCCGAGATATTGCTGTCGACATAATCGTAGCGCCGATGCGTCTCCAGGTCGCGAAAGCGGCGCAGCACGCGGAACTGGCCCTGGATGACGGCAAGGCCGGTGTTGCTCGTCTCCTTCTGCTCGCTGTGATACGAGACATGGCGGTAGCTGGCGTTGAACTTCCAGCCTTTGCCGAAATCGTGGGTCGCGAAGAGGCTTTCCGCCGTTCCGGTCTCGATTCGAAAGTCCGTCGGCTGCTGGTAGGTGGTCGTGATCGGGGCGACGGCATGGATGTCGTAGACCGTGTTCGCCGCGTTCGGCGGCGCCACCAGTCCGACGTCGAAATGCTCATAGGTCCGACGATACTCGAACTGACCGGTAATCGCCGTCGACCCCAGGTCGAGCATCAGGCTGGGTGAGAAGAAACGCTGCTTGGTCCGTGCGTAATCGCGGAATCCCTCATTGTTGGACAGCTCGGCGACCAGGCGATATTTCAGCCTGCCATTATCGTCGATCGCCCCGGTCGAGTCGACGTCGCCGGTGACCCCGTTATGGTCGAGGGCATGGCGGTAACGGCTCGCATAGGTGTTGAGCCGGATGCTGAGGCTGGTCTCGCTGTTGCGCTGCGGCTTCTTGGTGATCAGGTTGATGAAACCGCCCGGCTGAATCTGCCCGTAAAGGACCGACATGGGGCCCTTCACCAATTCGATATGATCGATGTTGACCGTCGGCGGCGAGCCGAAGCGGCCGGTGAGGCCCGGCAGGCCGTCGACCATGATCGCGTTGCGATCGTCGCCGCTCGACTTGAAGCCCCGCAGGGTGACGTCGTAGCCGGTGTTGCCGGACTTCTTCACGCCGGTCATGTAATTGTAGAGATCGGAGACGTTGGTGGTCTCGAGCGACTTGACGAAGGCCTGCGAATAGCTCGACACCGAGAAAGGCGTGTCGAGCACCCGCACGTTGAGCTTCATCGCGCTTTTCGCGCCGGTATCGACGAAGCGGCCGGTCACCACGATGGTGCCGTTGTCCGACGCGCCATTGTCCTGCGCGGCGGCGGCCGTGGTCGCGGCCCGGGACGGAGCGGGCGAGCCGGCCTGCACGCCCGAGGGCTGGTCGGGCTGGGCGGGCGGCGGCAGCGGTTCCTGCGCGAGGGCGACGCCAGATGCCGAACCGGCGATCGCGGCCGCCAAAGCCAGTTTGCTGATCATCATGATGCTCCCCCTTGTTCTCGATGTGCAGGTCATTTGCGTGC
>JAXDOV010000110.1:0-4319 GCA_034668705.1 Sphingomonadales bacterium
CATCGCCCGATCGGCCTGCCCGGCCTCTCCGAGCCGCAGGCGGTGCGTCATTATACCCGCCTCAGCCGCCAGAATTACGCGATCGACCTCGGCCTGTTCCCGCTCGGCTCGTGCACGATGAAGCACAATCCGCGCCTCAACGAGAAGATGGCGCGCCTGCCCGGCTTCGCCGACATCCACCCGCTGCAGCCGGTCGACACCGTCCAAGGGGCGCTGGAGGTGATCGCCAGGCTCGGCGAATGGCTGGTGACGCTGACCGGCATGCACGCCGTGGCGATGAGTCCCAAAGCGGGCGCCCATGGCGAGCTTTGCGGCCTGCTCGCCATCCGCTCCGCGCTCGAGGCGCGGGGCGATGCGCGCGCGGTGATCCTCGTCCCGGAAAGTGCGCACGGCACCAATCCGGCCACCGCCGCTTTCGCCGGCTACCGGGTCGAGAACATCCCGGCCAACCCGCGCGGCCGCGTCGACCTCGATGCGCTGAAGGCGCGGCTCGGGCCGGACGTGGCGGCGGTGATGATCACCAATCCCAATACCTGCGGCCTGTTCGAGCC
Source organism: Sphingomonadales bacterium (assembly GCA_034668705.1). GTDB lineage: Bacteria > Pseudomonadota > Alphaproteobacteria > Sphingomonadales > Sphingomonadaceae > Allosphingosinicella. The sequence continues at coordinate 552 of JAXDOV010000110.1, forward strand.
GGACATGATCGCGATCTCCGAGGCGGTCCATGCGGCGGGTGGGCTCGTCTATTGCGACGGCGCCAATTTCAACGCCATCGTCGGCCGCGTCCGCCCCGGCGACCTCGGCATCGACGCGATGCACATCAACCTCCACAAGACCTTCTCGACGCCCCATGGCGGCGGCGGCCCCGGTTCCGGCCCGGTCGTCTTCTCGGAGGCGCTGGCGCCGTTCGCGCCGCTGCCCTTCGTCGAGAAGCAGGGTGCGCATTACGTCCTGATCGAGGAGGAAAATGCTGGCGAGCATCATGGCGAGAGCTTCGGCCGCATGGTCGCCTTTCACGGCCAGATGGGCATGTTCACGCGCGCGCTCGCCTACATCCTCAGCCATGGCGCGGACGGGCTGCGACAGGTGTCGGGCGATGCGGTGCTCAACGCCAATTACATATTGCGGCGCCTCGACGATCTGCTCGACGCGCCCTTCGGCGCCGGCGGCCCGTGCATGCACGAGGCCCTGTTCAGCGACAAAGGCTTTGCCGGCGGCCTGACCACGCTCGACCTCGCCAAGGGTCTGATCGACGAGGGCTTCCATCCGATGACCATGTATTTCCCTTTGGTCGTGCACGGGGCGATGCTGGTCGAGCCGACCGAGACCGAATCCAAGGCGGCGCTCGACCAGTTCATCGGCGCGATGCGTTCGGTGGCGGAGCGCGCCAAAGCCGGGGACGAGAGCCTCAAGGCCGCGCCGATCCATGCGCCGCGGCGGCGGCTCGACGAAACCCAGGCGGCGCGCAAGCCGGTTCTGGTCTACAAGCCGCCGGAGCAGGCCCAGGCCGCGGAATAGGAGAGACGAACGTGCAGGGAGCCGCCGGCGAGCCGAGTCCGCTGATCCGCTATGCGATCATGGCACTGGTCCTGGCCGTGGTCCTGATCATCCGCTTCCGCCGGATGAACCAGGTGCGGCCGCTGAAGGTCGAGCGGCTGTGGATCGTGCCGGCGCTCTATCTCGTCGTCACCATCGCCGCCTTCGCGACGACGCCGCCGGACGCCGCCGGCTGGGCGCTTTCGATCCTTGCTTTCGCCGCCGGCGCCGCGCTCGGCTGGCAGCGCGGGCGGCTGATGAAGATCGACGTGAACCCCGACACCCATGAGGTCACCACGATCCAGTCGCCGATCGCCTTCCTGTTCATCGTCGTCCTGATCGCGATCCGCTCCGGCATGCGCAGCATGACGCAAGGCGGCGGCGGCCTGTTCCACATGTCGGCGGCGTCGCTCACCGACGTCCTCGTCGCCTTCGCTTTGGGCCTGCTCTCGGTGCAGCGGCTCGAAATGTTCCTGCGGGCGCGGCGCCTGATCGAGGCGGCGCGCCGGCCTTGAGCCGCCCGCCCGCCCGCAGCCCCGGATGAAAGCGCCGCAGCCGTTCGTGATCGAACCCGGCGGCGGCGATCCGCGCCGCAGTGCCGCGCATGTGGCGCGCAACGCCGAGCCCATCGCCGACGTGCTTCGGACGGTACTGCCGGAGCGCGGGCTGGTGCTGGAGGTGGCGAGCGGGACGGGCGAGCACGTGCTTCATTTCGCCCGCGCCTTTCCCGACCTGCTGTGGCAGCCGAGCGACGCGGAGCCGGCGGCTTTGCGCTCGATCGAGGCCTGGCGGAAATCGGCCGGGCCGCCCAATCTGCTCGCTCCCGTCGCGCTCGACGCGCGGTCGAGTGCGTGGCCGGTCGAGGCCGCCGGCGCCCTGCTCTGCATCAACATGGTGCATATCAGCCCCTGGGCGGCGACGCTCGGGCTGCTCGACGGCGCGGCGCGGCTGCTCGCGGCCGGGGCGCCTCTGCTCCTCTACGGCGCCTATCGCCGCGCCGGCGTGCCGATTGCGCCGAGCAACGAAGCGTTCGACGCATCGCTCCGCGCCCGCAATCCGGACTGGGGGCTGCGCCGTCTCGAGGACGTCGCTGCCGAGGCGGAGGGACGGGGCCTGGTCCTGGAACGGGTGGTCGAGATGCCGGCGAACAACCTCATAGCGGTTTTCCGCCGCCGCTAACCTTCATTCGAGGGTTACTTCTGGTTGTAGCGCGGCAAATCGGCCTGCTCGGGCTTGTCGCTGTCGCGTACCCGGGTGACGCCGTCGCCGTCGCCCACCTCCTCGTTGATCTCGTCGCGGCTGCCGATGTCGCGCTGGAGGTTGCCGCCGGCCGAGCCGCCGAAGGCGGGGGCATCTTCCATCGCGTCGATCAGCTCGGAATCGTCGTGGCGGCGCGCGATCTCGGCGCGGTCGGCGCCGCTTTGCTTGCGCTCGGTCATGATGGTCTCCTCTGCCCGCAATCAATGACGGAGCGGCGGAGACGTTCCCTGAGCGAGCCTCAGGAGGAGCAAAGTCCAGGCCGCGCCGAACGCCCAGCCGCCGATCACGTCGCTCGGCCAGTGGACGGCGAGGACGAGGCGGCTGAGCCCGACGAGCAGGGCCAGCGCAAGCGCCGCAGCGACGGCGGCCGGGCGAAGCCGCGGCGGCGCGGCGAGCAAAGCGAGACCGAGCCATGCGACCATCGAATTGGCGGCATGGCCGCTCGGAAAGGCCATGGTCGCGACGGCGTCGAGCCGCCCCGCCGGATCGGGACGGACGCGGCCGAAGACCTGCTTCTGGAGCTCGACCAGCAGACGCCCCGAGAGGACGATCAGGGCGTAGACGATGGCAGGGCGCCAGCCGGCCCGCAGCACGATCCAGGCGGCGGCGGCGAGCGACAAAGGCAGCAGGATAGAGGCGTTGCCGAGCCGCGTCACGAGCAAGGCGAAGGGCGCAAGCGACGGAAGATGGAAGAGCTGCAGCAGGGCCGCGTCGGCGGCCGAGGCCGGGCCGCCGAGCAGCAGCATCGCCAGCCACAGGCCGGCGAGGATGGCGGCGATCGGGAGCAGCCGGCGGTCGTGGTTCGGGGGCACGAATGCGCCATCGGCGGTCCCGCAGCCGCCGTCCAGTCCCGTCTGCGGCGAAGCGCTTTCGGCGGCGGCCGACCCGATTCCGTAATTTGAATAATCTATGTTACGAATCCGATTCGGGGAGCGGGATCTATGGAATCGAATTATCGATATTGGGCTCGTCGCGCCGTCGAGGAACAGCGCGCGGCGGCCCGGGCGGTGACACCGGAAGCGAAGGCGCGGCGATGGGCGCTGGCCGAGGCCTTCGAGCAAAAAGCGCAGCTCTGCATCGCCGAGCCGGGCCGGAAGCTCGTCCATTCCTGAACCGGTAGCGGCGCGCCGGCCTCAGCGGCGCAGCACGACTTCCTCGACCTGACGCCGGCCGGCGGTGCGGCCCAGCTGGATGAAGACGTCGATCGTCCGGCTCACATAATGATGGACGTCGTCGCGGGTCAGCTGGGTGCCGGCCTGGAGGACGAGGAGGACGATCTGCTCGATCGCCCGCTCCGCGCTGTCGGCATGGACCGTCGTCATCGAGCCGGGATGGCCGGTATTGACCGCGCGCAAAAAGGCATAGGCTTCGGGTCCGCGAAGCTCGCCGAGGATGATGCGGTCCGGACGCATGCGCAGCGAGGCGGCGACGAGATCGTTGGCGCTGACCTGCGCCTCGCCAAGCGCGCTGCGTGCGGCGAGCAGGCCGATGCTGTTCTCATGGGCGATGGCGAGCTCCGGCGTGTCCTCGATCAGGATCAGCCTTTCCTCGGCCGGGATCTCGCGGATCAGCGCATTGAGGAAGGTGGTCTTGCCGGTCGACGTCCCGCCCGAGACGAGGATGTTGCGGCGCGCCCGCACGGCGGCGGCCAGCATGCCGGTGAGGTC
>JAXDOV010000111.1:0-6352 GCA_034668705.1 Sphingomonadales bacterium
ACGAACTCCCGAAGCCGCTCCCACTGATCGTCCCTGAGAACCTCCCCTTCCACACCAGCCTTCAAAAGCCAGGGTCGAATCAGACTTCGTCAACCAAGGGAATCCCTAAAATGTCACTACAGCCTAGCGGATCTGAATATGTCCCGGCCTTTGGACCTTGCCCTTTTCGATCACGACGATCGAATCGTAGACGTGCATGGCCTTGATCCAGTCGCGCGCCGGGGTCGCGCGGGGGCTGCGATGATACCAGCCATGAAGGTCGTCGACCATCTGCTTGAGGAACTCGACGGCGGTTCCCGCCCTGCGATAGCCGCCCTCATAGTCCGGCCAATAGGACGTGTGCATGTCCTCGATGACATAGAGGCCGCCGTCCGCGAGCAGGGGGAACAGGGTGTCGAAGCTGGTTCGCTGGTGGCGGCCGACGTGCGAGCCGTCGTCCAGGATGATGTCGGGCGGCCCCATCTCGTCGACCACGGAACAGAGAAAGGCGGGGTCGTCCTGCGAGCCGATGCGGACCTGGTTCGGCGCGGTGACGCGGCCGGCGCAATCCGGGTTCACGTCGATCCCGAAGATGACAGCATCGCGTCCGAAATATTCCCGCCACAGGTCCAGCGATCCGCCTTCGGAGACGCCGATCTCAAGCATTCGCACGGGGGTTCCCCGGTACTTCGCGAAGTAGCGTTCGTAGATTTCGAGATAGTGAAGCCATTTGTGGACGGTCCTGCCACGCCCGGCAAAGAACATCCCGGCGAGGTCGCCATCTATTCTGGACGCGACGTTCGCCGCTTCAGTCGAGGGGATCGCGAAGTCGGCCAGCACCGGCAGCTTCAGTCCCCTCGCAACTCGTCTAAGCAACTCAGTTACCATGCTTGCGGGGCATTAGTGGCGCCTGCGGAAACGCGCAAGGGAGAAGCTTGATGCCCGCCGCTGACCTTACCCCGGGCTCCGCGCCCCCTTTTCCTCCAGCCACGGCGGTTTCTTCAGGCGGAGCGTTATCTAATGCCTCCGCGTCAGACTTCCCCAGGACGACACGATGCTGATCCTTGGCGAAATCCGGGGCCAGCTTCGCGAGCTGATCCACAGGGGCAACAACACGTCGTCCTAGGTCGACGCGCTTGGGCTCCGGGTGGCCGCTCGGCACGTTCGCGCGCGAGGCGGCTTAGGATCGCTTGACCCAACAGCGCGTGCTTACATCGTGATTGCTATCGCTCGACGGTCCCGGTCCGGAGGCCGCACTTTTCTTCCTAAGCCATTGAAATAATTGGTGCGGACGGCGGGACTCGAACCCGCACGCCCCGAGGGGCAGGAGATTTTAAGTCTCCGGCGTCTACCGGTTTCGCCACGTCCGCACCGGCACGGCATGCCATGATCGCAGCGCGCGCGAAAGCGGCGACGGGTTTCAATCGCTACGATGAAGGGGAGGGTAGTCGGCTCAGAGGGGCCGGAGCCTCATTCCCCGCCCGATGCCCCGTCCTGCAGGTTGAGCCGCTCGCGCATTTCCTTGCCGGGCTTGAAATAGGGGACGCGCTTGGCGGAGACGTCGACCGTGTCGCCGGTGCGGGGGTTGCGGCCCTTGCGGGCGTCGCGGTCGCGGGTCGAGAAGGCGCCGAAGCCGCGAAGCTCGACGCGGCCGCCTTTCTGCAGCTGATCGATCACCGAATCGAAGAAAGCGGAGACGACGCGCTCGATCTCCTTCCCGGTCAGATCGGGATGATCGTCGCACAGCTTTTGGACCAGCTCGGAACGAATCACGGCTCCCCCCCATCGGTTTGGGCTTAACGGAAACGAGCCGAGCGGACCCCCATCCACCCCGGCTGATCCAGGTTAAACCGCAACTTTGCCCGGAACGCAATATCGCAGGTTGGTAAGAGGCGAGAAAAATTCACCTTTTCCGTCCCGCAAGCGAACGGAAGGCGGCCGCGCGGGGCGGGCCGCCCTCCCGATCCCGCCTAGCGGTCCGCCTTCTGCTTCAGCGCTTCGCCGAGGATGTCGCCGAGGCTGGCGCCCGAATCGGACGAGCCATATTGGGCGACCGCCTGCTTCTCTTCGGCGATCTGCAGCGCCTTGATCGAGAAGTTCGGCTTCTTCGACCGGTCGAAGCCGATCACCATCGCGTCGAACTTCTGGCCGACCTGGAAGCGCTCGGGGCGCTGCTCGTCGCGGTCGCGGCCGAGATCGGTGCGCTTGAGGAAGCCGGTCGCGCCGTCGTCGCCGACCTGCACTTCCAGCCCGCCGTCGCGGACCTCGAGCACGGTGACGGTGACGGTGTCGCCCTTGCCGACGCCGCCCGTCGCGCCGGCGCCGGCCTTGGCGACCCCGCCGCGCTCGAGCTGCTTCATGCCGAGCGAGATGCGCTCCTTCTCGACGTCGACGTCGAGCACGACGGCCTTGACCGTCTCGCCCTTGCGGTGGAGGTTGAGCGCCTCCTCGCCGGTGACGCCCCAGGCGATGTCGGACATGTGGACCATGCCGTCGACGTCGCCGTCCAGGCCGACGAACAGGCCGAACTCGGTCGCGTTCTTGACCTCGCCCTCGACCTCGGTGCCGACCGGGTGCTGCTCGGCGAAGGCGTGCCACGGATTGGCCTGGGCCTGCTTGAGGCCGAGCGAAATGCGGCGCTTCTCCTCGTCGACCTCGAGCACCGACACGTCGACCTCCTGCGAGGTGGAGACGATCTTGCCCGGATGGACGTTCTTCTTGGTCCAGCTCATCTCGGAGACGTGGACGAGGCCTTCGATGCCCGGCTCGAGCTCGACGAAGGCGCCATATTCGGTGATGTTGGTCACCCGGCCCTTGAACACGCCCTCGACCGGATATTTGGCGGCCGCGCCCTCCCACGGATCCGCCTCGAGCTGCTTCATGCCGAGGCTGATGCGCTGGGTCTCGCGGTTGATGCGGATGATCTGCACCTTCACCGTGTCGCCGATGTTGATCACCTCGGACGGGTGGTTGACGCGCTTGTAGCTGATGTCGGTGACGTGGAGCAGGCCGTCGATGCCGCCCAGATCGACGAAGGCGCCGTAATCGGTGATGTTCTTGACGACGCCGTCGACCACCTGGCCTTCGGCGAGGCTCATGATCAGGCCGGAGCGCTGCTCGGCGCGGGTCTCTTCGAGGATGGCGCGGCGCGACACGACGATATTGCCGCGGCGGCGGTCCATCTTGAGGACCTGGAAGGGCTGCGGCACGTCCATCAGCGGGGTGACGTCGCGGACCGGACGGATGTCGACCTGGCTGCCGGGCAGGAAGGCGACGGCGCCGCCGAGGTCGACGGTGAAGCCGCCCTTGACGCGGCCGAAGATCACGCCCTCGACGCGGTTGCCGGCGTTGAACTCGGTCTCGAGCTTGTCCCAGGCGGCCTCGCGGCGGGCGCGGTCCCGCGACAGCATCGCCTCGCCATTATGGTTCTCGACCCGGTCGACATAGACCTCGACCTCGTCGCCGACCTTGATATCGGCCTTCTGGCCCGGTGCTGCGAACTCGCGCAGCGCGACCCGTCCCTCCGACTTCAGGCCGACGTCGATGACGGCGAGGTCGTTCTCGATCGCGGTGACGATGCCCTTGACGACCTTGCCTTCAAAGCCTTCATTCTCGCCGCCGAGGGTTTCGTTCAGGAGGGCCGCGAAATCGTCGCGGGTCGGCATTGCCGTGGTCGCCATAAGCTCGGATGTCCTTCTCGTGTTTCATATTCCGGCCAGCGGTTGTCTCCGCCGGTCTTGGAACCTTGCCGCCCCCTCCGCCTCATGCGGCGGGGGCGTCCGGCGGGCTCTGGCGAGCGGAGAAGCCTCTAGCGGATAAGCAAAAAGAGCGCGTCAGGGGCGGGCATCTTCGCCTCTTACCCTTGCGCGCCGAGCCTTAGCTGAGCCTCCACAGGCGCCTGGCGCCCGCTGGACGGGTGCGCATATAGGGAAAGGGAGGCGAAGGGGCAAGCGGGAGTAACATTCGAGGCAAGGGTGCCAAGCGGGATGCGGGGGAACGTCACTTCATCCGGCGGCAAAGATGCTCGGACGTTTTCACGCAGACGTCCGGCCAGCGTTCCTACGGTGCCCCGCTTGCCCGCCGCTCCACCGCCGCGATCGCTTCCGCCACCGCCTGCTCCACGTCCATGTCGCTGGTGTCGAGCAGCATTGCATCCTCGGCCATGACGAGCGGCGCCGTGGCGCGGCCCTGGTCGCGCTCGTCGCGGGCCTGGATGTCGGCGAGGACGTCCTCATAATGGACGGCGAGGCCCATCCTGTTCAGCTCCTCGTAGCGCCGGCGGGCGCGGATTTCGGGGTGGGCGGTGACGAACAGCTTCGCCTCGGCCTCCGGAGCGATCACCGTGCCGATGTCGCGGCCGTCGAGGACGGCGCCGCCGGGCCGGCGGGCAAAGTCCCGCTGCCGCTCGACCAGTGCCTGGCGCACCATCGGATAGGCCGAGATGCGCGAGGCGATGCCGCCCGCCGCCTCGCTCTTCAACTCCGGATCGGCGAAATCGATCTGGGAGAAGTCGCAGGCGCGCACCGCCGAGAATTCGCTCTCCGGATCGCCGTCCCAGCGCAGCAGGTTGAGCGCCACCGCGCGGTAGAGCAGGCCGGTGTCCATATGCGGCAGGCCGAAATGGCGGGCGAGCGCCTTGGCGATCGTGCCCTTGCCGCTCGCCGCCGGCCCGTCGACGGCGACGATCATGCGGCAAGCCCGGCGAGGGCCGCGGCGAAGCCGGGGAAGCTGGTGTCGACCGGCGCCATGTCGTCGATGATGATCGGATTGCGGCAGGCCAGAGCGGCGACGGCGAAGCTCATCGCGATCCGGTGATCGAGCCGGGCCGCGATCGTCGCGCCGCCGGCGAGTGGCGCGCCGCCGGAGCCGTGGAGGATCATGCCGTCCGCCTGCTCCTCCAGCCGCGCGCCGATCGCCTCCAGCCCTTCGGCCATGACGGCGATGCGGTCCGATTCCTTGACCCTGAGCTCCTCGAGCCCCGACGCGCGGCTGGCCCCCCGGGCGAAGGCGGCGGCGACGAAGAAGATCGGGAATTCGTCGATCATGCCGGCGGCCGCCTCGGGCGGGACGTCGACGCCGCTCAGCGGCGAATGGCGCGCGACCAGGTCGCCGACCGGCTCGCCCGCTTCCTCGCGCTCGTTCGCGACCTCAAGATCGGCGCCCATCGCCTTGAGAACATCGAAATATCCAACCCGCAACGGATTGATGCCGATGCCTTCCAGCCGCACCTCCGACCCCGGCACGATCAAAGCCGCGGTCACCAGGAAGGCGGCGGCGGAGGGATCGCCGGGGACGATCAGGTCCTGCGGGATCAGCTCCGCCTCGCCGTCGAGATCGATGATCGTGTCGTTGCCGTCGCGGGTGACGCGGATCGCGGCGCCGAACCGTTTCAGCATCCGCTCGCTATGGTCGCGGGTCGGCACCGGCTCGATCACGCGGGTGCGGCCGGGCGTGTTGAGGCCGGCGAGAAGCAGGGCCGATTTGACCTGGGCGGAGGCGACCCGCAACCGGTGCTCGCGCGGTACGGCCGGGCAGATCCCCCTGATGGTGAGCGGCAGGCGCCCGCCCGGCGCGGCGATGAACTCGGCGCCGATCCGGCTCAAAGGCTCGATCACCCGCCCCATCGGCCGGCGCGAGAGCGAGGCGTCGCCGGTCAGCGTCGCCTGGATCGGATGGCTGGCGATGAGCCCGGCTAGCAGGCGCGCGGAGGTGCCGCTATTGCCCATGTCGAGTGCCGTCTCCGGCTGGAGCAGGCAGCCGGTGCCGACCCCGTCCACGATCCGCACGCCGTCCGCGTCGCGCTCGATCCGCGCGCCCATCGCGGCGAGCGCCGCGGCGGTCGAGGCGACGTCGGCGCCTTCCGACAGGCCGTGGATGCGGCTGCGCCCGCGCGCCATCGCGCTGAGCATCAGGGCGCGGTGCGAGATCGACTTGTCGCCGGGGACCCGGGCGGTGCCGGAGAGCGGCCCCGAGGCGTCGAACGTCATCGGTCGGGGCGGGTGGGACGTCACCGGCCGGCTTTTGACAGCGGCCACACCATGTGGCAAGGCGCGCCGCGATGGCTGGGGCTCGACGCTCCATGTCATGGCCGAAAGGCCGTTTCCAACATTCGAGATTTCGGAGTTATTTCGCCCATGGTGAAGGCTGAATGGGGCACGAAGCGGACCTGCCCGAAATGCGGCGTCCGGTTTTACGACCTCGGCAAGGAAGATCCGGTGACCTGCATCGCCTGCGGCATCGCCTGGGATCCCGAGCCCATCCTCAAATCGAAGCAGCCGATGCCGTTCGACGCTCCCAAGAAGGAGGTCGAGGTCGACGAGAAGGAGGATGCGGATCTCGCGGCCGAGGATCTCGTCATCGACGAGGATGCCGA
>JAXDOV010000112.1:0-40732 GCA_034668705.1 Sphingomonadales bacterium
GCGCCTCCGTCAGCGCCTCCACCGCGTTGCGGATGAGGTTGACGAGCAGCTGCTGGATCTGGACCGGATCGACCTCGACCCGGTCCGCCGCCGGATCGAGCGCGAGGCGGTGACGGATCCCGTAAGCCTCCGCGTCCGACAGAGCGAGACTGCAGGCGCCGCCGACGAGGGCGTCGAGGCTCGCGGGCTGCCGCTCCGCTTCGGCATAGCCGGCATTGCGGCGCAGCCGTCCGAGGATGTCCGTCGCAAGCCGGGCGCTGGCTTCGGTGCCTTCCAGCGCCTCGCGCAGCCTTTCGTCCTCGGCCAAAGGGGTTCCGGCCAGCCGCTTGGCGATGCCGCGCGAGAAGTTGCTGATCGCCATCAGCGGCTGCGCCAGCTCGTGGGCGAGGATCGAGGCCATCGCCCCCATCGCTCCGGCCTGCGACAGAGCGAGCAATTGCTTCTGCACCCGCTGCAGCTCCAGCGCCGCCTCCTTGCTCTCGGTGATGTCGAGGTTGAGGCCGACGAGCCGCTCCGGCCGGCCGTCCCGGCCGACGACCATCTTGCCGAGGCCGAGGATCCAGCGCCGCCGCCCGTCCGGATGGACCACGCGGACCTCATTGCGGAAAATGCCCCCCGTTTCGGCTGCCCTGGCGGCCGCCGCCGCCGCCGCGGGCAGGTCTTGCGGGGGGGTGAGCGCGCGCGCCTGCTCGATCGTCAATTCCTGCGGTGCCTCGGGCGGCACGCCGAACATCGCCCTGCTGCGCGGGCACATCCGGACGGACCCGGTGGCGTAATCCACCTCCCAGGTCCCGGCGCCGCCGCCCCATTGCGCCAGCTCGAGCCGATCGGCCGCGTCCTGCGCCCGCTGCTCGTGAAGCTTCTCCTCGGTGATGTCGGAGACGTTGCCGACCATCCGGATCGGGGCGCCGGTGACGGGATCGCGTTCGACGACGCTGCCGCAATCGTAGATCCAGATCCAGCCGCCGCGCGGATCGCGGATGCGGAACTCCACCTCCAGCGTCTCGCTTCCGCCGCCGTCGAGCTGCTCGGCGAGACGGTCGGCGACGAGCTCCCAATCCGCCGGATGGACGATCCCCGCGAGCTCCTGATACGATTGCGGCGCCTCGTCCGGGGTGTAGCCGAGGCGCTCGATCAGGCGCGAGGAGAGGACCAGCTCGTCCTGCGGCACCCGCCATTCCCAGGCGCCGTCGCTCGAAGCGTCGAGCACCAGGCGCAGCTTCTCCTCGTAGCGGCGCAGGCTGGAGCGCAAAGCCGCGTCGACCGCCCCGGCCGGCAGCGCGCCCGGCATCGACTCGGAGGCTTTCTCCTCCTCGCCGAGCGGCGGCAGGCCGGCGTCGATCGCCACCCGCAAGGCCTCCGACAGGGTGCCGGTGCCGAGCTCGTCCATCATGTTGGCGCGGTGCATCTCAATGGTGCGGGGGCTGAGGCCGAGCTTGCGGGCCATCTCCTTGTTCGACAGGCCCGAAACCAACCCCTGCAGCATCTGGCGTTCGCGCGGCGACAGGCGCTGCAGCCGTGCCGCCGCGTCCTGCTGCGCGTTCCTTTTCTCCTCGCCTTCGCTGAACAGGGCCAGCGCCCGCCCGACCGAGGCGAGCAACCCCTCCTCCGACGGCGGCTTCTGGAGGAAATCGACGGCGCCGAGCTTCATCGCCTGCACCGCCGCGCCAAGCTCGTCATGACCGCTCATCACGACCACCGGCATCGGCACGCCGCGCCGCGCCAGCTCCTCCTGGACCTGATGCGCGTCCATCTGCGGCATGCGAAGGTCGAGCAGCAGGCAGCCCTCGTCGAGCTGCGCCCGCTCGAGGAAGTCGGCGCCGCTCGCATAAGTCTCGGTCGCGTAACCGTGGCTGGAGAGCAGGTAGCTCGTCGCCGCGCGAACCTGAGCGTCGTCATCGACAATATGGACCAGCGGAGACAAGGAAAAACCCCGGTGCTGAGCTCAACATGCAAGTAGATGGGGATTATGCCTCGCCGATGCGAGAGTCGGCTACCGTATTTTCTCGGTATTCCCGCGCGCGGGAGGAATCGGCAAATCGTCTCCTGCCATGACGGCGCCGGCAGAACTGGTCCTGCCGGCCGGCGGCGGCCCCAACCCCCACGAGCGGGCCGCCGCCACCCTCCCCCGCTTCGCCACCTTCCGCCTTGGCATCGGGACTCGCGCCCGCCTATAGATTCGTCATGTCAGACCTGTTCGCGTCCACCGCCGCCCCGTCCGCCGATTACGACGCCCATTCGATCGAAGTGCTCGAGGGGCTGGAGCCGGTCCGCCGGCGGCCGGGCATGTATGTCGGCGGCATCGACGAAAGGGCGCTGCACCACCTCGCCGCCGAGGTGATCGACAATGCGATGGACGAGGCGGTCGCGGGCTTCGCGACCCGCATCGAAGTGACTTTGGAGGCGGGCAACCGGCTCACCATTACCGACAATGGCCGCGGCATGCCGATCGACGAGCACCCGAAATATCCGGGCAAGCACGCGCTCGAGGTGATCCTGACCAAGCTCCATTCGGGCGGCAAATTCTCGAACAAGGCCTATGCGACGTCGGGCGGCCTGCACGGCGTCGGCGTCAGCGTCGTCAACGCTCTGTCGAGCGAGACGATCGTCACCGTCGCCCGCAACAAGCTGCTCTACCGCCAGGCTTTCTCGCGCGGCGAGCCGGTGACTCCGCTCGAGGAGATCGGCGCCGCGCCGAACCGCCGCGGCACCACCGTGAGCTTCGTCCCCGACATCGAGATTTTCGGCGCGGAGGCCCGCTTCAAGCCGCAGCGCCTCTACCGGCTCGCTCGCTCCAAGGCCTATCTGTTCGCCGGGGTCGAGATACGCTGGCGCTGCGACCCCTCCCTCCTCTCCGACGACACCCCGGCCGAGGCGGTGTTCCAGTTCCCCGGCGGCCTTACCGACCATCTGAAGGAGCAGATCGGCGATCGCGCCTGCGCCACCAGCGACTTCTTCAACGGCCGGCAGGATTTTGCGGGCGGCCAGGGCATGGTCGAATGGGCGGTGGCCTGGCCGTTGTGGAGCGAGGGCGGCTCCTCTTATTATTGCAACACCATCCCGACGCCCGACGGCGGCACCCACGAGCAGGGGATGCGCGCCGCCCTCACCCGCGGCATCCGCGCCTTCGCCGATCTGGTCGGCCAGAAGAAGGCGAAGGACGTCCAGGCCGAGGACGTCGTCGCCGGCGCCGAGATCATGCTCTCGGTCTTCATCCGCGACCCCCAGTTCCAGAGCCAGACCAAGGACCGGCTGACCAGCCCCGACGCCGCCCGCCTGGTCGAAGCGGCGGTGCGCGACCATTTCGATCATTATCTCGCCGACAATATGGAGCGCGGCCGCGCCCTCCTCGCCTTCGTCCTCGACCGGATGGACGAGCGCCTGCGCCGCAAGGCCGAGCGCGAGGTCAAGCGCAAGACCGCGACCTCGTCGCGCAAGCTCCGCCTGCCCGGCAAGCTCACCGATTGCGCCAATGACGATCCGGCGGGGACGGAATTGTTCATCGTCGAGGGCGACAGCGCCGGCGGCTCGGCCAAGCAGGCGCGCGACCGCAAGACCCAGGCGATCCTGCCGATCCGCGGCAAGATCCTGAACGTCGCCTCGGCCAGTGCCGACAAGATCAGGGCGAATCAGGAGATCGCCGATCTCGGCCAGGCGCTCGGCTGCGGCACCCGCGAACGCTGCGATCCGGCGCAATTGCGCTACGACCGGATCATCATCATGACCGACGCCGACGTCGACGGCGCCCATATCGCCACTTTGCTGATGACCTTCTTCTTCAACGAGATGACCAGGATCGTCGAGCAGGGCGCGCTCTACCTCGCCCAGCCGCCGCTCTACCGCCTCGCCGCCGGCGGCACCGTCGCCTATGCCCGCGACGATGCCCATCGCGGCGAGCTTCAGGAGAGCCTGTTCAAGGGCAAGAAGGTCGAGGTCAGCCGCTTCAAGGGCCTCGGCGAGATGAATCCGTCGCAGCTGCGCGAGACGACGATGGACCCGAAGACGCGCTCGCTGATCCGGGTCACCCTGCCCGAGGATTATCAGCAGCAGCACCGGGTGCGGGACCTGGTCGACCGGCTGATGGGCCGCAATCCCGAGCACCGCTTCGCCTTCATCCAGAGCCACGCCGCGGAGATCGACGAGGAACAGATCGACGCCTGATATTTATCTGACGTTCAGCTTCCTGACATTTTTGTCATGGGCATATTGAGCCCAGAATCAGCTGGAGGACCGAAAGATGTCGATCGTGCTGCTTTCCCTCGCCCTTTCCGCCACCGTCGCGAACGTCACCCCGCCCCAGGCCGAAGGCACGGCCCAGGCCGAGCAGACGATCGTCGTCACCGGCACGCCGCTTCGCGACACCGAGCGCGCGCTGCGCGCCTGCCTCGCCCGCACGTGCCCGCCCAACGAGGACATCGACGCCTCGCTCGCCCATGCCGAGAATCTGTTCGTCGCCGGCAAATATGAGGAGGCGCGAGCGACGAGCCTGGCGTCGATCGGCCGCAACCGCCGCTACGCCAAGGCCTATCCGGTCGACGTTTCCGATCTCTACCGCGCGAACTCGCGCCTGGCCGCGCATCTCGGCGAGGGCCGCGATTACGAATGGTCGGTGGGCGCCATGCACCGCATCCTTGCCTCCGCTTTTCCGCGCACCGACGGGCGGGTGATCGAAGCCGATTTCGAGCAGGCCGAAATGTATGCCACGTTCGGCCGGTTGCAGCTGGCCCGGCAGGTGCTGGAAGGCGCGCAGAAGAAGGCGGCCGAGGCCGGACGCGACGATCTCGTCAGCATCGCCCGGGTCCGGCAGGCCTGGCTCTACCACCTCGGCGGCGACGATTGGCTTGCCCGTCAGGCGCTGGAAAAGCTCGCCGGCGATCGGGCGCCGACCGGCCGGCTCGCTCGCCTCGGCGCCATGGTCGTGCTCGCGCGGCTCGACCGCAAGGCGGGCGATATCGGCAGCTCCGGGGCCCTGATCGACGAGATGCGGGCGATGCACCTGCGCCAGCCCGTGCTCCTGTTCGCGCCGCAGGTCGATCTCCACCCGCGCCTCTCCGACAACAACAAATCCGAGCTCGACATCGGGCCCGACGGCAACACCAGGATCTCCGCGCCGATCGGCACGGCTACCAACCTCATGGCCACCGACAATTTCGAGGACCGGTGGATCGACGTCGGCTTCTGGGTGACTTCGGACGGGAAGGTCAGCGATGCGGAGATCCTGCGCAGCCGCGGGCCCACCGACTGGACGAACGAGCTGATGCGCTCGATCGCCGGCCGGGTCTATTCGCCGATCCAGGAAGGGACCTATCGGGTCGAACGCTACAGCTACACGTCGCGGTGGATGAACGTCACCAACACGCGGATCCGCCAGCGCTCGCCCAACGCCCGCATCGAATATGTGGACCTGACGGCATCGCCGCCGGCCGGGACCAGGTGAAGGAGGCGCATCGCTCCGGGCGGGCCGGGACGCGGATTTCGGGGCCCGTCCGCTGCTGACAAGATGATCGGCGGCCGCTAAGAGCCCGCTCGCCCCCAAGGAGCTTCACCCATGTCGATCCTGTTGATTTCCCTCGCCCTTGCCGGCGTCGCGCCGCCGCCGGAAGCCCCCGCCCAGGCCGAGCAGACGATCGTCGTGACCGGCACGCCGCTGAGGGAGACCGAGCGCGCCCTGCGCGACTGCCTCGCCCGCAAATGCCCGCCGAACGAGGATATCAACGCCTCGCTCGCCCATGCCGAGAATCTGTTCGTCGCCGGCAAATATCAGGACGCGCGGTCGGTCACTTTGGCCTCGATCGGCCGCAACCACCGCTACGGCAGGACCTATCCGATTGACGTCTCCGACCTCTACCGCGCCAACAGCCGCATCGCCGCCCATCTCGGCGAGGGCGGCGATTATGAATTCTCGGTCAGCGCGATGCAGCGGACGCTCAACGAGGGACTCCAGAAGACCGACCCGCGGGTGATCAACGCCAAGATCGAATGGGCCGACATGTACGCCTCGCTCGGCCGGATCGACCGGGCGCGGCAGGTCTATCAGGAGGCGGAAAGGAAGGCCGAGGCCGCCGGCCGGCCCGACCTCGCCGGCATTGCCCGCGTGCGCGCGGCATGGCTCCACCAGATCGAAGGCGATTCCTGGCTGACCCGCCAGGCGCTGACCAAGATCGCCGAGGACCGGTCGCCCAATGCGCGGCTCGCCCGCCTGTCCGCCCTCGTCCTGCTCGCCCGCCTCGACCGCAAGCAGGGCAACGCCCAGAGCTCGAGCGCGCTGATCGACGAGATGCGCGGCACCCATTCGCGCCGGCCGGTGCTCCTGTTTGCGCCGAAGATCGAGTCGACCCAGCGGCTCCCCGAAGGCGATAATGCGGAGGGGATGACCGGCTCCACGACCAACCTCATGGCCACCGACAATTTCGAGGACCGGTGGATCGACGTCGGCTTCTGGGTGACCGCCGACGGCCGGGTGAACGACGCCGAGATCCTGCGCAGCCAGGGGCCGACCGAGTGGACGAAGTCGCTGCTCCGCTCGATCGCCGGCCGGATCTATTCGCCGATCGAGGATTCGCTCTACCGGGTCGAGCGCTACAGCTACACGTCGCGCTGGATGAACGTCACCGGCACCCGCATCCGCCAGCGCTCGCCCAACCCCCGCATCGAATATGTGGACCTGACGGTCGAGCCGCCGGCCGGCTCGCACTAGGATTGGCCCGGGCCGTATCGACCGGCTCCCGGCCGGAATCACCCTGGCTTCGGGGTTCCCGGCCTTCGCCGGGAAACCATCGGAGAACCCGGCCTACCGTCCGCTCGCCTCGCGCGAGCGGGTGAGCGCCTTCATCTCCTCCTCGGCCTTGGCCCGGGCGGTGCGCAGCTCCTCGACCCCCGCCTGCTCCTTGCTGCAGAAGGCGCGATCCTCCTCGGCGAGGCTCGCCGCCCGGTCGATGCAATAGCCGAGCGCGACGGTGCGCGGGATCATGTCGAACGGCTCGATCGACGCGTCCCGGCGCGCGATCGCCGCCTTGAGCTGCTGGAAGAAGGTCAGCCAGCCGCGCTTCACCTTGGCCTCGGCCACCGCTTTCTCGCTGCCCGCCGGCGGCACCGCGACGTCGAGCCGGCCGAGCGGCACCTTGGCAAGCCGCGCCGCCGCCTCGTCGAACCGGCCGAGCTCGCGCAAGGCGTCGATCGCGCGGCCCTCCATGCCGATCCAGTCGATGTCGGCCGGCGCCGGCGGCACCTTGGCCGAGACGGCGGCGAGCTCGCCGAGATAGCGGGCGCGCAGCTCCGGCTTGCCCTCCGCCTCCCAAGCCGCCTGGAGCAGCGCCCAGAGATAGTCTTCCGGCCCGACGCCCATCTGCCGCATCAGCCAATAGGCGCGATAATATTGCGTGTCGGTCTTGCGCAGCGCCTGATAATCTTCCGAGGCGAGCAGCGCCTCCAGGATCTTCACTTCGTCGGCCGTATAATCCTTGTAGAGAACGAGGCCGTTGCCCGGGCATTCGGGCAGCGGCGCCGGCGCGGCGGAGGTGCCGTAGGGCTTGCCGTCCGGGCGCATGCCGAGAGCGGCGCTGGACACGGGCTGCCGATAGTCGAAGGCCTCGCCGCCGATCGGGCAGGTCATCGCCCGCCTGACGGTGGGAGTCGCCGCCTGCGCGGCGGAGGACAGGGCAAGGGCGGCAAGGGGGGCAAGCAACAACGAACGGGTCATCATCGTCTCCGAAGGCTCCGGACCGATCCGGATTTCTTCCTGTCTTACAGGCTTCTGGCTCAGGTCGCCACCGCCGGCGCGACCAAAGGGAAGCGCGGGATGTCGGCCTCGAAGGCGCGGCCGTCGGCGCCGACCATCCGGTAGCGGCCCTCCATCCAGCCGGTCGGCGTGTTGAGCGGGCAGCCCGAGACATAATCGAAGGCGGTGCCGGGCTCGATCACCGGCTGCTCACCGACCACCCCCTCGCCCTGGACCTCGTGGCGGCCGCCGCGGCCGTCGCTGATCGTCCATTCGCGGCTGATCAGCTGCACCGCCATCTTCCCCTCATTCTCGATGCGGACGTGATAGGCCCAGAACCAGCGGCCGCGGCCCGGCTCCGACTGCTCGGGCAGGAAGCTGACCGCCACCCGGACGGTGACGCTTTTGGTGGTGGCGCTGTGGGGGAAGAAGCTCTTCACGGCCACGACCCTCTACATCCGGGCCAGACTCGTCAACCGGGGCCGCCGGGCCGGCACCGCCAGCTTGACAGCGCCGCCCCCGCGCCCATATGCGCCGGC
Organism: Sphingomonadales bacterium; assembly: GCA_034668705.1. Lineage (GTDB taxonomy): Bacteria > Pseudomonadota > Alphaproteobacteria > Sphingomonadales > Sphingomonadaceae > Allosphingosinicella. Next base: position 8,257 of record JAXDOV010000112.1, read on the forward strand.
CTTCGCGGACGGCCCCTTCGTCTAGCGGTCCAGGACGTCGCCCTCTCACGGCGAAAACACGGGTTCGATTCCCGTAGGGGTCACCATCGTCAAGCGCTAATAACTTCTGGCAGATGATCTTTGGTCCGATCTGGCGCTGCCGCACCCACTCTTCACCCCATACTTTGTCCGCGCTCCAACGCGACGAGCCGATACGTCTTACTTCAAGCGATAGTCGCTGAGGCGGGTTTGCCGCCAACTTTGCCGACGTGCAATCTTGTTTAGAATGACCTCGAGAACCGTTGCTCGTTCACATCGGACCGTCAGCGTCAGCCCTTAGACGCAGGCTTGGCGCAGCTGATGATTTGCGCCAAAGCCCCCTATCCCTTCGGGTGAAGCGCTGACCATCGCCGCAGGCTTCTTGTCCCACACGCTCTGGCCGTAGGGGCGGGAGCCTACTGCCGATGGCGATCACCGGATGAGCACCGGCCCGGTCGGCTCCCCTTTGGCCGGCTCGCTGCGAATGGTGATGACATGTTCGAGTAGCGGCACCCCGGGATGGGCACGCTCGAGCTCTTCGAGCAGAGCGCCGATCACGCCGCCGACGCGGTGAGGACGACCGAGATCGACCAGCTCTTGCGCTTCACCGACATTCTTCACGGTGACGATAATCCCTACGAGCATGTGCCGCCTCATCCTGCCCGCAAGACGGCTAGGCTCCCGGCGGCGCCGGCGAATTGACGAGTGTCAACGACGACGCCGTCATCGCATCACCGCGTCGGCTGGAAGGCGGGAACTTCCTCGATCTCGTCGCCGGCCGGCTGGAGCTCGAGATCCTCGGCGTCACGACCGTCGCCGCGACGCGGTCGTACCAGTCCTGGCGGCGCTCGCGCATCCGCTCGCCGAAGGGGACGAGGTCGATCCTGCCTTCCTCCCAGGCCGTGCGCGCGTGAGCGAGCAGGCCGCGATCCTCTTCATCGATATGGTGCATGACCTCCTCGCCGAGCACGTGGACCTTCGACTCGTAGCTGTCCTCCTTGCCGGTCATCACGACCAAGTCGATGATCAGCGTGCGCGCCAGATCATGCTCGACCATGCCCTCGTCGGCCCAGGTAATTCACTCGTTGAGCGGCTCGAACTCCGCTCCGTGGATTCAGCCATTGGGGAATCCCGTAATGGTGCGGTCTCGTCTCGATCACGCCTTCGGCGACATCAGCGAGGACGACCGGCATCGATCACAGGCACGAAATTGATGGCCATCAAGGTTCGCGTCCCGATGTGGGCTACGGACGGGGGGGGCGGGCCATGCGGCCGTTGAGGAGCTACATGACGCACTATACCGGCCGGGTACCCGCCAATCTCGAGGGACCCGGCGGGAGAATGCGCTGTCGCTTCACGCTGATGCGCCCGTCCGTCGGCATGGCGGGAGGCGGCCAGCGCCGCTGCCAGCTCCCGAACGGAACGATAATCGACGCGGACTTCCCGCCCAGTTGAGGGGAAGCGCCCCAACCTCAGGAGCAGCCACGATGAGCGTCCAGCAGATCGACAAGAGCGCTTGGCCGGGTTTTTTCGACATCTTCACCAAGTCGCTCGCGGGCAAGACCGCCGAGATCGAGGTCGCATCGCTCGAGCTCGGCGACCAGATCGAGGCCGGATGGGTGCCCCTCATCGGCATCACCTACGATCACAAGGACGATCTGGTCGAGATCGCGCTGGAAGGGGTCGATCACATGATCCTTTCGCCGCGCGAGGTCTATGTCGATTACGGCGTCGGCGGGCTGATCAGTCTCGAGGTGGTCGACGCCGAGGGCGTTCAGCAAATTGTCAAGCTGAAGGACCCGCTCGCCTTGCCCGCTCCGGACCAGGCCGTTTCCGCGGAGACGGTACGATGAAATCGCTGCTGCTCAACATCAACCCGGACGCGGGGCACGACACGCGGCTGGCCACCGCCATTGCCTTGGTCAAGGGGCGGGGATGCCATATCACTTGTCTCCAATGCCTGCCGCCGCCGGTGGCGGGCTCCGATCCCGGGATCGGCTTCACCATCGTCGATCTGATGGAAGCCGAGCAAAAGACGGCGGCCGAATTCCAGGAGGAGGTCGAGGTCCGGCTTGACCAGGCGGGCGTGCGGTGGAGCTGGGTGCGCCTGTTCGCCGACGCGGGTCCGGCGATCGCCAGCTACTCCCGGCTGGCGGACGTCATCCTGCTCAGCGCCAGGGACTCGGCTCCTACTGTCGGGGAAGTGGCCACGCATACGCGGGTCCCCGTCCTCGCCTTGCCGCCGGAGGATCCGGGCCTTGCAGCCGAATCGCCGATCCTCATCGCCTGGAACGGATCGCACCCGGCCGCTCACGCCATGCGCTCGGCCCTTCCGCTGCTGCGCACCGCCGGCTCGGTGCAGATCCTGGTCGTCGACCGCGACGACGACGAGTTCCCGGCTGCGCGCGCGTACGAATATCTGTCCTACCACACGATCAAGGCGGACATTCACTGGCGCCGCGGCGACGGCCGGCCGGTGGCGGAGACGATACGCGCATTCGCCCACGAGCTCGGAACGGGCCTGATCGTCGCCGGCGCCTTCGGCCATAACCGGATCCGCGAGCTGCTGCTCGGGAGCGTGACGCGCGCCTTGCTCAGGAAAAGCGCGCTGCCGCTGCTGCTCGCCCATTGATGGATGCCCCCGGCGGCGCACGGGACCCATCGGCATCGAGCTCGACGACGGAGCCTATGCGCGGACGGTAAGGCGACGCTGCCGGCAGTAAGGCCTGCTGGCCGCGAAAGAAGGAAGAAGGTTCGCCCTGTTCCCCCCGCTGGTGATCGACGAAGCCGTCGCCGAGGAAGGTTTGGTCGTGCTTAGCGATGCGTGGCGCCCCAAGGTCATGCCCGGGCGTCGCTCCCGGTCCGTTCCCGTGCCGCTTCGCGCCGCGCGTCTTCGGGCGGCGGTAGAGCGCTTTCGCTTTCCTGGTCACGCCAGGCCCGGCGCGCCTCGTCTGCGCTCCGGTCGACGATCACCGCGACGTCGACGATTTCGATCCAGCCGCAGGGCACCGCCCGCTGTCGCGCGCCCTCCGCCTCGTCCGATGCAAGAAGGATGCTGTCGCCGCGCACCGATTCGACGGTGCCGAGCTTGCCTCCGTCCGACCCGACCACCTCCATATCGGGGCTGACCCGGGCCAGAGCACCCCTTTGCTGCTGCCTGCGGTCGCGCCAGTCGCCGAACTCGCGATTGAACTTGTCCTGATGCTCGCGGCGATATTCCTCATAGTCGCGGTCGAGTTGGGCGATCTGGCGGTCGCGCCAGTCGGAATAGGCGTGGTCGACGCCGCCCCTGGGCGGTCGGGCGCGCTCAAGCGCCAGCCACTCCCGAGCCGAGCTGGGGCCGGCGCCGCCGACGCCGTAGCCGGCGCCGTAGACCGACGAGACCGGATGGACCCCGTGCGTGCCAACGCTGCCGACATCGACGCGGTCGAAGCGCGGCCCAGCGAAGCTGGGATCCCAGCCGGGGGCGCTGGCATGCGGACCGCCGAGGATGCGCGGCTCACCGGCTCCCTCGTCATAAACGAAGGCTTCGGGCGAGATCCTGTACTGTTCGTCATCGCTGCCAAGCAAGCGGCTCAGCTTCTCCTCGATTCGCTCCAGGATCGTGCGGTGATGTTCGTTGCCGCGTCCGGACCTGCCGTCGTCGGGCCGTCGCGCATCATAACCCTGCCGCTCCCGGTGTTCGCTGTGCCGCCCCATTTGCAGGACCCTCCTTCACGCCGGCTCCGTCCAACCAACATCAGGCGTACGAAGCGTTGACGCCGATCAACACAATGGCGAAAATTCCTGCGATGCCACTCAGGGACAGGAAGGACGCTCCCGATCATTCGGCGGCAAGGAGCATTAATGCTACCTCCAGGCCGAGAATCGGCCGATATCCGGAAAACCTCCGCGCATTCGTGGTTCCTTGCCCTTCACCGCCTTCGCAGGAGGAGCCGTAGGGTCACCAGCAGATCTTCGCGTGGCTGTATCAGCCCCTTACCTAATAAGGCGGCGCCTTTCGCCGGCGCTGCGCCTTCGCCGCCTCGGTCCACCAGGCGAGATCGTCGGCGAAGCGGGTGAAGGCGCGTTCGAGGGCGGCGCCGGCATCGCCGATGGGGTGCCCGTCGGCGTCGAGGGTCTGGGCGATCGGGCCGACGGTCAGGGTGGACGGGATCACCGCCATGCCCATTTCGGACAAGGTGCCGTGCCAGATCGAGTTGGAGCGCTCCCCGGACTGCCTCTTCGCCGAATAGCTGGCGATCGCGGCGGGGCGCCAGAACCATTCCTCGAGGAAATGATCGGTCAAATTCTTGAGGCCGGGCTGGACGCCCCAATTATACTCGCCGGTGACGAAGACGAAGGCGTCCGCCGCCCGGATCTTCTGCGCGAGCGCGTGCATGGCGGCCGGGGCCTGGCCTTCGGGATATTCCTTGTACATCCGGTCGAGCATCGGCAGGCCCACCGCCTTGGCGTCGACGAGCTCGACCGCCTCGCCGCGTTCGCCGAGCCTCCTGACCAGAAAGTCCGCCAGCCGGATGCCCCGCCGGTCGGACCGGTAGGAGCCGTAAAGAACCAGGATCTGGTGGGCCATCGATCGTCGTCCTCGGCTTCGGAACCGGACCCAAAGCACAATGCCGGCTCCGCCGCGACTCCCCGCGTCTGATCGCAACGCTCTTTTTGCACTGCAGCAAATAGCGTTTCCGCAGTGCAGCAAAGTGTGAGACACTGCCTGCAGGCGCTCGAGGGGGGACTCGCGTGGCACAGACCAAGACGGCATTCGCTCTCGCCGGCCTCGGCGGCTTCAATGCGCATGGGGCCGGTTTCCTGCAGGCCGCCCGCGAGACCGGCTATGCGCCCGATCTCATCACGGCGACGAGCGGCCAGATCGTCGTGCTCGCCGCCTATCTGCGGGGCGAGGCCGATCTCAGGAAAGGGCTGATCGACAAGTCGATCGAGAACAATCCGCTCGCCCAGCTGGAGATCGCCCTGCTCGGCTATGAAGGGGTGTTCAAGCCCGCCTTCACCGAAGCCGTCGAGCGGATGCTGACGCCGCCTTATTTCGGGATGGGCGTCGACTTCTTCGCCGAACGGTTCCTGCCGGCCCAGATCTACAAGCCGGCGCGGACCGAGGAGACGATCAGGGGCCTTGCCGACACCTTCAACGCCAGTCCGGTGGGCGTCGTCTTCAACGCCTACGATCCGGGATCCGGCAAGGGATATCTGTACGGGAACGACGCCGCGCGCGCGCGCATGGAGACGAAGAGCAGCCTGTCCGTCGCGGCCGATCAGAAGAGCAACGACCCGCGAATGGGCAAGGAGGGAAAGGACGAAGACCCGGTCCTCCCGATCACCCCGAAGGCGATCGAGTCGGCGCTCTGGCTCTCGCTCTACGGCTTCGGGGAACTTCCGGCCGAACGGATGGACGGCGCCTATCACCGCTCCTGCATATTGTCCGAGCTGCACAATTTCGACGACGTGATCGTCTGCCGCCCGCTCGCCAACGGATGGGGCAAGGACGGCAAGCTGCCGAAGAGCTATTTCGACGTGCAGGACTGGAACACGGAGATGTGGTTCTCGGTCGGATACAAGGCCGAGGTCGATGCGATGAAGCGGATCAACGCGCTCATCGAGCGCGGCGCGCTGAAGCCGGACGCCGGCCTGAAATACGTCTACCTTCACGAGATCGAGCCGGAGACGCCGGCGGGCTATTTCAACTATTTCATCGAGCGCGATTCCGTTTTCGAAGCGGCGAGGCTCAAGGCCGCGAAGCTGTTCGAATGGCTGAAAGGCGGCAAGAAAGGGCCCAGGCCCGAGCTCTGACGGGCACGGCGAGCGCCGGCTTCCCGCGCGCAGGACGGGAAGCCGGGCCTGGTGCGCCGTGCCTCAGTTCTTCGCGCGGTCGACCAGCTTGGACGCGCCGATCCACGGCATCATCGCCCGCAATTCCTCGCCGACCCGCTCGATCGGATGCCGACGCTGCAGCGCCCGCGCCGCCTTCATCTCCGGATTGCCGATACGGTTGTCGGTGAGGAAGCGGCTGACGAACCGGCCTTTCTGGATATCCTCCAGCACGCGCTTCATCTCCTTCTTGGTCTCGTCGGTGATGATGCGGGGACCGATCTGATAGTCGCCATATTCGGCGGTGTTGGAGATCGAGTAGCGCATGTTGGCGATGCCGCCCTCGTACATCAGGTCGACGATCAGCTTCATCTCGTGGAGGCATTCGAAATAGGCCATTTCCGGCGCATAGCCGGCCTCGGTCAGGGTCTCGAAGCCGGCCATGATGAGATGGGTGACGCCGCCGCACAACACCGCCTGCTCGCCGAACAGATCGGTCTCGCATTCCTCCTTGAAGCTGGTCTCGATGATGCCGGACCGGCCGCCGCCGACGGCGCTGGCATAGGAAAGGCCGAGCGCCCTGGCATAGCCGTTGCCCTTGCCGCCCTGGGCCTCCTGCGCCACCGCCAGCAGGCACGGCACGCCGCCGCCGCGGACATATTCCGAGCGGACGGTATGGCCGGGTCCCTTGGGCGCGACCATGAACACGTCGAGATCGGAACGCGGCTCGATCAGGCCGAAATGGATGTTGAGGCCGTGGGCGAAGGCGAGCGCCGCACCCGGCTTCATGTGGGGGGCGAGGTCGTTCTGATAGAGCGAAGCCTGATGCTCGTCGGGGGCGAGGATCATGACGATATCGGCCCAGGCGGCCGCGTCGGCATTGGCCATGACCTGAAAGCCGGCCTCCTTCGCCTTGACCGCGCTGGCCGAGCCCTCGCGAAGGGCGATCGCCACCTCGCCGACACCGGAATCCCTCAGATTCTGGGCGTGGGCATGGCCCTGGCTGCCATAGCCGATGATCGCAACCTTGCAGCTCTTGACCAGATCCCGATCGGCGTCGGCGTCGTAATAGACTTTCATGGGGTACCTTCCTGCTTGTTCCTTGGGTCGGATTCCTGGGGGTTCAGACGGCCTCGCGGCCGCGGGCGATGGCGACGACGCCGGTGCGGGCGACCTCGACCAGGCCGACCTCCCGCATCAGGTCGACGAAGGTGTCGATCTTGTCGGTGCTGCCGGTGATCTCGAAGACGAAGCTGCCGGTCGTCGCGTCGAGCACCCGCGCCCGGTAGATGTCGGCGAGCCGTATCGCCTCGATCCGGTGCTCGCCGGTGCCGGCCACCTTGACCAGAGCCAGCTCGCGCTCGACATGCGGGCCATGGGCGGTGAGGTCGGTGACCTTGTGCACCGGCACCAGCCGGTCGAGCTGGGCGATGATCTGCTCGATGACATGGGCGGAGCCGGAGGTGACGATGCTGATCCGGCTGATCGTATTGTCCCGGCTGACGTCGGCGACGGTGAGGCTTTCGATATTGTAGCCGCGCGAGGAGAACATCCCCGCCACGCGCGCCAGGATGCCGGCCTCGTTGTCGACGAGGATGGAGAGGGTGTGCCGCTCGGCGGTTTCGGGGACGAGCCGCATCAGACCAGTGCCTTCGCTTCGTCGTCCATCTCGCCCGACGCTTCCTCCGCCTGGAGGATCATCTCGGTATGGGCGGCGCCGGACGGGATCATCGGGAAGCAATTGGCGAGCCTCGCGACCCGGCAGTCGACCATGACCGGCCCCTCATAGGCCAGCATCGCGCCGATCCCCTCGTCCAGCTCCTCCGGCTTCTCGATCCTGATCCCCCGCCAGCCATAGGCCTCCGCCAGCCGGACGAAATCCGGCAGCGCGGCGCTGTAGCTTTCGGAATAACGGCCGCCATAATTCAGCTCCTGCCATTGGCGGACCATCCCCATATATTCGTTGTTGAGGATGAAGACCTTGACCGGCAGCCGGTATTGAAGCGCGGTCGACATCTCCTGGATGTTCATCTGGATCGAGGCCTCGCCGGCGATGTCGATGACGAGCGCGTCGGGGAAAGCGAGCTGGGCGCCGATCGCCGCGGGCAGGCCGTAGCCCATCGTGCCGAGGCCGCCGGAGGTCAGCCACCGGTTCGGCTCCTCCAGCGCGAAATGCTGGGCCGCCCACATCTGGTGCTGGCCGACCTCGGTCGAGATGATCGGCCGCCGGTCCTTCGTCAGCTCCCACAGGCGCCTGATCGCGTGCTGCGGCATGATCTCGTCGGTGGAGGCGGGAAAAGCGAGCGAGTTGCGCGCGCGCCAGCCCTCGATCCGGCTCCACCACGCGCCGAGATCGTTCGCCTCCGCGCCCTTGCGCCGCCAGATTTTCGCCAGTTCCTCGAGCGTCCGGCCGGCATCGGCGACGATCGGGAGGTCGACCCGCACGTTCTTGTTGATCGAGGAGCGGTCGACATCGATGTGAATCTTCTTCGAATTGGGGGAAAAGGCGTCCAGCCGCCCGGTGACGCGGTCGTCGAAGCGGGCGCCGACGCAGAGGATGAGGTCGGCCTCGTTCATCGCCATATTCGCCTCATAGGTGCCGTGCATGCCGAGCATGCCGAGCCATGAAGGCGAAGAGGCGGGAAAGGCGCCGAGGCCCATCAGCGTCGAGGTGACCGGCGCGCCGGTCAGGTCCGCAAGATCGCGCAGCGCCCGGCTGGCGCCGGGACCCGCATTGATAATCCCGCCGCCGGTATAGAAGACCGGGCGCTCCGCGGCTTCGAGCATCGCGACCGCGGCCGCCACCTGGTCCGGCGCGGGATCGACCGCGGGCCGGTAGCCGCGATGCAGGTTGCGCTCGGCCGGGCGGCCGGAGGCGGTCGCCACCTGCACGTTCTTCGGCAGATCGACCACGACCGGCCCCGGCCGCCCGGACGTCGCCAGATGGAAGGCTTCGCGGATGGTCGAGGCGAGCGTCTCGGGGTCCTTGACGAGATAATTGTGCTTCGAGCAATGGCGGGTGATGCCGACCGTGTCGCATTCCTGGAAGGCGTCGGTGCCGATCAGCCCGGTCGGCACCTGGCCGGTGATGACGACGATCGGGATCGAATCCATCCAGGCGTCGGCGATGCCGGTGATCGCATTGGTGGCGCCCGGGCCGGAGGTAACCAGGACCACGCCCGGCTTGCCGGTGGCGCGGGCATAGCCTTCGGCGGCGTGGACGGCGCCGCCTTCCTGGCGGACGAGGATGTGGCGGATCCGGTCCTGCCGGAACAAAGCGTCGTAAATCGGCAGGACGGCGCCGCCCGGATAGCCGAAGACGATCTCGACGCCGAGCTCGTGCAGCGTCTCGACCAGCATATCGGCGCCGCTCTTCTCCGCGGCGACGGCGGCGGACTCCCGCATTTTCGTGTCGCTAAGCATGGCCGGATCCTTCGAATGTACGGAAAAAGAAAACCCCCGCTCCGGGGAGGAGCGGGGGTCTGTGAAACTCATCTTGTTGCTCGATGAATTAGCCAGAGGCAGCCGCTCCCTTATGGCAGCCGATAATTACGAGCGCGGGGAGCAGCGCGAAGCTGCGCAAAAAGACGGCGAGATCGGGACGATCGGTCATCGGTCGGGCAAGCGCCTGTGCGAAGGTTGAGGAGCCATCATACGCAGATCGGAGCGTGCGAGGCAAGCAGGTCCGCGGTCAGGCGATGCGGATCCGCTGCGGCAACGATCGGCCCGGCAGGCTTGTCGTGGTGTCGAGCCGCACTGGGCGTTTCGGGATGCCTCGTTGGGACATCTTCCAAACGCGACGGCCGCTGTCCGGTAGCGCGGGCGGCCGATCCGATTTAGGAGGGCTGCCGGGACGGAGCCGAAACGTATCGGCGCCGACCGCTGCCGCGGGGAAAAAGAGAATGGATCCTGACGGGACGCCGAGCCGCTCGATAGACCCGGGCGCCTTCTACCGCGGCATGTTCCAGCATCCCGACGTCGCATTCTTCATCATCGAGGTGACGCCCGACGGGGGATATCTGGTCGAGGACGGCAACAGGGCGCTGGAGAAATGGCTCGGCCGTCCGCTCGAGGAGATGAGGGGCCTGTCGATCCGCGAATGCCTTGCTCCGCCGGGGGTCGTGTTCCTGGAATCGAATCTCCGCATCGCGATCGAGAAACGCGACAGCCACAGCTATGATCGCGCCGTCGACCTGGTCGACGGCGCTTTGTCCTGGTCCACCACCCTGATCCCGGTCATCGAGGGGGACGGACCGGTGACGCACGTCCTCGGCATGGTCCGCGACATCGTTCACGAAACGCGGCTAGGCGGCGACGCGATCCATCATCGGGCGCTGATCGATCAGAGGCATCGGCTGGCGGAGGCGCTGCACGAGGCGACCGGGCAGCATCTCGCCGCCGCCGATCTCGCGCTGATGCGGCTCGAGCTCTTCACCGAGCCCGAAGTGTCCGCCCGGGGCAAGGAGCTCGACCAGGCGCTGGGCGATGCCAGGGCCTCGATCGGGGAGATCAAGCGCGAGATCGGGGTGCTGACCTATGTGCTGCATCCGCCCGCATTCGAAAGTCACGGGCTCGGCGAGGCGCTCCGGCTCTTCACCGAGGGCTTCGGGCGGCGGAGCGGGACAGCGGTCGAGATCCGGATCGCGCCCGAGGCGGACGCGCTCCCCGTTCTGGCCTCCATGCCGCTTTTCCGCGTCCTGCAGGAAGCGCTCGCCAACGTCCATCGCCATGCCCATGCCGCGACCGTCGCGGTCGCCCTGGACGTCGTCGACGGGGACGTCGTCCTGACGATCGCGGATGACGGCGTCGGCTTCGATGCGCGGCCCGCCTCCCTCCAGGCACGGGGCGGGAGCGGCCTCGCCGGCATGCGCGCGCGCATGGCCCAGCTCGGCGGAACCGTCGAGATCAGCAGCCGCGGGCCCGGCACGACGATCGTCGCCAGGTCGCCTTTGGTCGCATGCATGGCATGAGCGCCGTCGGCGCGATGGGGCGGAGCGAGAGGGATTCGAACTCGGATCCTATGCATCTGATCACAGAACAAATTGTCTTGGCCCTACGCATTAACCCTACGTAGACCCTACGAGGCGACGGCGTCGTCTAGCAGACACGATCAAACAGCTCGCTCGAGAACTCCCTTGTGAATTTGGGCCGTCGCTTTCTTCGTACGTAGGCCGTCGTTGCGCGTATCGAGCGCCGTCGGCATTCTCCGTAGATTATGGACACGCTCATTCCGAAGCCGGTAAGCCGCAGGTCTTAGGTCCTCAAGCGCGCGGCTCCTCGGATCCGGAAATCGTGTTTCCCTCACGATAGGAGTGGGCGCCCGCGCCGGCGAGATGGCCGCCCCTCACAGGTCGACCGGCGGCGCGCGATGCTCGCTCACCGCCGCCCACAGCGCGGTGACGACGATCAGGGCGGCCCCCAGCATCGCCCAGAGGCCGGGGACCTCGCCGAAAGCCAGGAAGCCCGCCGCGATCGCGAAGGGAAGGCGGATATAATCGACGGAGGCGAGCTTCGCAGCCTCGCCGATCGCCATGCCGTGGATATAGCTCGCCGTGGTCGCGACGCTCACGCCGCCGAGCAGGGCCAGCAGCAGGAAATCGGTCGGCGAAGGCCAGCGCCAGGAGCCGAGCGCGACCGGGAAGAGCAGCAGCAGGCCGAGGATCGACGACCAGACCATGATCGTGGCGACGCTGTTCTTCCGGGTCAGGATCTTGATGCCGGTGACGCTCAGCGCCAGCAGGAAGGCCGATGCGGTGGCAGCGAGATGCGCCCAGCCGATCGCACCCATTTGCGACGGCCGGGCGATCAGCAGCACGCCGCCGAAGCCCATCAGCAGCGCCGCCCAGGTCGCGGGGGCGACGCGGTCGCGCAGCACCAGGGCCGCCAGCGGTCCGATCCACAGGCCGCGCGTGAACGAGATCGCATTGGCGTCGGCCAAAGGGAGGTTCTGGACGGCATAATAAGCCAAAGTGACGCCCGCCGCGGCGGAGAGCGAGCGCCCGATCTGCATCCACATTCCGTCGAGGGCGAGCACCTTGCCGCCGCTCCGTATCACGAGGGGAATCATCAGCAGCAGGCCGGCCGCCTGGCTGTACAGAGCCTGGACCGGCGGCGCGTAGCCGTGGAGGAGCTTGATCAGCATGGTCATCGCCGTGAAAAAGGCGGCGGAGACGACCAGCCACAGCGCCCCGCGCAGATTGTCCGGCAGCGCGCGATAGGCCTGGTGGGCCGATGCGCGGCGCTCCGCGATGCTCGCTTTCGTCAACGGCCCGGCGCTCCCCCCGCCTTCCAGTCTTCGGGCGGCGTCTCCTCGATGGCGAAATCGAGCTCGACCTCGGCGCCGTTGGGATCTTCGAGGAACATCTGCCAGCGCGAGAAAGGCCGCGGGGTCCGGATGATGCTATAGGGAATGCCGCGGTCGCGCAGAGTGGCGGCGATCTCCGGTAGCCCTTCGCAGGTGAAGGCCATATGATCGAGAACGCCGCGGCGGATCTCGGGCATGCGCCCGACTTCGAGGATGTGCAGCACCGGCCGGTCGCCGGCATAGAGCCACGCCCCGGGCACGCCGAAATCCGGCCGCGGGCCCTGCTCGAGGCCGAGCATCGCATAGAAAGCGACGGTGCGATCGAGTCGGTCGGTGACGATGGTGAAATGATCCATGGCCCGCACCGTCATGACGCTCTCCCCTCGCGCGGCCGCCGCCGAAGCCGCGAATTTGATCTGAACATAGGCTCTTCTTCTGATATTAGATAGATGCTAGCGACTTTGGCACGCCGCGAGATTATGCCAGAAGACAGTCGGGGAGGAAGGAAAATGTCCAGGTTCGAGATGCTGCTGAGCGCCGACATGATGGTGCCGGACCCCGACGCGATGACCGAGATGCTGGTCTCCAAGCTGGGCGTGCACAGCCATCCCCGCTGGCGCCAGGCCTTCGATAATCATCCCTATATCGCCCATTTTCTGCGCGTGCAGAAGTCGCTTGCGGTGGCGCCGACGCGGATCGAGCCGCAAGTGCATCTCGACCGGCCGAATCCCGGCGATCCCCTCTTCCACGACCATCTCAAGGGCCTCCAGCTTTACCAGGGGCACCACCGGCCGATGCTGACCCATTCGGTCGTGCTGGTGACGTGGCGGGAGAAGCTCAACGCGCTGATCCAGCGCCTGCACGAACGCAAGGTCCGTTTCCGGCTCGCCCAGCGCACGCCCGAAATGGAGTTCGACCGGCTGTGGCTGGGGGTGACGCCGGAGGATCCCCAATATGACCCGTCGGTCGACGGCGGCCTCTGCATCGAGTTCATCCCGATGGAGCCGACGATGATGCCGGCCGAGGCCTTCGCCGATCCGCCGCCGATCGTGCAGGATCCAAAGCCCGGCGAGCTGCTGCGGGTCACCGCGCGCGGCTTCATCGTCCGCGATCTCGACTTCACGCTGAGCAAGCTGCGCGACAATCTGGAATGGGAGCCGGAATCGGTCGCCGACCTCAGCGGCGAGGGCTATCGCCGCGCCCGCATGGGCTTCACCATGCGGCACAGCGCGATGCTCGACGTGGTCGAACCGACGCGCTGGGATTCGCCGACCGGCCTCTATCTGAACAATTGGGGCCCCGGCCCGCATTTCATCCGCCTCGGCGTCTTCGATCTGGAAGCCAAAGCGGAGCAGTTGCGCGAACAGGGCATCGCCTTCGAATGGGTGCCCGAATCCGACGCGGTCGGCGGCGCGCCGTTGATCCGCATCGACCCGCGCGAGCTGGACGGGCAGGTGTTCGAGCTGGAGGGGCTCGCCGCCTGATGCGCGGCGTCAGGGCCTGACCAGCCGGCTCCGCAGGATGCCGATCCGCTCGACCTCCAGCTCGACGACGTCGTCGGGCTGAAGATAGCGCATCTGCTCCAGGCCGCAGCCGGTGCCGACCGTCCCCGATCCCAGAGCCTCGCCGGGATAGAGCGTCTCGGAGCGCGAGATGTGGGCGATGACCTGCTCGAAGGTCCAGCCCATCTCCGCGGTCGACCCCCTGCCCCATTCCTCCCCGTTGACGCGGGCGATCATCGTCAGGGCATAGGGATCGGGGATCTCGTCGGCGGTGACCAGGCATGGCCCCATCACATTGCCGGTGTCGAAATCCTTGCCCTTGGCCGGGCCCAATTGCCCGCTCATTTCGAGCGCCTGGGCGTCGCGGGCGGTGAAGTCGTTGTAGATGGTGTAGCCGAAAATATAGGGACGGGCTTCCTCGGCGGGCACGTCCTTCGCCTTGCGGCCGATATAGCAAGCCCATTCGAGCTCGAAATCCATCGCCCGCGAATAGCTCGGCCAGACAACCTCATCATCGGCGCCGACGACCGACAGGCGGTTCGCCTTGTAATAAATGGGCTGGCGCCGGAAGGTTTCGATCACCTTGTCCTCGTCCTCGGTGCCGAGCGCGCGATAGGCGGCTTCGGGGTCGGGCGCCTTGCGCGTCCTGAACCTCCGCGCGGCCTGGAAGCTGTTGCGCAAATGCTGCTCGAAGCAGGAGCAGTCGCGCAACTGCTGAGGCGGCTGGAGCGGGGCATGGAGATGCGCATCCGACCTGGCGACCAAAGCCGAGGCGGGCGGGTTCGCCGCCACCTCCCGTGCCAGCGCCAGCGCTGTCTCGCCGCCGTCGATCAAAGCCTGCAGGCTCGAGAACAGGCCGCCGCCGCGCCCGTCCGCCGCCGACGCGAGATCGACGATGCGCGTGTCGCCGTCGATCAGAGCGCCCGATCTCGGCGCCTTGCCATTTTTCGACCAGGTCACCAGCCTCATGTCATGCCTCCTCTGCCGGGCGCATCGGCCCGCAATCCCGCCCGCCAGGCGAGCGCATAATGAATGCAGGCCCAGGCGCCGGTGAGCATCAAGGCTGCCAGCCCCCACCTGATCCCGTCGGGGCCGCCGACCCAGTCGCTGACGGCGCCGGCGAGAAAGGGGCCGAGGCCGTAGCCGACGAGGTTGGTGGCGATCTGGAGGGCGGAGACGCTGATCCCGCGCATCTGCGGTTCGACGCTGCCGATGATCGCGCTGTAGCCGGGCGCGGTGTAGCCGCGCACGATCATCTCGAACAGGACCAGCCCGCCGAGGGCCACCACCAGATTGTGCGAAAGCAGGAAGACGAGGCCGGTCGCGACCGAGACCAAAGTGGTGAGACAGGCGGTCAGCGGCAAGGCGGCCATGCCGCCGCGCCTGAAGACCCGGTCGCCGAGCGGTCCGCCGAGCAGCGCGCCCAGCCCGCCGAACAGGCCCGCAGCCAGGCCGGCGAGCAGCCCCGCCCTCGCCAGCGACAGATGATGGACCCGGATCAGGAAGGAGGCCTGCCAGACCAAAACGCCCGACAGCATCATCGAGTTGAGCGACATGCCGATGAACACGTGCAGGAACAGCGGCCGCCGGAGCACGTAGCGCAGGGTCTCGCGCAGCGCCGGCGCGCCGACTCCCGAAGCGTCCGCGGTGCGGCGGGGCTCGACGACCGTGAAGAACAGCAAGGCGGCGATGGCGAGACCGGGCAGGCCGGCGACGAGGAACGCCGCGCGCCAGCCGTAATGGACGGCGATCAGGCTGCCGAGAATGAAGCTCGCCGCCGTCCCGAAGGCGGTGCTCGCCCAGAAGATGCCGATCGCGGTCGAGCGTCGGCGCGGCGGGAACAGGTCGCCGATCATCGACATCGCCGTCGGCGCCCCGCCCGCCTCGGCCATGCCGACCGCGAGCCGCGCCGCGACGAGGGCGCCATAGCTCTGCACCGCGCCGCACAAGGCGGTGCAGCCGCTCCAGATCGCGACCAGGACGGCGAGCAGGCGCCGGCGGTCGACCCGGTCGATCAGATAGCCGAGCGGCAACCCCGCAATCGCATAAGTGAAGCCGAAGGCGAGGCCGGTGAGGATGCCGAGCTGCCCGTCACCGAGATGGAACTCCTTCTTGATCGGCTCGATCACGATCGACATCACCGACCGGTCGACGGAGTGCAGCATGTAGATCAGGGTGAGCACGGCGAGCGCCCACCAGGCGCGGCCGGCGATGGGCCGCTGCGCTTCGGTGGAGGGACCGGCGTCCGTCACGCGGCCGCGCGCCATGGGTGCAGCAGGGCTTCGGCATTGCGATAGAGGATGAGGTCTGCCTCCGGCTTTTTCAGCGCCTTGACCACATAGCCGAACGTGGCGGCATAGGGCTCGAAGGAAAGCAGCACCGGAAAGTCGCTGCCGGGGAGCAGGCGGTCGGCGCCGAACGCCTCGACCGCCGCGTGGAGCGCGGGGGCCGAGCCGTGCGAGACCGTGTCGTAGTAAAGCCGGCGCGCCATCTCGCTGGGCCGTGCGGCGAGGTTCGGGATCGAAAGGTGGAGCTGATTGTCTAGCCGGTCGAGCATCGAGGCGAGCCCTCCGCCGAGGTGCGGGACGACGATCCTGACGTCGGGGTAGAGGATTGGGATGTTGGCCGCGAACAGCTGCAGCGCCACCACACTATCCTCGAGCAGCGGCCCCGCGGCCGCTTCCAGCCGCCAGTCGAGCACCAGAGGCGACAGCAGGCCGTTCACGCTCGGGTGGAGGCAGAGCAGAGCCCGGCGGCGGTTCATCTCCGCGAACAGAGGCGCGAAGCGCGGGTCGGCGATCGAGGTGCCGAGGCAGGTCGCGTGCAGCGCGGCGCCGGCGAGGCCGAGCTCGTCCAGCGCGCGGCGCAGCTCCGCGAGGGCGGCATCGACATGGGGCAGCGGCAGGGACGCAAGGCCGAGGAAGCGGCCGGGATGCGCGCGGGCCAGAGCGGCATAGCGATCGTTCGCGATCCGCGCGGCGCGAACCGCCACCGCCTCGTCGGCCACGTAGGGCCCCAGGGACTGGGAGAGCAATTGGGTGACGACGCCTGCCCCGTCCATCAGCGCCACGCGCTGCGCCATCGCCTCCGGACTGTCGGCGCCTTTGCCGCCGCTGGTCGGCGCCGCCGCGCCCGCCGCCGTGGAATAGCCGGGGGTCTTCACGCCGGCCTGCGCCAGCAAGGCGAGATAGGACGGAATCGCGAGATGGGCATGGACGTCGACGATGCCGCGCCGCCGCCGAGCCGCCGCCGCGCCGAGCAGCCGCACCGGCGCCGCGGCGGCCATTGCGGCCAGGCCGCCGCCGAGGGCCATCGACAGAATATGCCGGCGGTCCATTCGGCTCCTACGGCCGCACCGGCCGAAGGGTTAGCTGCAGCAGGAGCTCGCGGCCGCGATTGACGTTGCCGTTGAGGTCCGCGAGCCCGCCGGCAATCGTCGTGCCGGTGCGCGCGGCGATGCCGGTCTGGCCGGCATTGGACGCGACGTCGACGCGATATTGATTGGTCAGGTTGCGGCCGATCAATGCGACTTCCCAGCCATGATCACGATCGTAGACGCGGGCCGTAGCGTTGAGGAAGGTCACGCCGCGCTGCTGCGCTCCGGGCGCCCGTTCAGGATGGGGATTGTAGCTCGACTTGAACACCGCATCCCCGCTGAAGCCGATTGCGAGGCCCGAAGATGCCACGTTCCGGTCGAGGTTGAAACCGATCGATCCGTTCCAGCGCGGCGCGTTGATCAGCTGCTGTCCCGCGAGCTGCTGTCCCTGGTTGACGCCCGCGGCATTGGGATTGCGGTTGCAGCCCATCGCCACGGTCTGCCCGATATAGCAGGTCGCGAGGAAGTCGGTGTAACGCGCATCGTTATAGGCCACCGCCCCATGCAGGTCGAAGCCGCGCAGCCCGTGCGGCCGCAGCACGAAATCGCCTTCCGCGCCCTTGACCCGCGCCGCCGCCGCATTGGTCACGCGGATGACGGCGACGCCGCTCGAATTGTCGAGCGAGTTCACCTGCAGGTCCGAATATTTATAGGAATAGGCGGCGGTGTTGATCCGCAGGGTGCCGTCGAGGAGCAAGGCCTTGGCGCCGATCTCGAAGCCGCTCACCTTTTCGGGCTTGTACAGAAAGTTCGGGCCCGGCGCGACGAGCGCGGCGCCGCTGGTCAGCGGCGCCGCGAAGCCGCCCGATTTGAACCCCTGCTTGTAGGCGCCGTAGAAGGTCAGCCGTCCGGTCGGGCGATAGGTGATCGTCGCTTCCGGGCTGAGGTTGTTGAACCGGGCGTGGTTGATCAGCAGCGGCTGGACGATGCCGTTGCGGGTGACGACGATGTCGCGATCCTCGCTTGTGTAGCGGGCGCCGCCGGCGAGTTCGAGCGTCGGCACGAGGTTCCACAGCAATTGGCCGAAGCCGGAAAGGGCCCGCCCCTCGATCTGCTGGTTGAAGATCGGGCCGTTGACGATCAGCGTCGTGTTGGTCGCCAGCCGCGTCTTGTCGTAATAACCCCCGAGCAGGAAATTGACCGGACCGGGCATGCTCGAGGTCAGCCGGATCTCTTCGGAGACCTGCCGGTATCTTGTGTAGCCATAGAAATCGAGCGCCGCGACCGCGTCCGAAGGCGAATTGCTGTACGTGTCGTAGCGAAACTCCTTCTGCTTCACATAGCCGGTGACCGAGGTGAGCTTCAGATGGTCGCGCAGGCGATAGTTCATCTCCCAGGAGCC
Source organism: Sphingomonadales bacterium (assembly GCA_034668705.1). Lineage (GTDB taxonomy): Bacteria > Pseudomonadota > Alphaproteobacteria > Sphingomonadales > Sphingomonadaceae > Allosphingosinicella. Next base: position 26,619 of record JAXDOV010000112.1, read on the forward strand.
GATCATCTGGAGGTAGTCGCCCTTGCCGCGCGGGTCCCGGTCCGCGAACGGCGCCTGGGCGAGGAAGGCCGGGTTGAGCTGGCCGTTGGCGAAAAGGTTGTTCGCCTTGCAATCGTCGACCGCGAGCGCGGCCGCGAGCGCCGGATTGGCCACGCCGCCATTGGCCGCGGTGGCCTGGTTGTTCTGGAAGGGAACGCCGCCGTTCGGGCAGTAGATGCGCTGGAAGCCGCCGCCCTGCTGATAACCGATGCCGCTGACCTTGGCGTAGGTGAACTTGCCGCGCGCGTCGAATGCCGACGAGGGCTTCCACTTCACCGTGCCGCGGCCGAAATAGAATTCCTGCTCCGGCCCCCGCCGCACATAGCCGGTGACGGTGCCGGGACGGATCGCATTCGCGGCCGCCATGGCCTGACCGGCCAGGTTCGTGCGGAAGCCGTCCATCGTCGAGGCCGAAAGGGCGAGGCGGACGCCGAGCGTCTCGGTGAGCGGTGAGGAGACGACGAAATCGCCGCGCATCTCCTGGGCATTGAACTCATAGCCGACGCGGCCGATGATCTCGAGCGCATCGCCGGGATCGGCCGAGCGGATCGAGATCACGCCGGCCGGGCTGTTCTTGCCGAAGAACAGGGCCTGCGGACCCTTCAGGATCTCGATCGTCTGCATGTCGATCTGTCCCAGCCGCAGCGCATTGCCGCGGCTCAGCTGGACGCCGTCGATATTGGTCGAAACGGTCTGCTCGAACGAGGCGTTCGAGCCCGCCGTGGTGCCGACGCCGCGCAGCACGATGGTGCCGCCGACGCCGCCCGAGACTTCGCCGACCTTCAGCCCGGGAACGAGCTTGGCGATGTCGGCGAGCGAGGTGATGTTCTGCCGATCGATCATGTTCCGGTCGAGCGCCGTCACCGCCACCGGGATGGCGATCGACGTCTCCTCGCGGCGGCGGGCGGTGACGACGATATCGCCGTCGGGCTTCGCATCGGCCCGAGCAGCGGCGGGCGCCTCGGCGCGCACGGCGGCGCGCGTGGCGGCGGCCGGATTGTCCTGGGCGAATGCCGGTGCGGCGAACGCGCCCGCCGCCATTGCCATGGCGCTCGTGGCGCACGAGATCTTCATAATCATCCTCCCCTGTGCCATGGCGTTCGCGCCTGGCCCGTCGGGGGTCGCATAACCGCAGCTTTCGGTGCACGCAATCTTATATTGACATGACGTTCTGACATTGGAATGCAACGCCGACGGTCCCCGCTCGACTTGCGGCAGGACGCGGCTACAAGCGGGGCGGAGAGGATTGCCTGGATGCAACGCAAGCTCCCGCTGCTGACGCCGGAGAACCGGGCCTTCTGGCAGGGCGGCGAACAGGGCCGGCTGCTGATCCACCGCTGCCGCGGCTGCCATCGATGGTTCCACCCGCCGGCCCCGGTCTGCCCGCGCTGCAATTCGACCGACGTCGGCCCCGAGCCGGTCTCGGGGCGCGGCGTGGTGGCGAGCTTCACGATCAATCGCCAGGCCTGGGTGCCCGAGCTTGCCGAGCCCTATGTGATCGCCATCGTCGAGCTCGACGAGCAGCCGGGGCTGCGCTTCGTCACCAACATCGTCGACATGCCGCCGGATGAGGTGACGATCGGCCTGCGCGTGCGCGTGGCCTTCCTCCAGTGCGAGGATGTCTGGCTGCCCCAGTTCGAGAAGGAAGTCTGATGGGCGGGGCCTATGGCGCGATCACCGGCATCGGCCAGTCCGAGATCGGACGACCCTCGAGCCGGTCGGCGATGCAGCTGACGGTCGACGCCGCTCTCGAGGCGATGCGCGACGCCGGCCTCACCGCCCGCGACATCGACGGCGTCGCCTGCTGGCCGGGCGACAACGACAATGGCAATCCCTTCTCGCCGGTCGGCCCACTGGCGCTGAAATCGGTGCTCGGCATCGACACCAAATGGTATGGCGGCGGCTATGAGGCGCCGGGGCCGCTCGCCGCCCTGATCCACGCGGCGATGGCGGTGGCGGCGGGGATCTGCCGGCACGTGCTGGTCTTCCGCACCATCACCGAGGCGAGCGCGCGAAAGGTCGATCGCAACGCCTCGTCGCTCGCCAACAAGACAATCGGGCGCGACGGCAGCTATTTCTGGCAGTGGTACACGCCGTTCAATGCCCGCTCGGCGGTCAATTTGATCGCCATGTACGCCCAGCGCCATTTCCACGATTACGGCACGACGTCGGAGCAGCTCGGCTGGATCCCCGTCACCCTGCGCGCCCATGCGGCGCTCAACCCGAAGGCGATCTTCCGCGAGCCGCTGACGCTGGACGCCTATCTCGCCTCGCGGATCATCTCGTCGCCGCTGCGCCTGCTCGACTGCGACGTCCATTGCGACGCCGCGACCGCGCTCATCGTCTCGGCGCCGGACGCGGCGCGCGACGGGCCCAACCCGCCGATCCGCATCGAGGCGATCGGATCGGCGCTGTCGCAGCCCTGGTCGTGGGACCAGATCTCGCTGACCGAGATGGCGACCGTCGACGTCGGCCGCATGCTGTGGAGCGAAACCGACTACAGGCCCGCCGACGTCGACACCGCCCAGCTCTATGACGGCTTCTCCATCCTCACCCTGATGTGGCTGGAGGGGCTCGGCTTCTGCGGCAAGGGCGAGGGCGGGCGCTTCGTCGAGGGCGGCGAGCGAATCTCGCTCGGCGGCCAGCTTCCGCTCAACACCAATGGCGGACAGCTTTCCGGCGGAAGAACCCATGGGCTCGGCTACGTCCACGAAGCCTGCACCCAATTGTGGGGACGGGCGGGGGAGCGGCAGATCCGCAAGCACGACGTCGCCGCCTGCGCCGCCGGCGGGGGGCCGCTGGGCGGAGCGGTGCTGCTGGTCCGGGAATGAGGCAGGGATGAAGCTCGAACTCTATTACACGACCACCACCTGCTCGCTCGCCGCGCATATCGGGCTGGAAGAGACAGGGGCGCCGTTCGAGGCGCATTTCGTCAAGCTCTACCGGCAAGAGGAGGTCGCCGCCTACCGGGCGATCGTGCCGGCCGGCAAGGTCCCCGCCTTGCGCGTCGACGGCGAGGTGCTGACCGAGAATATCGCCATCCTGACCCTGCTCGCGCGCCTGTTCCCGGACTCCGGCCTGCTGCCCGAAGACCCGCTCGAAGCCGCGCAATGCATCTCGATGATGAGCTGGTTCGCCAGCACCGCGCATCTCGACCGGCGCCAGGCGCGGGTGCCGTCGCGCTTCGCCGCGGACGAGGCGAGTCACGCCGCCCTCGCCGCCGCCGGCAGCGCCCGCTTCCTCGCCGACCTGCGCCGGATCGACGACATGCTCGCCGGCCGGACATGGCTGGCCGGCGACCATTTCACCGCGGCGGACGGCTATGCTTTGGTGTTCTGGGGCTGGGCGATCGCCGACGGCCAGCCGGTCGGGGAGCTGCCGAATTTCGCCGCGCACGCCCAGCGGGTGATGGCGCGGCCGGCCGTGCAGCGCGCGCTCCAGCGCGAACGGCATCCCCTGGTCCGGACCGAGGGCTGAGGCTCAGCCTTTCGGCCCGACCAAATTCCGAAGCGCCCCGATACCTTCGATCCTGGCTTCGACCAGCTCGCCGGGGTTGAGGAAGCGGCCGGTCCCCTGCCCCACCCCTTCCGGCGAGCCGGTGAAGAGGAGGTCGCCGCAATCGAAGCTGGTGCGCTCGTCGATGAAGCGGATGAGCGCGTCGACGCCCCAGGTCATGTCCCCGCTCGATGCCGACTGGCGGACGTCGCCGTCGACCGCCAGCGTCATCGCGAGCGACGGCGAACCGGCCGGAAATTCGTCGCGGGTGACGATCCAGGGGCCGACCGGCGTGGTCGAATCCAGGCTCTTGGCGGCAAGCAGGTCCATGCCGACGCCCTTGGGCCCGCTGCGCTGCAGGTCGCGGGCGCTGACGTCGTTGCCGATCGTGTAGCCGAGCACGCTCGACAGCGGATCGTCGCGATCGACCCGCTCCGCGCCGATCACCGCCACCAGCTCCACCTCATGGTCGAGCTCGCTTGTCAGCGGCGGGAAACGGATCGGATCATAGGGGCCGATCAGGGCACGATGGGCCTTGAGGAAGGCGAAGGGCTGTGAGGGCGCCGAGATTCCGAAGTCGACCAGATGCTTGGTGTAATTGACCCCAGCGATCATCACCCGCGCGCTGCGCTCGACCGGCGCCAGCAGATGGACGGATTCGAGCGGCAGCGCCCCGGCGAAGCGCAAGGCGCCCTCGCCTTCGCCGCGGGTCAGCGCCGGCGCCCATTCGGCGAAAGCGCCGGCGATCGGGCGGATGGTCGACGCGTCGGCGTCGACCATTCCCCAGAACGGCGCGCCCCCGTTTTCGGCCCTGGCGATGCGCATCAGGCGGCGACGGCGGTCCGGGCGCGCCCGATCTTCGCCGGATCGAGGTGGAGCAGGTCGAGCGCGTTCTTGTAGCGGATCTTCTGCAGATCCTCGTCGGAGATGCGCAGCCCCTCGGTGAGGTCGTGCCGCACCGCGTCGCTGCCGCCGAAATTCGATCCGTAGAGCAGACGGTCGGCGCCGATCAGGTCGAGGATCGCCTGGCGCATGATTTTCTCGTGCAGCTCCAGGTCGAAATAGAAGTTCGGCAGATAGTCGACCAGCGCCTTCTTGTTCTGGGTCGCGTCGAGATTCTTGTTGCACTCGTTCAGGCGCCCGAGCTGCCACGGCACGTAGCCGCCGCCATGGGTGATATAGACCTTGAGGTCGGGGAAGCGGTCGAACACGCCGCCATTGACCATGTACCAGAAGCAGCGCGTCTCGTCATATTGCATGCCGACGATCGCGGTCGTCTCGTATTTGTCGTCATTGGCCTTCTCGCCCCACGACACCGACTGGTTGTAGCCGTGGACGAACATCGGCAGATCGAGGTCGCAAAGAGCCTTCCAGATCGGGTCCATCGCCGGATCGTCGAATTCGAGCCCGCCGAAATTGGCGCCGCCGGCGCTGAGGCCGAGGAAGCCATGCTCCTTGACCGCGCGGCGGAGCTCCTTGGCACCCTCCTCGGGGACGTTGAGCGGGGCATGGGCCCAGGCGAACAGACGGCCATCGCCACCCGCGCAATATTCGGCGAGCGTGTCGTTGACGGTGCGGGCGAACGGAACGCCGAATTCGGGCTCGGCCCAATACATGTAGATGTGCGACGGCACCGACAGCACCTGCGCGTCCTGGCCCGCCGCGTCCATCTTGGCGAGGCGGCTCTGCGGATTGCGCCAGCTTTCGAAATATTCCTCGAGCGACGGCGCCTTGCCGGCACGGACGGCCGCCTTGCGCTCGGGTGAGCCCAAAGTGAGGATCCAATGTCCGACCCGCAGCCGGATGTCGCCGTCGTCACCCTTCTCGAAGAACGGCCCCCAATGCGGGTGCTGGTTGTAATAGCCGGGCAAGGGGGCGTGGGCGTGCAGGTCGATCAGCATGACGATGGTCCTTTCTGGAATCCCTGGCGACCCGACTCGCTCGCGCGCAGCGATGCCGCGCCGCCTCTCCTCCCGAGAGGCTGCGCCGTCACGCTTTCCGAGTCAATATCGCCGCTTTTGTTCAACATGGTTCAGAACCGGTAGGTCGCGCTGACGCCATAGGTGCGCGGCGCTCCGATCACGATCGAGTTGTAATTGGCGCCGTAGAACGAGCCGGAGCGGCCGGCATAATATTCGTCGGTGAGGTTCTTGCCGTAGACGGCGAGGGTCAGCGGCACGGCCTTGAATTCGAACGAGACCTGCGCGTTCAGCAGCCCGTAGCCCTGCTGCGTCACCGAGGCGATCTGGAAAGGCGAATAAGGGAGCGTCCCGGTGGCGGTCACGCGCGCCGTGTTCAGGAAGAAGACCTTCGACTGATGATTGTAGTCGGCGTGCAGGGTGAGCTTGCCGGCGCCTTGGATGTCGAGCGGAAGGTCGGCGCCGAGGCTGAAGGTGGTGTGGGCGACGGTCGGGACTTCCGAGCCGACGAACGGACCCTTGGTGAACTTGGGGTGGATGAGGCCGAGCGAGCCGTTGAGCCGCAGCCGGCCGATCAAGGCCGTTGCCTCGAACTCGCCGCCGTAAATCTCCGCTTCGCCGGCATTGAGCGTCGCGATCACCACCGGGCTCGCCTGGAGCACGGCATTTTGCTGGATGTTCGAATATTTCGAATAATAAGCGGAAGCACCGAGCCGCAGGCGGTTGTCGAGCAGCGAAAGCTTGGTGCCGACTTCCCAGCTTCCGACCTTTTCCTCGCGGAACGGGGTGTAGAAGATCGCGGTGGTGCCGCTCGCCTGCTGGAAGCCGCCGGAGCGGAAGCCCTTGGAATATTTGGCATAGACGAGGCCGCCCTCGCCCAGCCGATAGTCCAGACCGACGGTGAAAGGCGTGTAATTGAAGGCGATGTCGGGCGGGTGATACATGCAGCCGCCCGGCGGCGCCTGGTTGAGGCCGATTGCCGTGAACGGACAGGCCGCCGGCGTGATCGCCGAGGGCGGCGCCTCCGCCACGCTCGCAAAGGCGGCGGCAACGGAATAACGGGCCGGCGTATAGAGCATCCTGCGCGCGTCATGGACCCGCCTGACGCCGCCGGTCAGCCGCAGGCGGGGCAGGATCTCGTAGGTGAGCTGAGCGAACACGCTCATCGACTCGTTGGTCGGATTGATCGAATTGTCCTGGATCAACGTGCCGACGCGCGAGATCGGAGAATTGTGGATCTGCTCGCGGAAATAATAGGCGCCGACCACCCAATCGAGCCGGCCGAACGCCTTGCCGAGCAGCTGGAGCTCCTGCGTGACCTGATCGCCGCGCAGGGTGAAGGTGCGCACGTCGGCATTCGGGATCGGCGTCGCATCCTGGTCGGAAGCGCCCTGGAAATTGATGTTCCGATAAGCGGTAATCGACTTGAAGGTGGCGGCGCCGAGCGAGGCGGTGATGGTGGCGGTCGCGTCGTAGACCTTCGAATGGTTCAGCGGATTGATGCCGGCCATGCTGATGCGCGAACGGGGCGCGGCGACATAGGGGGCGAGATTGGCGGGCGAAAGGCCGGCCTGATAATAAGCCAGCACCCACAAAGGCTGGTGATTGACGCCGTCATAATAATCAAAGCTGAGGTCGACGCGCAGGTCGTGGGTCAGGTCGGCGCGCAGGCTGCCGCGGAAGAAGTCGTCATTCTGATCCGCGACCGGGCTGTGCAGCGCCGGGTTGTAGCCATAGCCTTTGTGCTGGATGTGCGAATAAACGAATCGCGAGGCAAGATGATCGGTAACGATCGGCAGGTTGACGATGCCGGTGAAGCCCAGCGCATCGTAATTGCCATAGCTCACCTTGGCCGAGCCCTCGAAATCGTAGCGCGGCTTGGTGGTCGTGAGGTTGAGCGCGCCGGCGATCGTGTTGCGGCCGAACAGGGTGCCCTGCGGCCCGCGCAGCACCTCGGCCGAGGCGAGGTCGACCAGAGCGAAATTGCTGCCTTCGGGGCGGGCATAATAGACGCCGTCGACATAGATGCCGACCGCCTGGTCGACGTTCGGCAGCACCCCGCCCGGCGCGACGCCGCGAATGGCGAGGATCAGATCGTTATTGCCGTAGGGCGTCGCGGTGAAGGTGACCGCGGGGACGTTCGCGGCAAGCGCGTTGACGTCGCCGATCTGCCGGCGCTCGAGCTCCGCGGCGCCGAATGCGGTGACCGCCACCGGCACGTCCTGCAGGCGCTGTTCGCGGCGTTGCGCGGTGACGACCAAATCGGGAAGCCCCGCAGCCTCCTTGCCCTCGGCCGCCGCAGGCACCGCCGGCTCGGGCGCAGCCGCCGGAGCGGCCGGCCGGGCCAACAAGGCCGTGGCCGGAAAGCTCAAGGCCGCAGCGCCCAGCAGGGCAATGCGATACGATCTCGTCATGAGGGCTTCCTCTCCGGTGCGTCTGATGGAACGAACGCTTCGATCGGCGCCCTGACGTGGGTCCATTAGATCGAAATTCGATCTGTATCAAGAATTTTGTTCGCAAACGAGAATAAAGGCGCTAACGTCAGTTGACGGCGGCCAGAGAGCCGTGGAGAGGAAGGGCGATGGAATTAGGGGGAAATCCCGGCGCTTCGGAAGGCGGAACGACGCACGGCGCCGATTTCCCGCCGCGCCTCCGTGCATGGTCGGCGATCGCGATCCTGTGGCTGGTCACCCTCTTCTCACAGCTCGACCGGCAGCTGCCCGCGTTGCTCGTCAAGCCGCTCAAGGCCGGCTTCGCGCTGAGCGACACGCAATTCGCCCTGCTGCAGGGCTTCGGCTTCGCGCTCGCCTATACCTTGATGGGCCTGCCCTTCGGCCGCCTCGTCGACCGCGCCAACCGCCGCAATCTGATCCTGTTCGGCATCCTGGTGTGGAGCGCGATGACGATCCTCGCCGGCTTCGCGACCAGCTATGCCATGCTGATGCTGGCGCGGGTCGGCGTGGGCGTCGGCGAAGCGGTGCTTGCCCCCGCGGCCTATTCCATCATCGCCGATTCGGTGCCGCAGGCCGTGCGCGGACGGGCGCTCGCTGTCTATTATGTCGCGCTTGCGATCGGCTCGGGGGCTTCCCTGTTCCTCGGCGGCCTGATCCTGGGCGCCTTGCCGCATGAGGGCGCGATCGTGGCGGGCATGAGGCTGGCGCCGTGGCAATTGAGCTTCATCGCCGCGGGCGCGCCGGGACTCCTGCTGGCGCTGCTGATGCTGCTGGTCCGGGAGCCGGCGCGGCGGGAGACGGAAGGCGTCGCCGCCGCTTCGATCGGCGACTTCCTGCGCTATTTGCGCGCCCATGCCGCCACCTTCGCCCGTTTGCTCACCTATCCGGCGGTGATCGCGGCGGTCGGCTACGGCATGCTCGCCTGGGCGCCGGCCTTGTTCCAGCGCAAATACGGGCTTCCGATCTCAAAGGTCGGCGTCACCCTCGGCCTGCTGGTGGCGCTCGGCGGGCTTGCCGGCACCCTGCTCAGCGGTTTCCTCAGCGACCGGTGGGTCGCCGCGGGGAAACCCGCCGCGCGGCTGCGGGTGACGATCGTCGCCTGGGCGATCATCCTTCCCGCCGCCACGGGCTGGCCGCTCATGCCCGATGCGACTTTCGCCTTCGCCCTGCTGGCCCTGACCGTCGCCGGCTTCGCCATGGGCCAGGCGGCGGCGCCGGCGGCGATCCAGGAAGTGTTCCCGAACCGGATGCGCGGTCAGGCCGTGGCGCTTTACTTGCTGATCGCCGGCCTTGTCGGAATCGGCCTCGGCCCGGTGCTGATCGCTTTGGTCACGGACCTGATGTTCCACAACGACGCGATGATCGGGGCGTCGATCGCGATCACCACGGTGCCGCTGATCCTGCTCGGGCTGTGGCTCTCGCTGTCAGGGCTGAAGCCCTATGCGGCGACGGTGGCGAGCTTGCGACGGCAAGGCGCGGCGCGATGAGGTCAGGCGAGCTGCTTCACGAGGTCGCTGAGCTTGCGGGCGAGGCCCTTGCCGCCGTGCGGCACCGGCACCAGCACGTGGCTGATCAGGAAGCGCATGATCAGCTCCGCCAGCATGTCGTGGTCGAGCGGCCGGCCGAGTTGCCCGGCCCAATGGTTGAAGACCGGGGCGAGCGCCTCCCGCGCCTTGCCGACGCCGTCGCCGAAGCTGCGCCGGAAATAGCCGAGCGCGAATTCCGGCTCGGCCTCGAGGAAGGAGCGGGCCTGCTCGGAGCCGAGATAGGTATCGAAGAAGCCGAGAAAGGCCTGGAGCCGCGCCTCCGGCGCGTCATGATGATCGAGCGCCGCCTTGAGCGAGGCGTCGAACCGGCCGCGCATATATTCGGTATAAGCGTCGAGCAGCTCGGTCTTGGACGAGAAATAGCGGTACAAGGTGCCCCGGGCGACGCTGGCTTCGATCGCGATATCCTGGATCGCCATGCCATGGACGCCGACGCGGAGCATGACGCGCGTGGTCGCCTCGAAGATGCGGTCCTTGGTGGCCGCCGCGCGCGGATCGGGGCGGCGCGCATTCCGCACCGGCCGAAGATGCGGCGCTCCGCCTTGCCCGCTCATATGCCGCTTCGCCGCCGACGCCATTGCCAGAACTTCCCGCCCCCTTTGCCTTCGCACGCCGCCCGGACCCATGGCTATAGCGCCCCGCGTCCCGCGTCCATCGCCGCAACGGCCGGCCGCATGCTTGCCCGACCCGCTTCATATCATCCAGTCAGGAGATGTCATGGCTTCCACTGATCGCTGGGGCACCGGCCGCCGCGACACGGTCATCGCGGCGCTGCAGCGCGCCGTCGCCGCCCATGCGGACCGGATCATGCTCGATTTCGGCGGCCGGACCTACACTTATGGCGAGGTCGACCGGCTCTCCACCGCCTTCGGCCACGCGCTGGCAGCGCTCGGCGTCAGCGCGGGAGACACCGTTTTGTCGATGCTCGACAATAATGTGGACGCGGTCGTGACCTGGCTGGGCGCCAACAAGCTGCGCGCCGTCAGCGTGCCGATCAACACCGCCCTGCGCGGCGAATTCCTTCGCCACCAGATCGGGGATTCGGGCGCCGGCGTGGTCATCGCGGAAGCGGATTACGCGCCGCGGATCGCGGCCGTCGCCGCCGACCTGCCGGAGGTGCGGATCCTGCTTCATCGCGGAGACCTCGGCCAGCCTCTTGAGATGGCGCAGCCGGTGGCGCCGCTCGACGATCACCGCGGCAGCGCGACGGCGCCGTTCACCGAGGCGCCCGACCCGGCCGATCTGGCGATGCTGATCTACACGTCCGGCACGACCGGTCCGTCCAAGGGCTGCATGATCCCGTATAATTACATGTGCAACCTCGCCCGCCTGCAACTGCGCGCGGGGCCGGCGACGGCGGACGACGTGACCTTCACGCCGCTGCCGCTTTTCCATCTGAACGCGGTTTGCGTCGGCGTCGTCGCGACCATCCTCACCGGCTCCCGGCTGGCGGTGGCGCCGCGCTTCTCCGTGTCCGGATTCTGGCCGGAGGTGCAAAGGTCCGGCGCGACCATCGCCTCGATCCTCGGCGGCATGGGGGCATTGCTCGCCCAGGCTCCGGATTCCGAGGAAGCGAAATGCTGCTTCGGCCAGATCCACACCGTGCGCGGCAATCCGTTCACCGAGGAGACCAAGAAGATCTGGCGCGAGCGCTTCGGCGCGCGCCAGGTCGGCGGCAACGGCTACGGCCTGACCGAAGCCTCGGTGGTGACGTCGCTCAAGGGCGGCGACCCTGCCGCGCCGGGCTCGTCCGGCACGCGGATCGCCGATTTCGACGTTCGTATCGTCGACGACAATGGCATCGAGATGCCGCCGGGCGTCTCGGGCGAGATCTTGATCCGCCCCAATCAGCCGGACATCATGTTCAAGGGCTATTGGCGCCGGCCCGAGGAGACGCTCAAGATCATGAAGGATCTGTGGCTCCATTCCGGCGACGTCGGCAAGTTCGACGAGGAGGGCTTCTTCTATTTCGTCGACCGCAAGAAGGATTATCTGCGACGGCGCGGCGAGAATATCTCCAGCTTCGAGATGGAGGCGGCGTTCAACGCCCATCCGGAGATTGAAGAGGCCGCCGTGCACGCCGTCTTCTCGCCGCGGGGCGAGGACGATGTGAAGGTTACCGCGGTGCTCGCGCCGGGCGCCACCCTCACCGAGGAAGCCCTGTTCCACTGGTCGCTCGACAAGGTGCCTTATTACGCCTTGCCGCGGTACATCGAGTTCCGCGCCGTCCTGCCCAAGAACCCGCAGGGCCGGGTGCTGAAATACCAGCTCCGCGACGAAGGCAAGACCGGCTCGACCTGGGACCTGGAGGATACCGACATCCAGGTCGCCAAGCGCTGAGGATCAGCCCTCCGCGTCGAGCTCGGCGAGGTTGGCGGGCTTGGAGTTGAAGCCCCACAAATGGAGGCCGCCGTCGACCGCGATGGTCTGGCCGGTGACGTAGGTCGCCATTTGCGAGGCGAGGAAGACGGCAACGGGGGCGATATCCTCCTCGGGATAGCCGATTCGGTTGAGCGGCTTGGCGCCGGCCGAGACCTTCTCGAATCCCGGATGCTCGCGGCACAGCCGCTCGAAGCTCAGCCCGGCCGCCGCCGGGGCGATGGCGTTGACGCGGATATTGAAGCGGCCCCATTCCGACGCCGCGCTGTGGGTCAGGCCGCGGATCGCCGACTTGCCGATATTGTAATCGGCGTGGCGCCAGGCGCCGGTGTCGGCGTCGATCGAATAGAAATTGATCACGCTGCCGGCGCCGCGCGCGCGGAACTGCGGATAGGCCGCCTTCATCGCCCACCAGCTCGCCCACAAAGTGGTGTCGAGGGTCCGGGCGAGGATCTCGTCGGTCTTCTTCTCGAGCAGCACCTCGGGGCTCGGCGCGAAGGCGTTGTTGACCAGGGTGTCGAGCCCCCCATAGGACTCCACTGCCGCCTGGACGGCGCGCTCGACGCTCGCCTTGTCGCCGACGTCGGTGGCGACGAACAGGGCCTTGCCGCCGAGCTCGGCGCATTCCCGCTCGACCTGGCGGCCCCGCTCCTCGTCATATTCGGCGATCACGACGCTGGCGCCTTCGCGGACGAAGCGGCGGACGATGCCGCGGCCGATCCCCGCGCCGCCGCCGGTCACCAGCGCCACATTCCCTTCGAGCAGGCCCATGGGATCCGTCTCCTGTGAGTTTATCATTCTCAGGTTGGAAAGACGTCGCGGCGGGCGCCATGTCAAGGGCGCCGACCGCGCCGGCCGCAAAATTCGAATATTCGGATGATAGAATTACATTCTGCCTTTGTGACGGGAAGGAATTTCCGCTATGGGTGGTCGCAGCCGGCGCAGAGCGGCCCCTAGCGGAGAATGATGATGAACCTGGAAGAGATGATCCTGATCAGCGTCGACGATCACGTGATCGAGCCGCCGGGCGCGTTCACGCCGCACTGGCCGGCGCACCTCAAGGGCCGGGAGCCCCACATCGAGAAGCGCGACGAGCGCGACGTCTGGGTGTTCGAGGAGAAAGCGGCGGGCTATATGGGCCTCAACTCCGTCGTCGGCCGTCCCAAGGAAGAATATGGGATGGAGCCGCTCAACTACGAGCAGATGCGCCGCGGCACCTGGGACATAAAGTCGCGCGTCGAGGACATGGACGCGAACGGCATCCTCGGGTCGATCTGCTTCCCCACCTTCCCCGGCTTCGCCGGCCAGCGCTTCCAGAAGGTCTCGGAGGACGACAAGGAAGTCGCCCTCGCCGCGATCCGCGCCTATAACGACTGGCATTATTACGACTGGTCGGAAGCCGCGCCCGGCCGCATCATCCCGCTGATGCTGGTGCCTTTCTGGGACATGCAGGCGGCGGTGGCGGAGGTCGACCGCCTCGCCAGGCTCGGCGTGCATGCTCTGTCCTTCTCCGACAATCCCGCCATCTCCGGCTGGCCCTCGATCCACGACCCTTATTGGGACCCCTTGTGGAAGGCCTGCTCCGACAACGACGTCGTCATCTGCTGCCATATCGGCACCGGCGCCGCGGCCGCCCATGCCTCGGACCTGTCGCCGATCGACGCCTGGATCACCTCGATGCCGATCTCGATCGCCAATTCGGCGGCCGACTGGATGTGGGCGCCGATGTGGAAGAAATATCCGAACCTGCGCATGGCGCTGTCCGAAGGCGGGATCGGCTGGATCCCCTATCTGCTCGAGCGCGCCGACTTCACCCACGGCCATCACAATGCCTGGACCAATTCCGATTTCGGCGGGAAGATGCCCAGCGACATCTTCAGGAAGCACTTCATCAGCTGCTTCATCGAGGACCGGTTCGGCCTCCATAACCTCGATTATATCGGCGAGGACATGGTGATGTACGAATGCGATTATCCGCATTCGGATTCGGTCTGGCCGCACTCGGCGGAAAAATTGTGGGCGGACGTCCAGCACCTGTCCGACGCGACGATCGACAAGATCACCCACATCAACGCCATGCGCGAATTCTCCTACGATCCGATCACGAAGCTCGGCCGGGAGAATTGCACGGTCGGCGCCCTGAAGCGGAAGGCCGCCGCGGTGCCGGTGGAGACCGCGCCGATCCTCGGCATGGGCGGCGCCAAGCCGAACCGCGAGCCGGGCAAGCCGGTCACCTCGGGCGACATCAACCGCATGTTCGAGAATGCCGGCGCCGAATCGAC
>JAXDOV010000113.1:0-48571 GCA_034668705.1 Sphingomonadales bacterium
TCCGCGCTATCGTCGGGCGCATGGCGTCGCGGCGGGCATGGGGCGAAGGCTTGGGGTCGTTCTGGAAGCAGGCGGCGCTGTACGGCGCTTTCCTGGCGGCCGGGACCGTCTGCCTGCAATGGCTCGACTATCAGCGCCTGGCCCGGGCTCATACCGGCGACCTCTATGTCTTCCTGATCGCTTTGGCTTTCCTCGCCCTCGGCCTGTTCGCCGGACGGCGGCTGACCGCGGCGCCGAAGCCCGCATCGTTTGGCAATCCGCGCGCGGTGGCGTCGCTCGGCATCAGCCCGCGCGAGTTGAGAGTGCTCGAGGAGATCGCCGCCGGCCGCTCGAACAAGGAGATCGCAGCGCGGCTCTACGTCTCGCCGAACACGGTCAAGACCCATGTCGCACGGCTGTTCGAGAAGCTCGAGGCGAGCCGGCGAACCGACGCCATCGCCCGGGCGCGGGCGCTCGGCATCGTCCCCTGAACGGGAATGTTCGTGCCCTGAACGGGAATATTCGGCGCGATCTGGCGAGAATCATCCTTTCGGGCGATTGTCTTCGCCCGCCTGAGTGGTTCTGATCGGCGGGCCATCCAGGCCATTCATCCGGGGGAGAGAGAACATGCTGAAACGGATTCTGATTTACGGCGTCGTCGCGGGGCTGATCGCCGGCCTGCCTTTGTCGGCCCTCGTCATCGCCGCCCACGGCAATGCGCCGGCGCATGGCATGGCGATCGGCTATACGATCATGCTGATCGCGCTCAGCACGATCTTCGTCGCGATCAAGCGGTATCGCGATGCCGAGCTGGGCGGCGTCATCCGTTTCTGGCCGGCGCTCGGCCTCGGCCTCGGCATCAGCTTCATCGCCGGAATCTTCTATGTCGCCGCCTGGGAAGCGTCGGTCGCGATCAGCCACATCGATTTCGCCAACGGCTATGCGAATGCCCTGATCGCGCAGCAGAAGGCGGCCGGGGTCGGCGGCGCGGAGCTGGCGAAGTTCACCGCCGAGATGGAGCGCTTCAAGGTGCAATATGCCAATCCGCTCTTCCGGCTGCCGATGACCTTCGCCGAAATCTTCCCGGTCGGCGTGCTGGTCTCGCTCGTCGCCGCCGCCCTGCTGCGCAATCCGCGCTTCCTGCCGGCGCGGAGGGGCTGAAGAAAAGCCAAGGCAAGCCGATTCAGGAATCCGCCGCCAGGCCCAGCCCGATCGTCTTACGACACTGGCGGGCCGCGCATCGCGCTCGGGCTGGCGCCGGTCCAGCGTTTGAAGGCGCGGGAGAAAGCGGCGGGGTCGGAGAAGCCGACCAGATAGGCGATCTCGGTCACCGACGCCTTTCCGCCGGCGAGATAATGGAGCGCGAGCTTGTGGCGGAGCGCGTCGACCAGCCGCTCGAAGCTCGTCCCCTCCGCCTTCAGCCGGCGGTAGAGGGTCTGCCGGCTGACGCCGAGCCGCCGGGCCACCGCCTCGATCCGCGCCTCGCCGGTGTGGAGGATCGGCATCAGCAGACTTTCGACCCGGCTGCGCATCGTATCGGAGGCTTCCAAATTCTTGAGCAGCGCCTCGGCATGGCCGCTGAGGATGCCGAAGACGTAGCGCGGCTGGCGCGCGATCGGGTGCTGCATGAAACGCTGCTCGAGCAGCATCGCATTCTCGTCGCAGCCGAAGGTCACCGGCGCGCCAAGGATCCTTTCATATTCATCGCGATAGCCGGGATCGGCATGGGTGAAGCGGACGGCGCGGGTGAACGGGTCGACGCCGAACAGGCGGCAGCCGCAGACCATCTGGGCAAAGGCGGTTTCGCCATGCTCGGGGAAGGCGTTGGGGTGCCGGCGATTGTCCACCAGCCAGATGTCCGCGCCCCGCCGCACCAGCTCGAACCGCTCGCCGGGACCGACGTCGATGTCGGCCATCAGCCGGTGATAGCGCTGCAGCTGGACGAAGGCGTCGATCATGGTCGCCGAGGCATGGCCGATCAGCCCGACGATCGACACTTCCGACAAATCCACCGCCTCGCCGTAATGGAGGGCGAGCGCCGGGTCGTTGGCGAGGATCTGGCCCGCTTTGATCAAGGCCCGATAGCGGGCAAGCGGCACCCGCCGGTCCTGGTCCTCCAGATCGGCCGGATCGATCCCCGCCTCCCGGGCCAGCGCGCCGGCATCCGCGCCGCGCGCCACCGCGACCTTCATCATCCCGCGGACGATGCCCGCGGCGACGGACGGCTCAGCCAAGGCTGCAACCCTGGATCATGCGTCCGGCCCCTCCGATCATGTCAACAGGTGTATTGCCCTTGTAATACTGCGACGGACGGCAAAGCCAAAGGGTAAATCATGAACGTCCCGGTCCTCGTCTTCCATATTGCGGGCGGCGGCGTCGCATTGCTGGCCGGAGGCACCGCTCTCGCCGTCCGCAAGGGCGGCGCCCTTCACGTCAAGGCGGGCACCGTCTTCGCCTGGGCGATGCTCGCCATGACATCCGGCGGCACCCTGCTGGCGGTGCTGAAGCCGACCCGCATCTCGGTGGTCGCCGGTCTCCTCGCTTTCTACCTGGTGGCGACGGGCTGGACGGCGATGCGCCGGCGGGACGGCCGCCGGGGCTGGATCGAGACGCTCGCACCGGCGCTCGCCTTGTTCTGCGTCGCCGCCAGCCTGACCTTCGCGATCGAGGCCGCCCAGGCCGCGTCCGGACGGCTGGAGCATATTCCCGCCGCCGGCTATCTCCCGTTCGGCGCCCTCGCTTTGCTGGCGGCCGCGCTCGACCTCAACTTCCTCCTCCGCGAGGCGCCGAGCCGGGTGCAGCGGCTCACCCGCCATGTCTGGCGGATGTCGACGGCGCTGCTGATCGCGGCCTTGTCCTTCTTCATCGGCCAGCAGAAGGTGATGCCGGTGTCGATCCAGGGCTCGCCTCTGCTCATCCTGCCGCTGCCGGCGGTGCTCGCGGTCATGCTGTTCTGGATCGCGCGGCTCCGCCTGCTCCCGGCCCTGAGACGGCGCCCCCCGCCGCCGATCGCGCGCGCCGAGGCGGGAGCCTGATCCTGGAGGAAAACAGCCCTGCCGGCTGAGCCGGCACCCGGCCCGTCTCGACAAGCCGCGCCGACCGCGCCACAAGGCCGCGAACGGGCGCCGCCGAGCGCCCGCGCCAGGGGGAGAGGAAGATGCTGAGGGAGCAGCTGAAGTCGCTCAGCCGCGCGCAGCGGAGCGCGATCTGGGCGAGCTATCTCGGCTGGACGCTCGACGCCTTCGACTTCTTCCTGATGGTGTTCATGCTCTCCGCCATCGCCAGCGAGTTCGGCACCGAGGTCCACGCGGTGGCCAAGGGCGTCTTCCTGACCCTCGCCGCCCGGCCGCTCGGCGCCTTCGTCTTCGGGCTGCTCGCGGACCGGTTCGGGCGGCGGCCGATCCTGATGATCGACATCATCCTCTTCTCGGTGCTCGAATTCGCCTCGGGCTTCGCGCCGACCCTCAGCAGCCTGCTCGTCCTGCGCTTCTGCTTCGGCATCGCCATGGGCGGCGAATGGGGGATCGGCTCATCGCTCGTCATGGAGAGCATCCCGCCCAAATTGCGCGGGCCGGTCTCGGGGCTGCTCCAGAGCGGCTATCCGACCGGCTATCTGCTCGCCTCGATCGTCTATTTCCTGCTGTTCGATCATATCGGCTGGCGCGGCCTGTTCATGGTCGGCGTCGCGCCTGCCTTGCTCGTCATCCTCATCCGCATGCATGTCGAGGAGAGCCCGGTGGTCGAGGCGCATCGCGCCCGGCCCAAAGGGCGTCCGTTCGTCGAGCTGACCCGGCCGCTCGTCGAGCTGGGCCGCAACTGGAAGATCGCGCTTTACCTGGTCGTGCTGATGGCCGCGTTCAATTCGCTCAGCCACGGCACCCAGGATCTCTATCCGACCTTCCTCCAGAAGCAGCACGGCTTCGACACCCACCTGACCGGGATCCTCGCGATTATCGCCAATCTCGGCGCGATCACCGGCGGCATCGGCTTCGGCATCTGGTCGGAGCGGATCGGGCGCCGGCGGGCGATCATGCTCGCCGCCTTCCTGGTCCTGCCGGCGATCCCGCTCTGGGCCTATGCCGCGACGCCGCTGACGCTCGGCATCGGCGCCTTCCTCCTCCAGGTCGCGGTGCAGGGGGCGTGGGGTGTCGTGCCGGTCCACCTCAACGAGCTGTCGCCGGGACGGGCGCGGGGCATGTTCCCCGGCTTCGCCTACCAGCTCGGCAACCTGCTGGCGTCGTGGAACGTGGTCTTCCAGACCGGCATCGCCGAGAGCCGCGGCAATGATTACGGCTTCGCGCTCGCGCTCTTCGCCGCCGCCGCCGCTCTGGTGCTGATCGGCTGGACCGCTTTGGGCCCCGAGCGGCGCGACGTCGATTTCGTCGAGGAGGCGAAGGCAGGGTGAAGGCGATTATCTACCACAATCCCAATTGCGGCACGTCGCGCAAGACGCTCGATCTCCTGAGGGAGTCGGGCGCGGCGGTGACGGTGATCGAATATCTGAAAACACCGCCGAGCCGCGAGGAGCTGAAGCGTCTCTACGCCCGCGCCGGCTTGGCGCCGCGCGAGGGCCTCAGGCGCAAGGATCCGGCCGCCGCCGCGCTCGAAGGCGCCGACGACGAGGCTGTGCTCGACGCGATGATCGCCAACCCGATCCTGATCGAGCGGCCGCTGGTCGAGACGGAGAAAGGCGTGCGGCTGTGCCGTCCCCAGGAGAAGGTGCGGGAGATTTTGTAGCGCCGTCACCCCAGCGAAGGCTGGGGTCCCAGCGGGTGAAGAACACGGCGCCTCTCTCCCTGGGACCCCAGCCTTCGCTGGGGTGACGGAAACGTTGACCTCCGCCGCCCGCCGCGACAAGCGCGGATCATGGCGGTCATCGACCCCGAATTGCTGCTCCGCGCTTATGCGATCGGCGTCTTCCCGATGGCCGACGCGCGCGATGCGGCGGAGGTGTTCTGGGTCGAGCCGAAGCGGCGGGCGATCCTGCCGCTCGACCGCTTCCGGCTGTCGCGCTCGCTGAAGAAGACGCTGCGCGCCGGCGCCTTCCGGGTCACGCGCGACGCCGCCTTCGCCGAGGTGGTGCGGCGCTGCGCCGACCGCGAGGAAACCTGGATCAACGGCGAGATCGAGGAGAGCTACCGGCTGCTCCACCTGCGCGGCCACGCCCATTCGATCGAATGCTGGCAGGACGGCGAGCTCGCCGGCGGCCTTTACGGCGTCAATCTCGGCGCCGCCTTTTTCGGCGAATCGATGTTCTCGCTCCGCCGCGACGCGTCCAAGGTGGCGCTCGCCTGGCTGGTCGCGCGGCTGAAGGTCGGCGGCTACCGCCTGCTCGATTGCCAGTTCATCACCGATCACCTGCGCAGCCTCGGCGCGGTCGAGATCGGCCAGGAGGATTATCTGACGCTGTTGGCCGAGGCGCTGTCGGCCGGCGCGCCCGACGGCGCCGGGACCGGCGGTGCCGCCGGCGGCGCCGGCGACCCGGCCTTGGGCTTGCCCACCGCCGCCGAGTTCGGCGCGCTCGACCGGCTGCTTGCCGCCGATCCGGCCCGCACCGTCGACGGCCCCGCCTCCGGATGGGTCATCGCGCAGCTCTTGGGCCAGACGTCGTAGATCGGATGCTCGACGACGTTGAGCGACGGCGTCTCCTTGTAGAGCCAGCCCGAAAAGGCGCGGTGGAACTGGCCCTTGGGATCGGCGACGTCCAGTTGGACGAAGGCGCCGGTCAGCTGCTGGATCTCCCAGGGCGCGGTCGTCTCGCAGGCGCGCAGCCGGACGATGACGTCGCCGACGCGCAGCGCCTGGCCGGGCTTCAGCGTGAGGTCGCGCTCGATGCCGTTGCGCTTGTTGAGCAGACCGATCACGGCGACGCGCTGGTACATCGGCGTCGTCCCCGGCGTCTCGGCGGTGACGGTCTGCGGGATGTCGATCGTCTGCGCCTCGGCGCTGGCCTGGCCGTTCCCCTGGCGCTCGGGCGCGCCTTCCGGGCGGCAGCCGGCGAGCGCGGCGAGCGCCGATAGGGCGAGGACGGCACCGGCGGCGCGGCTCATAGATCGTCCGGAGTCCAGGCCTCGTAATCGCCGCTCGCCGCCGGGCGCTGGGCGCCGCGCTCGAGCGCGCCGGACGGGCGATAGGCTTGGGCCGTGCCGGTCAGGTTCGGCGTCGGCTCGCGCAGGAATTTGGGCGGCGGCGGCAGCGATTCGTCTGGCGGGCCGTCGATCTGGTGGTGGATCCAGGCATGCCAGTCGGGCGGGATGCGGCTGGCGTCGTTGGGCCCGTTATAGAGGACCCAGCGCCGGCCGCCCTTCTTCGCCGCATAATAGAGATTGCCGAGCGCATCCGTGCCGACTTGGCGGCCGTGGCGGCGGACGTGGATGCCGGTGGTGATGGTCGCGCCGTCCCACCAGGTGAAGATCTGCTTCAACAGGCCCATGGCCGCCGCCTAGAGCGAATTGCGGCGCGGGGGAATAGGGTACGGTTGGAAAGCGCCGGCCCGCGCCCCTTCCCCGTCATTGCGAGGAGCGAAGCGACGCGGCAATCCAGCCCCGCGCCTTCGCGTCAATACTGCACTGGATTGCTTCGCTACGCTCGCAATGACGGTAAGGGTCGGCCCCGGCCACCGCGATTTTCACAACGTCAATCCGGCTCCACCTCGACCGCCAGCGGGCCTTTCCGCCCCTCGGCGATGCGGGCGCGGAGCGGCTGGTCGGGGACGAGGTCGACCAGGCCGCCGCGGCGGACCGTCTCCATGTGGACGAAGATGTCCTGGTCGTCGCCCTCCTCGCGCACCAGGAAGCCGTAGCCCTTCAGCCGGTTGAACCATTTGACCCGCACCGCCTCGAAATCGCCGGCTTCGTCGATCAGCGCCGACGGGTCGACCCGCTCGCGCGGTCCGGAGGCGATGGCGGCGCGCGGCGCTTCCGGCGCCACCGCCTGGCTGAGGTCGATCGCCAGCACCTTGCGCGCCTGCAGGCCCCTTTCCTGCTCGGCGACCAGGCATTCGACGATCGCGCCTTCGGGCAGGCTGCGCCGGTCATGCTCCTTCAAGACGCTGAAATGGACGAGGATGTCGCCTTTGGCCTGGTCGCTGACGAGGAAGCCGAAGCCGCGGGTGGCGTCGAACCATTTCATCGTGCCGGTGAGCTTGACCAGCGCCTCGTCCTCGGGGCGCGGCACTTCCTGGCCCTCTGCGTCGGGGGCGGTCTCGTCCGCTCGCTTTTCCCGGCGCGAAATCATCTACGCCCGTTCCACCCTGTTGAACGACAGGACTAACATGGCTTTTACCCTGTTGGGAACGTGTTTTTCGGAGTGTTTCAGGACAGATCGGGGTCGGGAACCTCGCCCGGCGAGGCGTCGAGGATGCGGCGGACGAGGTCGATCCGGTGCCCGGCCCGAAGCATCGCCGCCGCCGCCTTGCGCCGCGCCTCCCAATCGCTCGGCCCGGGCTCCGCGAAGGGGCCGATCCGGCGCCGGCGGGCGAAGCGCAGCGCCGCCGCCTCCGCGTCATTCTCCGCTTCTTCCCGCGCCGGCGCCGCATCCTCGTCGCCGATGCCGGCGGCCTTCAGCGCCTGCGCCACCCGCCTTTCGCCATAGCCGCGCCGCAGCAGCGACCCCGTCTTGGCGCGGGCGAAGGCGGCGTCGTCGACATAGCCGAGGCCGGCGAACCGCGCGACCAGCGCCTCGACCGGCGGCGTCCCGGCCCCGCCCCAGCCCCTTTCCCGGAGCTTGCGGCGCAGATAATCGGCGAGCTTCGCGCGGGTCGTGGCATAGCGGCCGGCATAGAAGAGGCCGAGCCGCTCCAGCCCCTCCTCGTCGAGCGGCGGTCGCTCCCTGGTCGCTCGCTTCGGGTTTCGTTCAGGTTGCACGCGCCATCATTGTGCCACAGTCCAACCCGATTATAGAAGAGGCCTCCCCCGGCAGCCGGGAACCGGGCCTGCCGTCCAAAGCTTTGATGCCAGTGAGGATCGACCGAAAAGTGCCCGAGACCCTCGTCCCGACACCCACGGCGGACGCGTTGCAGCGCCGTTTCGCGGACTTCTCGACCCTCGGCGAAGCGCTCGATTATGCGGCTTTGGGGGTCCGCGGCCTCAATTTCCACGATCCGCGCGGCGTCCTCGTCCGCGCCTATCCCTTCGCCGAATTGCGCGGCGACGCGATCCTCGCCGCCCGGCGGCTGATCGCGGCGGGAGTGAAGCCCAAGGACCGGATCGCCCTCGTCGCCGAAACCGGTCCCGAATTCGCCGCCCTCTTCTTCGGCGCCGTCTATGCCGGCGCCTGGCCGGTGCCGCTGCCGCTGCCGACCTCGTTCGGCGGCCGCGATTCCTATATCGACCAGCTCCAGGTCCAGCTCGAAAGCTCCGACCCTTCCCACCTCTTCTACCCGGTCGAGCTCGCTGCCATGGCCGGCGCCGCCGCCGAGGCCACGGGCGTGCTGGGGCTCGAATGGGAGACATTTGCGCAGCGCGAGGCGCCGGAGACGCCGCTCCCCACGGCGGACCCGGACGAGATCGCCTATCTCCAATATTCGAGCGGCTCGACCCGCTTCCCGCACGGCGTCGCCGTCACCCATCGCGGCCTGTTGAACAATCTCGCCGCCCACAGCCACGGCATGGAGGTGGTGCCCAACGACCGCTGCGTCTCCTGGCTGCCCTGGTATCACGACATGGGGCTGGTCGGCTGCCTGCTCTCGCCGGTCGCCAACCAGGTCTCGACCGATTACCTCAAGACCGAGGATTTCGCCCGCCGCCCGCTCGCCTGGCTCGACCTCATCAGCCGCAACGAGGGGACGACGCTGAGCTATTCGCCGACCTTCGGCTACGACATCTGCGCCCGCCGCGTCTCCAGCCAGACCAATGTCGCCGAGCGCTTCGACCTGTCGCGCTGGCGGGTCGCCGGCAACGGCGCCGACATGATCCGGCCGGACGTCATGCAGGCCTTTGTCGACGCCTTTCACGAGGCCGGGTTCAAGGCCAAGAGCTTCCTGCCCAGCTACGGCCTCGCCGAAGCGACGCTGGCGGTCTCGATCATGCCGCCGGGCGAGGGCATCGTCGTCGAATTGGTCGAGGAGACCACCCTCGCCGGCGACGGCAAGGTCCATCGCGACCGGCCGCAGCGCTACCGGGCGGTGGTCAATTGCGGGCGGCCGGCGCGCGACATGGCGCTGGCGATCCGCGACGAGGACGGCGCCGACCTCGGCGAACGCCAGATCGGCAAGATCTTCTGCCGCGGCCCGTCGGTGATGACCGGCTATTTCCGCGACGAGGAAGCGACCAGGGCCTGCCTCGGCGCGGACGGTTGGCTCGACACCGGCGACATGGGCTATATGTCGGGCGGCTATCTCTACATCGTCGGCCGCGCCAAGGACATGATCATCATCAACGGCAAGAACCACTGGCCGCAGGACATCGAATGGGCGGTGGAGCAGCTCCCCGGCTTCAAGGCCGGCGACATCGCCGCTTTCTCGATCACCACGCCGGGCGGCGAAGAGACGCCGGCGGTGCTCGTCCAGTGCCGCACCTCGGACATGGAGGAGCGCGGCCGCCTGCGCGAGGCGATCCGCGAACGCGTCCGCGCCATCACCGGCATGAACTGCGTCGTCGAGCTGGTGCCGCCGCGCACCCTGCCGCGCACCAGCTCCGGCAAGTTGAGCCGCGCCAAGGCCCGCAGCCTCTACCTCACCGGCGAGATCCAGCCCTACGACATCGCTGCCTGAAAGCTCCTCCCCTGCTTTTTGCGGGGGGAGGAATCAGCGCGCGGCCCCGCCTCACCTCGCCGCGCGTCGCCCGGGGGCACCGTCCCATCCCTCGCCGGCACCCCGGCGGCGGCAAAGATTCGATTCGATCATCCGCGGTTCAGCTTGCGCCGCTTTAGGACGCGCGGTCGGGCGGGGCTGGAAGGGAGATCCCGCGCATGACCGCCACCGCCGCCGCGTCGAGACAGGATCGGGTGGATGCGAGCCTCAGCGCCCTGCTCGTCGTCCAGTTCCTGACCCTGTTCGCCGCGATTCCGCTCAGCGCGCTCGATCCGGCCGGGCATCTCCTGCTCGACCTTTGCCATCTCGGTTTTGCGGCTTTGTGCGTCGGCGTGCTCACCCGTCACGGCGGCGTGCGGACGGCGCTGCTCGTCTGCCTCGCTTTGCTCGCTTTGGGGCCGGCGGGGGACGGCTGGCTCTCCGCCAGGCTCGGCATCTCCACCTGGAGGATGCACGACGTGATCGCGCTGACCGCCTTCTGCTTCAACGGCCTCGTCACCGCCCTCGTCGCCCGCCACGTCTTCGCGGCGGGGCGGGTGAACGTGCACCGGATCCAGGGCGCCGTCCTGCTCTACCTCAACGCCGCCGCCATGTTCACCATCGCCTATGGGATGATCGCAACCCATGTGCCGGGCGCATTCGTGCCGGCCACGGGCCCGCCGCTGCCCGCGGCGCAGGGCGCGCGGATGGCTTCGCTCTCCTATTTCAGCCTCGAGACGATCACCACGGCCGGCTATGGCGACCTCGTCCCCGTCCATCCCTTCGCGCGAAGCCTCGCCAATCTCGAAGCGGTGTTCGGCCAGCTCTTCCCGGCCACCCTCCTCGCCCGCCTCGTCGGCCTCCATCTGGCAGGCCGCCGGGATCGATCGGAGGGCGAGGGAGCATAGCTCCCCCCGGCACGGGGACGAGCTCAAGCCCTTGCCTCCGCTCCCCCATCCCCTACATCGGCCTTGCGCCCGCCCGCGGCCACGGCTAATGGCCGGTGCTCTCTGGCTCTTAGGAGTGTAGCTCAGCTGGTAGAGCATCGGTCTCCAAAACCGAGGGCCGGGGGTTCGAGCCCCTCCACTCCTGCCAAGCTGACGGCCGCCAGGCCGGAGGAATAGAGGGACCAGGGGGTTTTACGTCAGGTCGAGGCGGATCCGGGAAGGCAGCCGGATCTCTTGGCCTGTTTCGCATTTGTCGAAGGTGAGGATAGTGGCGAAGGTCGGTCCAGGTGAGTTCTTCAAGCAGGTCCGCGCGGAATCCGCGAAGATCGTGTGGCCGACGCAGAAGCAGACCATCCAGAGCGGGATCATGGTCGCGATCATGACCACCGTCCTCGCCGTCTTCTTCTTCGGCACCGATTCGGCTTTCCACGCCATCGTCAAGGCGCTGCTGGGCCTGCTTAGCTAGGGCAACACATGTCACGCTGGTACATCATTCACGCTTATTCCGGTTTCGAGAACAAGGTCCGCGATTCGATCGTGTCGGAGGCGACGCGCCTCGGCCTCGACCAGCTCGTCGAGCAGGTCGAGGTGCCGACCGAGAAGATCACCGAGGTCCGCCGCGGCAAGAAGATCACCTCCGACCGGAAATTCTTCCCCGGCTACGTGCTCGCCAAGCTGGCAATGAACGACGACGTCTATCACCTCGTCAAGAACACGCCGAAGGTGACCGGCTTCCTCGGCTCGAGCGGCAAGCCGCAGCCGATTTCGGACACCGAAGCGTCGCGCATCCTCAACACCAAGGAGGAAGCCGCCGCCGCCGCGCCGAAGCAGAAGATCAGCGTCGACTACGAGATCGGCGACCAGGTGAAGGTCCTCGACGGTCCTTTCGCGAGCTTCAACGGCGTCGTCGAAGAGCTCGATTTCGACCGCGGCCGGGTCAAGGTCGGCGTCTCCATCTTCGGCCGCGCGACTCCGGTCGAGCTGGAGTTCGAGCAGGTGGAACGGGTGAAATAACCCGTTCCTTCCGGTTCCACCTTCCCCGCTCGCCTCTCGTGCGGGCATCGACATACGCATCATTCGATGCTAATTTTCGTGCCTGATCGGAGACGTTCATGCGCACGACCCTCGCCCTTGACGACGATCTCGTCACCACGGCCCAGTCCTATACCGGCCTCAGGGAAAAATCCGCGCTGGTGCGCGAAGCCCTGAAGGCGCTGATCGAACGCGAGGCTGCACATCGCCTCGCGCGCCTGGGAGGCAGCGATCCGGATGCCTCGGCCGGGCGCCGCCGCAGATCCCGGTAAGCCAGCTTGTTCCTCGTCGATAGCGGCGTCTGGATCGACCATTTGCGCGAAGCGGATCCGGACCTGGAGCGGGCGCTGCGCGCCGGGCAGGTGCTCGGCCATCCCTTCGTGACCGGCGAGATCGCCATGGGCAGCCTCAAGGATCGGAAGACGGTCATCGAGGCGTTGCAATGCCTTCCGCAGGCGGAAGAGGCCAGAGGCGAGGAAGTGCTCGACCTGGTCGAGCGGCAGGTCCTGTCCAGCCGAGGCCTTGGCTGGATCGATGCCCATCTCATCGCCTCCGCCCTGCTCACGGCCGACGCCCGTATCTGGACGCGCGATCGCCGGTTGCACGACGTGGCCGAGCGCCTCGGCCTGGGCGGCAATCCCGCGGCGGGGCAGGCGCTCGGCCGGCTCCCGGGTCCGCACCCTAATCGGCCGCGAGCGGCAAGGTGAAGCAGAAGCAGGCGCCGGCCGGCTGGTTGTCCTCGACCCAGATCCGGCCGCCATGCGCCTCGACCAGCGTCCGGCAGATCGACAGGCCGATGCCCATGCCCTGGGCCTTGCCGCTGATCGACGGCGAGAAGATGTCGGGCTTGCGCGCCTCCGGCACCCCGGCGCCGCCGTCGCAGACCCGGATTTCGGCGAAGCCGTCCTCCGCGGGGCGGGCGGAGATGGTCACCGGCGCGTCGGCGCCGCTCTCCGCCATCGCCTCGCAGGCGTTGCGGATCAGGTTCAGCAGCACCTGCTCGATCTGGACGCGGTCGACTAGGATTGCATCGGCGCCGGGGTCGATGTGGAGGACGGGCGCCGCGCCGCAGGGCAGATGTTCGGCGGAGAGCCGGCATATGTCGCGGATCGTCTCCGTCAGGCTCTCGCGCTTCCGCTCGGCGGCGCCGCGGCCGGCCTGGTCGCGCAGCCGGCGCACGATCCCGGCGGCATAAAGGGCGCTGTTCTCCGCGCCCTCGATCGCCGCCATCGCCGCCCGGCGCGCTTCCTCGCCATCCCCTTCGCCCCCACCGCCTGGTTCGCCCGCGCCGTCATGGCCGAGCGCCCGCCTGAGGCCGCCGACATAGGCCGCGATCGCGGTCAGCGGCTGGTTGAGCTCATGCGCGAGCATCGACGCCACCGCCCCCGTCGCGCTCAGGCGGGACAGATGAAGCAGCTCCGCCTGGACCCGGTTCAGCTCGACCGCGGCCTCCATCCACTGCGTCGCCTCGAGGTTGAGGCCGACGAAGCGCGGCGGCCGGCCCGCCGTCCCGGCCGCCAATTTGCCGAGGCCGACCACCCACCGGCAGCCGCCTTCCGGATCGATCGTCCGATATTGGGTGCTGAACGTGCCGCCGGTCGCGACCGCCCGCTCCAACGCCTCGACCACGCCGGCGAGGTCTTCGGGATGGACGCTGGCTTGCCACGCCTCCTCCGTCAGCCGGCCGGGCCCGTCGGCGGCGAGGCCGTGCATGGCGAGGCTGCGCGGGCAGAGCTCGAGCCGCCGCGCCTCGAGGTCCAGGTCCCAGGTGCCGGCGCCGGCATTCTTCTGCGCGAGGGCGATCCGTTCGAAGGCTTCGCCGGCCAGCGCCTCGGCCTGCTTGCGCTCGGTGACGTCGCAGGCGCTCCCGACCATGCGCAGGGCCGCGCCCGACTGCGGATCGCGGGCGACGACGCGGCCGCGGTCGAAGTTCCACAGCCAGCCCCCGTCGCTGCGGCGCAGGCGATATTCGCAGCTGAACGATTCGGTGCGGCCGTCGACATGATCGTCGAGCCGCGTCGACAGCATCTCCCAATCCTCCGGGTGGACGAGATAGCGGAGCGCCCCGAACCGGCCCGGAAAGCTCTCCGGCGCATAGCCGAGCCGCTCCAGGAAGCGCGGCGACATGACGACGTCGCCGGTGGCGACGTTCCAGTCCCAGGCGCCGTCGCCGGCCGCATCGAGGGCGAGCAGCAGCGTCTCCTCGCTGATCTGCAGCGCCGCCTTGGCCCGGCGCTGCGGCGTGATGTCGCGGAAGAAGATCTGGAGCCCGGTCGGCACGGGCCGCACGCTGACATCGAACCAGCATTCGACGTCCGGCTCGAAGAATTCGAAACGGACCGGCTGCCGGTCGGCGGCGGCGCGATGCAGCTCGTCCCAGCCCTTGGTGCCCACCGCGAGCGGAAAGGCTTCCCAGATGTTCGCCCCGATCAGGTGCCGCCCGAGGCCGATCGTCGCCATCGCATTGGCGTTGAGATAGGTGAAGCGCCACTCGCGATCGAGCAGATAGACGCAGTCGGTGGTCCCTTCGAGCACGTCGAGGATCGGCGCCAGCGGCGCTTCGGCGGGGCCTTTGTCGCGCGGCGCGGGCCGACCCTTGGCCGGCAGGCCGGCCGCCGCCGGGGGCCGCGGAGCCTCGGCGGAGCCGCCGTCCAGCGGCGTCAGATCGGCGTCGATGGCGAGGCGGAGCGCCTCCGACAGGCTGGTCAGGCCGAGATCGTCCATCATGTTGGCGCGGTGCATCTCGACGGTGCGATGGCTGAGCTCGAGCCGGCGGGCGATCGTCTTGTTGCTCATGCCGGCGAGCAGCCCCTGCAGGATCTGCCGTTCGCGCGGCGAGAGACGCTGGAGCAGGACCCGCGCCGCCGCCTTGCCGTCCTTGCGGTCGCTGGCGCGGGCGGAGAGATCGAGCGCGCGCTCGATCGCGGCGATCAGGGCGTGCTTCTCATAGGGCTTTTCGAAGAAGTCGACGGCGCCGAGCTTCATCGCCCGGACGGCGACATCGAGATCGCCATGGCCGCTCATCATGATCACCGGGACGGAGATGCCGCGCTCGGCGAATCGGGCCAGCACGTCGAGCCCGCTCAGCCCCGGCATGCGCATGTCGAGCAGCACGCAGCCCTCGCCCAGCCGGCCCTCGGCGAGAAATTCCTCCCCGCTCGCATAGACTTCGGTCGAATAGCCCTGGCCGGCAAGGAGGTAGGAGGTGGCGGCGCGGACCTGGGCGTCGTCGTCGACGATATGGATGATGGGGGGCACGATACTCGACAAGTTGATCTGGATCGGTCCGCCAATAGCCGCCCGGGTCCGCGGGGGCGAGGGGATGGATTACGGTAGTATTGCGGTAGGGCTCCTTCCGCCGCCCGCAACAAACGCCCGGACCCGGGCGCGCTCTTCCGAGAGGCCCGAGTCCTTATGGGCGCCTGCCCGGGGCGATCCGCCGCCGGGCCCGCATGCCCGCGACGCCGTGGGAGGGGCTTTTGGCACAGGAAAAAGGCCGGCGGCGGGCAAATGTCACCCGTTCCCGCGCGATGGTCGCGGTTGTATTTTTCTTGAAAATTACTATATGGATCAGAGAGAAATCATCGCGATCATTCGGCACATCTGCCTCTGCGGGCTCTTTATATTTGGCTGGATAAGGCCGTGTCGAATGCGGATCGTATCGGGCCGCGAATGACGATGCGGCGCAACACCGGAAGGACGCTCATGGAAAACAGATATTGGATCGGCCGCAAGCGCGAGGCGATGGGCATGGCCCGCCGGGCGACGAGCGCCGAGGCGCGGCTCGTCCATTATCAGCTCGCCGGCATCTACAGCCTGAAGGCCGTCCGCGCCGCCGGCGTCCCGCTTCACGCCCCCTCGCCCGAAGCGCCCGCGCGCGCCGATCCCGCGAGCCTCGGCCGATGAGGCGACCGTTCCGCAAATCGGTGCCGAACCTGCCCCGCGACGCCGGCATCCGGCAGGGCAGCGCCGTCCGCGCCGCCCAGGCGGCCTTCGGCACCACCGACGCCGTCCGCGCCTTTCTCAACACGCCCCATGCCGATCTCGGCGGGCGCCCGATCGATCTCGCCCTCGCCAGCGCCGCCGGCCTCGCGGCGGTGGAAGAGGCGATCGCCCGCGCAGCCGCGGCCGCCTGAAAACCGGAGAAGATCGATGAGCCTGCACAGCTGGTTCGGACGCCACGTCCCCGACCTTCAGACCAGCCACTGGGACAGCGGCCATTTCGTCAGCCGCTGCACAGTCTGCGGCAAGCCGATGATCAAGCTCCCCGGCCTCCCCTGGCAGCCCCGCGCCGACGCGGGCTGAGCCGCTTCGGCCGCGCCCTGACGCTCGCGGCGCTCGCGACCCCTCACCCTACCCTCTCCCGCAAGGGGAGAGGGGCAAATAGCCCTCACCGCGTCCCGTAGGTCCGATCCCCCGCATCGCCCAGACCGGGGATGATGTAGCCGTGATCGTTCAGCTCCTCGTCCATCGCCGCCGCCCAGATCGGCACGTCGGGATGGGCGGCGCGCAGCGCCTCGGCGCCGGGCCGCGCCGCCAGCAGGCAGACGAAGCGCATGTCGCAGACCCCGGCCTCCTTCAGCCGGTCGACGGCGGCGATGGCGGTATGGCCGGTGGCGAGCATCGGATCGACGACGATCACCAGCCGCTCGTGGCAATCCTCCGGCGTCTTGAAATAATATTCGACCGCCTGGAGCGAGAGCGGGTCGCGGTAGAGGCCGACATGGGCGAGCCGCGCCGAGGGCACCAGGTCGATCATCCCTTCGGCCATTTGCAGCCCGGCCCGCAGGATCGGCGCGAAGACCAGCTTCTTGCCGGAGATCGCCGGGGAGGTGGTGGCGGCGATCGGCGTCTCGACCTCGATCAGCTCGGTCGGCAGGTCCCGCGTCACCTCGTAGCAGAGCAGGGTCGCCATCTCCCGCACCACGGCGCGGAACAACTGGATCGAGCTGTTGCGGTCGCGCAGCAGGGTGAGCTTGTGCTGCACCAAAGGGTGCGAAACGATCGTCAATCCGTCCATGCGTAAGTCCTCATGGGTTTTCGTATCGTGCAGGATGTTCCCCGGCGAAAGCCGGGGCCCAGTGCGGAAGCTGGACCCCGGCTTTCGCCGGGGAACAAAGGCACGGGCGGGTCTGTCCGATCATGACCAACCTAAAACACCGTCCCGTCGCTGAGGATGGTGAAGGGGGGACCGCCGCCGGGGCGCAGCTCGGCCGCGATCCGGCGGCCCGCCGCCCAGCTGCCGCCCTCGAGCATGCGGGCCAGCGGGAAAGCCTCCTCGCTGACCCCGAGCAAAGCGCGGACCTTGGGCGCGAGCCGGTCGAGCAGGGCCACCGTCATCGCCCGCCAGGCGACGATCGCCGGGTCGGAGACGAGGTGGGCCTTGCCGGCCAGGTCCGGGTCGACAAGCAACACGCCGGTATCGACGAACAGGCCGCCGTTGCGATATTCGGCGAGGCCGGTCAGGCCGTCGATCGCGACCACCTCGATGCCCGCCGCCTGGAGCGGCTCGATCAGCGAATAAGCGAGCCATTGCGACAATTTGTGGAGCGGCACCAGCCCGTCGCTGGCATCGTCCCGCCGGATCGCCGGATGCCGCCAGCAATCGCCGAGCGCGACGCCGTCGATCACCAGCCGGTCCGCCCAGATCGGCCCCAGCGCCTCGAGCAGCAATTCGAGGATCGCCGCCGCCTCCAGCCGGCCGCCCTCGGCCCGCGCCGCGACCGCGTCGTACAGGCCGCCCGGCCGCGGCACGTCGGCCGTCGCGAACAGGTCCGGCCGCGCCGCCGCCTGGCCGCCGAGGCGGCGGAGCAGAGCCGCCCGCCCCTCGATCCCGGCCAGGGGATTGGCCTCGTCCGCCTGGAAGCCGCGGGCCAGGGTGTCCGCGCCGAGCCCGGCGAGGACCCCCGCATCGGCCCGCAGCGGCGCCGACGGATCGGCCGAGAAGGCGCCCGCCTCGAACAGCCGCTGGCTTGCCACCGCCAGCCCCTCTGATCGCGCCAGCTCTCTCCCCCCCACCGGATCGCGCCAGCGCCAGCCCGGCCCCGCGCCCGCATCGAGCAGGACGGAAAGGATGACGAGATCGAAGGCCGCCCGCGCCCGCGCCGCCGGATCGCCCCAGGGCAGCTTCGGCGCGCCCGCCACGAAATGCCGCCAGCGCGCGTGGAAGGGGATGACGAGGTCCGGATAAGCCTCCCGGGTCACCGCCGCCGTCAGTGCCGCCGCCGCGTCGAGCCGGCCGAGATCGACCGCCCAGCCCTCCACCCCGCCGGCCAGCGCGATGTCGAGCATCTCATGCGCCCGCTCGCGCACGGCGGCGGCGTTGAGGAGGTGGTGGAGGGCGTCGGTCGAGGCCATGGTTACCCAGTCCTCCCTGTGCGCGAAGCGCATGGGGAGGGGGACCACCTGCAAGGTGGTGGAGGGGCAATGCGGCCGCTGGCCCCTCCACCGCGTTCCGCGGTCCCCCTCCCCATGGGCAGGTGTGCAGTGCC
This sequence comes from Sphingomonadales bacterium, assembly GCA_034668705.1. GTDB lineage: Bacteria > Pseudomonadota > Alphaproteobacteria > Sphingomonadales > Sphingomonadaceae > Allosphingosinicella. Next base: position 18,180 of record JAXDOV010000113.1, read on the forward strand.
CCGCACTGCACAGCCATGTCCGGTGGACATGGCGACCTGCCCATCCTTCGGCAACAGGGAGGACTGAGTGCAGCCCAATCCCACCCCTAGAATTTCCCCAGATCCCGCCCGACTACGCCGCGCAGCGCCTCCGCGCTCGGCGGGCCTTCCGGCGTGTAATAGCCGGCCGCCTTCTTGGCCTCCATCTCGACGCTGGCGTCGGGCGGGACCAGCCCCGCCGGGATCGGCACCCTTTCGCCGATCTCCACCCCGCCGGTGGCGAGCGCGTCGTATTTCATGTTGGACATCGAGACGAAGCGGTCGATCCGCCGGATGCCGAGCCAGTGGATCACGTCCGGCATCAATTGCTGGAAGCGCGCGTCCTGGACTCCGGCGACGCATTCGGTCCGCTCGAAATAGGTCGCCGCCTGGTCGCCGCCGGGCTGGCGCTTGCGGGCATTGTAGACCAGGAACTTGGTCACCTCGCCCAATGCGCGGCCTTCCTTGCGGTTGTAGACGATGAGGCCGACGCCGCCCGCCTGCGCCTGGCGCGTCGCCTCCTCGATGCCGTGGGTGAGATAGGGGCGGCAGGTGCAGATGTCGGAGCCGAACACGTCCGAGCCGTTGCATTCGTCATGGACGCGGCAGGTGAGCGTCTTCGACGCGTCGCCGAGGAAGGCCGGATCGCCGAAGATGTAGAGGGTCATGCCCCCGATCGGCGGCAGGAAGACCGACAGGTCCGGGCGGGTGACGAGATCGGAATACATGCCGCCGGTCTGCTCGAACAGGCAGCGCCGCAGCGCCCCCTCGCCGACGCCGAAACGCTCGGCGACGCCCGGCAGCCACCAGACCGGATCCACCGCGATCTTGGTCACGGAGACGTCCCCCGCCTCGTGGACGATGTCGCCGTCCACCGCCAGCCGGCCGGCGGCGATCGCCCCCTGGATCTCGTGCAGGGTCAGCCGCGCCCTGGTGATCGCGATCGTCGGCCTGATGTCGATGCCCTCGGCGATCAGCGCGCCGAAATCCTGCGCCACCCGATGGCCCCAGGGATCGAGCGAGACGATCTTGCCGGCCTCGCCCCATTGCGGATGCGGGCCGATCTCGCAGACCGGCGAGGTGTCCTGGAAATCGGGCCGCGCCTGCGGGTCCATCGCCCCCGAGGAGATGGCGAGCGCGCGATAGATGGAATAGGAGCCGCCATGCGCGCCGACCGCGTTGCGGGCGGTGCCGGAGCTGACGGTGGCGACGACGGGGCCGCGCTCGGCGGCGGTGGGCGCCCCCCAGTGCAAAGGGAAGCGCACCGGCCCACGCGAGCCGGGATGCGAGGTCAGCCGGATATGGCTGCTCCTGACGTCCGGAGAACCGGTCATACGCAATCCCCTCCCGCCCCGGTCTGCGCCGGCGGCGGGGTGAGGCTACGACGGCGCGGAGGCGGTGGCTAGAGTCGTCGTGAGGAGACGGGGGCTGCCCCTCCCTTCGTCGTCCCCGCCCTTCGACGCCGCTCAGGGTAAACCCCGGCAAGCCGAGAGCGGGGATCCAGCTTCCTACCTTTTCCCGAGACGATGAGGACTTAGGGCATGTCGCTGCCCGCCGCCTTCATTCCCTCACCCTGCGGTGCTCCGCGCCGCTTCCCTCTCCCCCAAGGGGAGAGGGGTTTTCGCGGCGGCGATTCATTCGATCGACGATGTCAAAGAGCCGGGGTCAAAGAGCCGGGCGGATTTCGGGCCAAATGCGCCGGAAAGTTCGGAAAGTTCGCACCCCTAAGGGGCGAAAAATTCGATCACCCGGGTGATATGATCCGAGCGAAGAAGGCGTCGCGCCGGATATGCTCCTCCGCCGCCTTGCGCGCCTGCATCGCCTCGATCGCGGCCAGCTCCCCGGCGATGCAGACACGACAATAATCCTCGTCACCATAGTCGCCGCGATGCTCGCCGGCGAAGCCGGACGGGGGCCGAAAGTCGGTCCACCAGCGGCCCTCGACGTCCTGCCATAAGCGGGGCTCCCCGCCCTCGCTGCCTGCTGGAGGCGGAGCATCGCCATCCTCGATCGCCGCCATCCACCGCTCCCAATCCGAGAGCGCACGCTTCGCGTCGGCATAGGGGACAGTCCTTTCCACACGGGCGAGAAGGGCCAGGAGGAGGCGATTGTCATAGACCCTTTCCTCGCCGACCTTCTCGCCGTGATAGAAATGCGGCTTGACCACCCCTTCGATCGCCCGCTCGAAGGCGACCGACCGCAACCGGTCGGCGCCGAGCTGGAGCGCGGCCTCCCAGGCGATGTTGAACGTGGCTGCGTCGGCGCGACGGCGAAGGCGGCGGGCACTCTGCTCGCTCATGCCGACACGCGCCGCCGCCTCCCGGACGATGCCGCAATCGGCGAGCGCCTCGATGAAGGCGCGCTGCTTCTCGCGCGTCCATCCGTCGCTGCGGTGCTCAAGCTCGATCGGCTCGAAATCCAGGCGGGCGTTGGGCGGCCTCGGCAGTGGAGGGGAATTGATGGCGAGGGCGTCGCCGACGGCGGCGGGCGGGCCCAGGGGCGGCTCGGGCCGGGCGGCAGTCACATGACCTTCTTCGCCGGGGGCCGACCGAGCGAAGTCGTTCTGGTTATGTTCCATACGGCGTTATAATCAGATCAGAGGGGATTTGGCAAATTTGGGATGGGGTCGAGGTGCTCTTCGGATGAGCAGATGCGAAGTGCCCCGCAGTTCGCAGCCGTACGGCAACTGCTCATTCGCGCTCTTCAACCGCGTCGTTGAGGAGCTCGATTTCGATCTCATCGACTCCCAGGGCGTGCAGATGGTTGCGAAAGCGCCATCGCGCGTCACCCTCTCGAGAGCGAGCCGCCTCTACGCGAAATATTGATAAAATGTTTGACATAAACGCGCGATATACGCATAATGTGTCATACAGGAGGATAATGTGCGAGACAAAAGGCAAAAATTCGTGGATCTGGCAGAGGCCCGTGTCAGCAAGGCGCTTAAGGACCTTCAGTTAGTGGGCAACCTGTCGAACAGATCGGCCTATGAGTTCACGGAAACAGACATACGGAAGATTTTCGGCGCGTTGCAGAAGGGGCTTGATACGGCCAAGTCCCGGTTCTCCAGAGAGGCTGACGGCTCGGGTGGGGAGTTCCGCCTGTGAACGTGGGCAGCCCCAGCGTACGTGTGTGGCAGTGGCCGGACACGGGCCCCACAGCCGTGAACTATGGGCTAGATACCGAGATATTCGATTCGGAGAAGTTTCCGCACGTCCAGACTTTTGTGCGGGAAGCAATACAAAACAGCCTCGACGCAAGGCGTGACCGGTCAAAGCCGGTTACCGTGCATTTCGGATTTCACAGTGGCGGACTCGGGAGCCGCAAGCGGTTTCTGTCGGATCTCGCCGCCAAAAAGCAAGCCTGCGGGTTGTCGTGGCCACTCGAATGGGCTGATGGAAATATGACTTGGCTCGTGGTCGAGGATAGCAACTCTTCCGGTCTGAATGGCGATCTCGGTGACCGGACCAGTGACTTTTGGAATTACTGGTTGAATTTCGGCATTTCGAATAAGAACGGCACTGGGCGGGGTGGTCGCGGTATAGGGCGCATTACTTTCCTAATTGCCTCAGGTATCAGCACCGTGATTGGCGTGACCCGGCGAGCGGCAGATGATTCGGTTGCCGCGTGCGGGATGAGCCTCTTGAAACCAGGAATGATCGAGGGAGAATACAAGAGTAGTTACGCTTATTTAGCCAAATGCCCGAATAAGAGCATCTATGATCTCTACTCGGATAAGGATTTCACCACCGAGCTGGCGGACGCATTCGCGTTAGCGGATTACAGTGCTCCAAGGTCCAGCGGGCTTTCACTCATTATCCCCTTTCCCCATCCCAGTTTGACTAAGGACGGAATCATTGCCGCCTCGATCGAGCACTTCGCTCCTGCGATCATTGCCGGTGCGCTGGTCGTCGAAGCCGATGATCAGACGGTGGACGCGACCTCAATCGACGCTCAGGCGTTGCGCGTCGCGACGAAATTTCCGGCCGGACCACTCCGGGAAGACCCCCCTCGTTTCTTAGCACTCATCCGACAGTCCGACGGCAAACCAGATTTGATTATTCGCGTAAAGAAATCGTCTGAACGGATTGCCGAAGCGGTCGGTGACGCGGAACGCGACAACATAAGAACCTCCTTTTTGGCCAACGAGCGGATCACGATCGGGATTGACGTGCCCCTCACGCGTGGAGGCGAAACGACTATTTCCCGGCTGTGTGCCGCACTTGCGCAAACCCCCAAGGGCAGGAAGCCGACTGACTTATTCTTTCGGGAGGGTATGTGCCTTCCCGAGGTAGCGGCGCGCAATGCGGCCGACGTCGACTTAGTGGTGCAATCAACTGAAGGCGAGCTGGTAGCCTATCTGAACTTTTGTGAAGGAAAGGCTCACTTGGGGCTAATTGAGAACAAGGAGGTGACTGCCAAGCTCGTCGAAAATGGATTTCTTGACGGCTATTCTGTAAAACGCCTTGTGAGGCGCTTAATGGATGAACTTCGCGGCCTTGTTCTTCCTGATGCCACCAAGCCTGACGCCTCTATCTTCAGCGGTTTCTTTTCTATCCCCAAGCAGGACTCTACGAATAAGAAAGATGGAAGGGGTGCGGGTAACAAGGACAAAGCCAGTCCACCTCCTCCACCCCCGCCGCCACTTCCGCCACCGCGGCCACGTATATTCCACGTAGATGACTTGGATGATGGTTTCCGGATCAGAGCGAATCCTGGATACGCGGGGTGGCCCGTTAGCCTCAAAGCTGAGGTAGCTTACGCGGACGGCTCACGCCGGCCAAAGTGGAGTCGCTACGATTTTGAGCTCAAGAAGATGCCGCTTACCCAAACTGGCGCGGGAGCGAAAGCGGACGTCAAAAACAATATTTTGGTCTGCCGGGATTGCGGTCCCGACTTCCAGCTTGAGATCCGCGGCTTCGATGTGCGTCGAGAACTTGTCACGAACGTGAGGCCGATCCGCAATGCGTAGGACGATCCGGCTAACCGGTCGCAAGCAGTTGGCGCGCTCGGCCTTTAGCTTCCATTTGGCTGACTTGGGTGCAAAACGTGTTGGCGCGCTCTCCATCGCAAATCCCGGAGAGCTCAAGGCCTTTCCTATTGACGCCGAAATCAGGGTGAAGCTCAGCGAAAACAAGCTAGTCGAGGTTCTCCGCTTCGGGACGATCGCAAAGCCTATCGCGTCGGCAGACCTCAAGGAATCAAGCTTCCGAGCACCGTCATGCCAAGTTCGCATCGTTACGCGCGGCGGAAAGTCCGACGGCATGCTGCTCGGCAGCACCAGTCAGTGGACGCTCAGGTCTGGTGGCGAACCGGATGGGATCCTGTTGTTCCAAGCGGCCGAAACCGAGCCCCGTCTGTGGCGTCTCGACATCCGCGATCAGGAGCCGCCAATCCTTTACGTGGATGAGCGCATTCCGGACGCGAGCCTTTGGGCGAAATCGGATTCCCTATTCGCAGCATGTGTCCTGCCTCACGTGATTAGCGAGGTGATGAGATATGTACTTTCGGGATCCAGTGCGCCCGAAGACTGCTGGGAAGCAGACTGGGTATCTTGGGCTTTGTTTCTCATGCCAGGAACAAAGCCCCCGTTCAATGATACGCAGGACGAGCAGAGACAATGGATCGAGCAGCTTATCGATACCTTTGCCCAAAGGCATGACCTTTCGGGCGAGGTCTTGGCAAAAATGGGAATTACCGCATGAGGTCTTCTTTCACGAGCCTCTATGAATTCACGGCGGAAGGCCTGGAACTTTTTCAACGTGTCATGAGGGGCGAGTTGGCTGAAGCGGCGCTCGACATTGAAAATCCGGTCTATGCTCTACCGCTAGAGGGAACGAAGGCGTTCAATGCGGTGGATTTTACCACAGCGCGAGACATGGCCGAGGCAGTCTGTAAAAGTTTCGGCAGCAGGTCGCCGCAAGCCATGGCTGGAAACGCGGGGCTTTGGGCCTGGCTCACCTTCGTCCTCGTAGACAACCTATTCCCAGCGGTCGGCGGAACCCGCCAGATAAAGGAGCTTCACCGGTGGTATCCGGCCTCCCCAAATGATTGGAGGAAAGCACAACGGCACTTGGTACGCATGCCGGTCCTCCTCTTTCAGGCCTTTGGGAAAGATGCTGACCATTTGATCTGCGGCCGGCCCGCTGTCGGACCGGATATTCGTGAACAGCTAACCAGTCAGCAAGACATGTTCAGCGCCAATTTCCAAAAGGCCTGCCGCGTCCTATATTTCGATGAGAAAAAAGGGTCGGTGAAGCGGGGAACGGGTTCAAAAGACGGCCCCGGAATTCCGCGGCGTCTTGCCGTTCTGCGCCGTCAACTCGATGTCACATGGGATATGACAGACCTTTCCCCAGAGCGAATCCTCGAACTCCTGCCGCCCGAGTTCGATCGCTATAAAGCCCAAGTACGGTGCATTAGACGGTCAGCGGAGCTCTGAGCTATCGTGAGACGCGATGACGGCTGGCCTAGACTTGGACCGCGAGCTGGCGAAGCTCAGTGAGGAAATCCCGAAAGGAGATCAGTTTAGGTTGCACGGCCTCTGGATAGGACTCGATCAGCGATTCAGGCACCACGAGTTGTACCGATGCCGCCTCCATCTCCGCAAACTGGTTCTCGGACACGCCTTCTTGGAGCGTCAGCACATGTTTACGCCCGATGCGATCCGCCTCGTTTAAGACTTGGCGCCAGCGATCGCGCAGGGTCGTTTTGGCGGCCAGCATGCGAAGCCGTTCATCGGGGAATGCCTCGTCCTGGTAGGCTGCTTCCGACGGGAACAGAAAGTCCGGCTTCTTGTCCCCTTCCGAGGTAGGACCGTGGCTGAAGTCAATCCCTTCAGCAAATCCTTCCTCAAGCAAGACTTCACGCGCGTGGAGTTCGAGCGAGCGACCCGAGCGAGCCTTCCTCCGCTGAAGGATAGTCAACGCTCGTTCGACAAACTCATCGATCGATACAAAGCCCTGGGCGATCCGCTGCCCTTCAAGCGCTTCCTCGACGGATCGGAAGATTTCGTATTCGCACAGACGGCGTTGAATGAGTCGGACGTCGGGATGCTCGTTCTGGAGCGGGCGGAGCTCGACCGACTTACGGACGATCTCGGCTCCTGTTGGGAATCTTACGAGCCATCCGGGCGGCATGTCAGCCGCTCTCAATCGACACGGCGCAAGGATGGCAGGCGGCACAGCGAAGAGTCCGCCCGGCAAGGGATCGCCCGGACGCCATACCACCCAGCGCCCTGGCTCGACGGGGCCAATCCGATCTTCGATGACCTCGTCTTCGTAGCCATCGCATACCCAAACGTGGACACTGCTTGCGTCGGCACCGTTCGCTGCGCCCACGAAAACGAAAACCGCGAGAGCGCCGGTGCTGTCGGGATCGAGGAGTGCGGAAGCTCCTCCTCCCCAGTTGGTGACGCGCACCTCGTTGCGAGTTCCATCGGCTGCTACGCGATTGTTGTACCAGATTGCGGTGACGGCGCGACGGTCCGGATGGGAATCGATGAATGCCTCAAGCTGAACGCGCGGATTCAGAGTCTCGCGCTGTTTAAGAGACGGAAGGACGCTGAACACAACTTCCTTCGGAATGTAGGGACCCGCTTGGTGGGAAAGGTTGGCAAGCGTGTCGTTTCCCGACAGTCGCTTGACGTACCAGAGATTGTCCGGCTTTGTGAATTCAATGATCCAATCTGACAGGCTCGTCACAGGCATGCGTTATCACCTCTGATTTCTCCCCGTTCGGCTCCGGAAGTCAGCCATTCCACGACGCGATGCACGGTTTCGTCAAGCCCAAGCTGCCGCGGACCTCTGAAACTGCATTCCCAGATGTTCAGCGTCCGCCATCCCAGATTGTTCAGTTCCGTCACAGCGGCACTATCCCGTGCTCGGTTCCCTTCGATTTTCGCCTTCCAGAAGTCCGGCCGTGTGCCTGGGATGCGAAATAGGCTGCAGTCATGTCCATGCCAGAAGCACCCGTGAATGAAAATCACAGCTTGATATTGGCGGAAAATCAGATCGGGGCAGCCGGGAAGCGAGCGGTCGTGCAGACGGTAGCGAAAACCGCGAGCATGCAGCGCACGTCGGATCAAGAGTTCGGGTTTCGTATCGCGGCCCCTGATGCGGCCCATGTGCCGGCTGCGGGCCTCCGGCGTGAGTATGTCAGCCAAAGCCAGCCAGTCGCGGCTGGTACTGGACCTCGTCAGACACCCAAGGCGAGACAAGATCTGCAACAGCGCGGACTACAGGGACGACGACCGCGTTTCCGAACTGTTTATAGGCCTGCGTGTCCGACACCGGGATTTTGAAATTGCTCCCGCCGGACACATCGAATCCCATGAGGCGTGCGCACTCCCGGGGCGTCAGTCGGCGCGGGGCTTTGCCCCTCTGCCGGATCAGAATCTCGGAACCGTCCTTGTAATAGCGAGCGGACAGAGTTCGGGCCACATCCTCAGGACCGCAGAGCCCGAACCCAAAGCCGTTGCCCTTTTCGCGGTGCTTCTCTGCATAATCCTGCAGGTAGGACCAAAGATGCCTCGACAGCGTGTATTTTGGGGCAACTTCAGCAAGCGGGCCAACGGTATAATGTGCATCAGTCGCCTCGGTGCCATCCTGGGGATGAAGGATGGAGCGCAGGCGCGGACCGTTAGCGATCGGGGGAAGGTCGAGCTGGTCGAAGCTGAAGTCCACTCTGTCCCGAAATCCGACGATGAAGATTCGCTCGCGATGCTGCGGTACAAGCGAGCGCGCGTCGACGACGCGCGCGTGCACGTGATAGCCGAGTTCTTCGGTCAGGGCGCGATAGATGATCCGGTAGGTCTGGCCTTTGTCGTGGTTGATCAGATTCTTGACGTTCTCGAGGACAAACGCCCGCGGCCGATGATGCTCGATGATGCGGGCCACATCGAAGAAGAGCGTTCCCTGTGCATCGCAGTGAAAACCGTGCGGGCGACCGAGCGCGTTCTTTTTGGATACGCCCGCGATCGAGAAAGGCTGACAGGGAAAACCTGCCAGAACGAGATCGTGCCCGGGAATATCCGACGCGCTCACCTCCCGGATATCGCCGGCAATCTCGTGGTCATCGCCAGGAAAATTCGCCCGATAGGTTTTCTGGCTATACGTGTTCCACTCGCTGGTGAAGACGCACCGTCCGCCGGCGCCTTCGAAACCCCGCCGCAGCCCGCCGATACCGGCGAACAGATCGATAAAGGTGAAAGCGTTCCCTGCGCTTTCCACCCGCCTAATTCGGGAACTGAACAGGTCCATCACCGCTCGTCGCGGCAGAGCCTCGCCGGTTTCCCAGCGATAGATGGTGCGCTCACAGTAGCCGGATAGCCCGACGGTTTCTTGAATTGAGAGTCCCGCCCGCTGACGTAGATCGCTAAATTGGGTCATGGGCGCCTCCTCTGGGAATATTTCTGCAATCTTGGCACGTGTAGTCCCAGCCGACAAGCACCGATCTTCGTTCGAGTTGGCGCACCGCGACTCGGCCGCTCGGAACATAGGGGGAACAAGTCTCTTGTTGCAACGATTTTCGTTTTACGGTGGGAATCTGCACTCATTTAGCGGTTGTCATTGGGGAAAGGGCGTCTCCGGCTCCTATCCTTCAGTCGCGCAAAGGGGGGCGCGGGCGACGCGCATGACCCGCATCGCGCCCGCGTCCGAGTATCTGGGCGACTTCGGAGCTCATGCGGATGCCTGCAATCGCACTCCTGGCCACCTCCTAATGGTCGTCCTCGCCTAGTTGAGCCTGATCCCCCCGGGCAGGCCAGGCCCCTTGCCTTGCGTCGGCAGCCGCTCCGGCGGGGCGGCCCCTTCATCCCCCACGAGCCGCCGGAAATAGTCGATGGTCCGCCCCAGCCCTTCCCTCAGACCGATGCCCGGCGCCCAGCCCAGGGCCGCCCTGGCCAAAGATATGTCCGGCAGCCGGCGCAACGGGTCGTCCTCGGGCAGCGGCTGATATTCGAAGCGGGAGGTGGCGCCGGTCAGCTCGACGACCAAGGCGGCGAGGTCGGCGATCCGTATCTCCTCGGGGTTGCCGAGGTTGATCGGGCCGGTCAGCCCGTCCGGCGCGTCCATGAAGAGGAGGATGGCGTCGATCAAATCGTCGACATAGCAGAAGGCCCTGGTCTGCCGGCCCTCGCCGTAGAGCGTGATCGGCCGGCCGGTCAGCGCCTGGACGATCAGGTTCGAGACGACCCGCCCGTCATCGCGGTGCATCCGCGGCCCGTAGGTGTTGAAGAAGCGGGCGACCCTGATCTCCAGGCCGTGCTGGCGGCGATAGTCGAAGAACAGGGTCTCGGCGCACCTCTTGCCCTCGTCGTAGCAGGAGCGCGGGCCGATCGGGTTGACGTTGCCGCGATAGGCTTCGGGCTGGGGATGGACGGCCGGATCGCCATAGACCTCGCTGGTCGAGGCGTGGAAGATCCGGCACCCCAGCCGCCGGGCCAGGCCGAGCATGTTGATCGCGCCGGAGACGCAGGTCCGCGTCGTCTGCACCGGATCCTGCTGGTAATGGATCGGCGAGGCCGGGCAGGCGAGATTGTAGATCTCGTCCACCTCGACATGGAGCGGGTGGCAGACGTCGTGGCGCAGGAACTCGAAACGGGGATGATCCCGGAGGTGGGCGATATTCTCCCGGTCCCCGGTGGAGAAATTGTCGACGCACAGCACCTCGTCACCGCGCTCGATCAGCCGGTCGACCAGATGCGAGCCGAGGAAGCCGGCGCCGCCGGTGACGAGCACGCGTTTCCTGCCGCTTTGGGTCCTGGTCAATTCCCTCATCCTCCCTTTGCGCCGAGCGGCTCCCTCTGCCCGAGGCGGAAGCGGCATGCCAGCCCTGGCGAAACGCTGCGGATTCTGCTCTCTTGTCCGCGAGAGCCCGGCCGGCGAAAGCGGCGGCGTCTTCACCGAGTATCCGACGGCTTTGGGGCTTGGGCGCCCCTTCCCCTTCGCCCCCACTTGCGCTAAAGGCGCCGCCTTCCGACATGGTTGGAACGGGTGTGGGGGCGTCAGTCCCCTCACCCTCCACCGCTTGCGCGGTGGTTTCCCTCTCCCGCAAAGGGGAGAGGGAGAGAGTGCGCGGGAGGCGGGGCTTCGGCCCCTCCGTCTGGACCGCTAAACTTGAACCGGAGCGGCGGCCCCTCGGGGGTTTTCGCTCCCCTACAGAGTGAGAGACAATGGCTAAGAAGATCACGGGCTATATCAAGCTCCAGGTGCCCGCGGGCGCCGCCAATCCGTCGCCGCCGATCGGCCCTGCCTTGGGCCAGCGCGGCGTCAACATCATGGAATTCTGCAAGGCCTTCAACGCCGCCACCGGCGACGTCGAGAAGGGCATGCCGATCCCGACGGTCATCACCGTCTATGCCGATCGCAGCTTCTCCTTCGAGACGAAGACGCCGCCGGCGAGCTTCCTGATCAAGAAGGCGGCGAACCTCAAATCGGGATCGAAGGAGCCGGGCAAGATCAGCGCCGGGCGGATCAAGCGCTCGGCCCTGCGCACCATCGCCGAGACCAAGATGAAGGATCTGAACGCCAACGATCTCGACGCGGCGACCCGCATCATCGAAGGCTCCGCCCGCGCGATGGGCCTCGAAGTGGTGGAGGGCTAGGATCATGGCGAAGCTCAGCAAGAAGCAGAAGGCCGTCGCCGCGGCCGTCGATACCACCCGCCTCTACAAGGTGGACGAGGCGATCGAGGCGCTGAAGGCGCATGCCAAGGCCAAGTTCGACGAGACGATCGAGGTGGCGATGAACCTCGGCGTCGATCCGCGCCACGCCGACCAGATGGTCCGCGGCGTCGTCACCCTGCCCGCCGGCACCGGCAAGAACGTCCGCGTCGCGGTGTTCGCGCGCGGCAACAAGGCGGACGAGGCCCGCGAGGCCGGCGCCGACGTGATCGGCGCCGAGGATCTGATGGAGTCGATCCAGGGGGGCACGATCGATTACGACCGCGACAACGCCACGCCGGACATGATGGGCATCGTCGGCCGCCTCGGCAAGGTGCTCGGCCCCAAGGGGCTGATGCCGAACCCGAAGCTCGGCACGGTCACGCCGAACGTCGCCGAGGCGGTGAAGGCGGCCAAGGGCGGCCAGGTCGAGTTCCGGGTCGAGAAGGCCGGCATCATCCACTCCGGCATCGGCAAGGCGAGCTTCACCGCGGAGGACCTCAAGCGGAACTTCGACGCCTTCGTCGACGCGATCGTCCGGGCCAAGCCGTCGGGCGCCAAGGGCAAATATGTGAAGAAGATTGCGTTGAGCTCGACGATGGGGCCTGGGCTCAAGGTCGACACGGCGGAGCTGGCGTCGGCGTAAGGCGGGCATCCGAGCAGGTTCAGGAAGGGCCGGGGCGGCGACGCTCCGGCCTTTTCTTTTTCCCCTCGCCCCTTGCGGGAGAGGGAGGGGCCCAAGCCGTAGGCTTGGGAGGGTGAGGGGTGGCGAGCGCCAGCGAGCGAGAGGCGTCTTCAGCGGCCCTTCGACGCCGCCTGCGGCGTCGCTCAGGACAGGCGCTGAGCCGCTTCAGCCGCACCCCTCACCATGTGCCGCCACTAAGGTTCGTCCGGGGGACGAACCAGGCGGCACATCCTCTCCCGCAAGGGGAGAGGGGGGTCCTTTTACCGTCATTGCGAGCGGAGCGGAGCAATCCAGTGCTGCGTCTCCACTCCCGCCGCCGCAACTGGATTGCCGCGTCGCTTCGCTCCTCGCAATGACGAGGTGCGGTGTTGGCTTGCCTGCCTGCCCACCGTCGCCTTCCTTTCCGTCATCCCGGCGGAGGCCGGGATCTCGGCTCGGGAAGTCGCGCCGCGTTTAGATCCCGGCCTTCGCCGGGATGACGGGATAGAACCGGGATGACGGGTAGAACCGGGATGACGGGATAGGACCGGGATGACGACTTCAACAGGAGCCTATTCGTCATATTCCAGCGCGGCGGCGGCGCCGCCGGAGAGGGTGTTGGGCCGATCGGGCTTCACCGGCACGCCGGCGTCGTCGCCGTCGCGGCGCTTGCGCCGGCGCCGGCCGCGCGAATTGAGGAAGCGCACCACGTCCAGCGGCGTGAATCTCCCGGGAATCGGCTTGATGCGCATGCCCCGCCATAGCATGAATCGCCGGCAGCCGCCTCGCGCAATCGGCGCGGGGCGGCGCGGAACCGCCCGACGCGGCGACCGTTACGGTCCTGACATGGCGTTCGCGCCGGGTCGCCGTCATCGGTCCTTAGCAAGGGGTCTGTTCCATGCTCGCCATCATTGCCGCAATCCTGCTCGTCCTGTGGCTGCTCGGCTTCCTCGCCTTCCACGTCGTAAGCCCGCTGATCCACATCATCCTGGTCATCGCGATCATCGTCTTCATCGTCCATTTCGTGACCGGCCGCCGGGCGGTCTGACCCGGGCGCGGCGCGCCGGCTCGGGCTAGGCGCGCCGCTTCTCCCCGCCTAGACAGGCGCGGATGCGCAGGGGGACATGCATTTTCGCGGCCGGCACGCTGTCGCTGGCGCTTTCTCCTGGCGCGGCCGCGCAGCCGCCCTTGCCGCTCCAGGCGCGCGTCGAAGCAGTCCTGGCCGAGGCCGGACCGGGCACGCGCTTCGGCTTAGTCGTCGCTGGCGAAGATGGACGGGAGCTGATCGCGATCGCGCCGGAAGGACGCTTCGTCCCCGCCTCCGTGACGAAGATGTTCACCATCGCCGCCGCTTTCGCGACCTTGCCCGCGCTCGACGTCCCGGATCGTGCCGGCGGCGCCGCGGTCCGCCTCGACCCGAATGCGGCCGGCCTCCCCGACGTGGTGCTCGAAGGCCGTGGCGACGCCCGGCTGTCGAGCGCCGCCGACTGCCGGGAGGACTGCCTCGCAACCCTCGCCGATGCGGTCGCCGCCAAAGCGCGCGCGGTCCGCGACGTCGTCGGCGACGACACTGCCTTCCCCGACCAGAGATGGAGCCCGGGGATGAGCTGGAACAACCTGCAGACCGAGTCCGGCACGGCGGTGTCGGCGCTGACCCTCGACGACAACGCGCTGGCGCTCGTCGTCACGGCGGCGGCGCCCGGCCAGCCGCCGCTTGTGGCGATGCCGGCTTATTACGCTCTGCGCAACGAAGCGGCGACGGTCGCTGCCGGCGGCGCGAGCATGCTCGACGTCGAGCGGCTTCCGGGAAGCCGGATCGTGCGGCTCACCGGCACCATCGCCGTCGGCGCCGCGCCCGAACGGCTCCGCCTCGGCATCGAGGATCCGGCCGATTTTGCCGCGTGGCGGCTGAAGGCGCTGCTGGAGGCGCGCGGCGTGCGCGTGGCCGGACAGGCCGTCGCGCGGCATCGGCCGCTGGTGCCCGCCGACGACCCTGCCAATCGCAAGGGCGCGCCCGCGCCGGCGGCGCAGCGGCCGTCATTGGCGCAATTGACGCCGCCGCCCTTGCTCCAGGACCTCGTGCTGACGGAGAAGGAGAGCCAGAACCTCCACGCCGAACTGCTGCTCCGCCGGATCGGACGGCAGAGCGGTCGCGGCTCCATCGCCGACGGCCTGCTGCCGCTGCGCGCGATGCTGGAGCGCGCGGGCGTGCCGCGGGCGCAGGCGAGCTTCGCCGACGGTTCCGGCATGTCGACCTACAACCGCATCGCGCCGCGCGGCGCCGTCGCGTTCCTGCGCTGGGTGGCGCGGCAGCCATGGGGCGCCGCCTGGCGGGAGACGCTCCCCGTCGGCGGCGTCGACGGGACCCTCGTCCACCGCTTCAAAAGCGGCCCGCTGCAGGGCCGGGTCTTCGCCAAGACGGGGACGCTGAACCAGGTGTCGGCGCTCGCCGGCTACATGGTCGCGAAGAGCGGCCGCATGCTCGCTTTCGCCGCTTTCGCCAACGACATTGCGGAGGGCGCTGCCGCGGTGCCGGCGATCGACGCCGCGCTGGAGCTGGTCGCGTCCGAAAATTGAACAAAATTCCAGGTCCGCGCACTTAGCCTCTTCCCCATCGTCCATTTTTCATTGCTAATGCCGCTTTCCGCCGGGGGCGGCGGAGCTGAATGGGGGACGATGATGAAGATCATCCTATTGCTGCGCCATGTTCTGATCTCGGGAACGGCGTTGACCGCTTTTGCCGGCACCGCCTTCGCCCAGGGAACGCCGACGCCGTCGGATACGACCCAGCCGGCCGCCACGCCGACCGGCGCGGAAACGCCGAAAACCGGCGACACGATCACGTCCGGCAATGCGACGACCGGCTCGGGCGGGCGGGAGCAGGATATCCTCGTCACCGGATCGCGGATCAAGCAGGATCCGAACAACAGCGCCCTGCCCCTCCAGATCATCACCAACCAGGAAATCCAGCGCAACGGCATCAGCAGCCCCGAGCAGCTGATCATGTACCTGCCGACCAACGGCAACGGCGCGGACAACCTCGCCTCCAATTCCGACGTCGTCACCGGCGCCCAGCGCGGGACCAACGGCCTGTCCGCGGCGAACCTGCGCGGACAAGGCAGCGCGGCCACCCTGATCCTGCTGAACGGACGGCGCGTCGCCGCGCACGGCCTCAGCGGCTCGGCGGTGGACGTCAACCAGATCCCGTTCGCGGCGATCGAGCGGATCGAGGTGCTGAAGGACGGCGCCTCCGCCATCTACGGCACCGACGCGGTCGGCGGCGTCATCAACTTCATCACCCGCAAGGATTATCAGGGCGTCGGCCTGCAGGGTTTCACCGACGTCACCGGCGAAGGCAACGGCAACATCTACCGCCTCTCGGCGATCGCCGGCTATGGCGACCTCGCCCGGCAGGGCTTCAACATCATGGCCGCCGTCTCGTACAGCTGGAACCAGATCCTGCGCGGAAACAACCGCGACTTCGTCAACGGCAACCAGCCCAACCGGGGCCTCTCGATCGACACGCGCGGCACGCCGATCGCGACCATCTTCAACATCGGCGCCAATGCGGCCCAGCAGCCGAACGGCACATTGCTGACCGGCCTGACCCTGCCGGCGCCGAACGGCGCCAATGCCGCGGCGGGCGGCATCAACATTCTCAACCTCCCCGGCGGGGCGGGCTGCCAGACGATGGACGGCGGCATGGCCTATGATTACGCGCTGTGGCAGACGCCCACCGCTTATTATGCCTGCGCCTGGGATACCGGCCGCGCCGCGGTCATCCAGCAGCCGCTCAAGACGCTCACCTATTACGGCCGCGGCGTCGCCAATCTCGGCCATAGCGGCCACCAGATCTCGCTCGAGATCACCGGGTCCGACGCCAAGTCGCACAAGCAATTCTCGAACGCGCAGCTCACGGCGAACACGACCAACCTGCCGATCGGCCTGCCGCTGACGGCGGCGACCGCGACGCAGTACAACGCGATCTTCAACCAGATCGTCGCCGCCTTCCCGAACCTGACCGCCGCGCAGCGCACGGCGCTCCAGAACAATTACGGCAAGCCGATCTCCTATCGCTGGCGCTGCATCCCCTGCGGACCGCGCGAATATGTCACCGACACCAAGACCTTCCGCGCGGCGCTTGCGCTCGAAGGGCCGCTCTGGGCCGGCTGGGACTATCGCGCCGGCGCTTCCTACGCGCGCAGCGAAGCCCAATCGGTCCTCGGCTCCGGCTATTATTACCGCGGCACCCTGGCCAACGGCGCCTACGATCCGCTTGCGCCCCAGGCCGCGGGCACGACCGGGCGCGGCCTGGTGGGCGTGCTCAACAGCGGCCTGATCAATCCGTTCGCCATCGACCAGAGCGCCGCCGGCCTTGCCGCCCTGCAGTCGGTCTCGGCGGAAGGAACGACGCTCTACGGCGGCCGCTACCAGGTGCGCCAGGCCGACGCCTCGGTCGCCGGGCCGCTCTTCACGATCTGGGGCGGGCGCGAGATCAAGCTCGCCGCCGGCGTCGATTATCGCCGCGAGACCTACGAGTTCAACGGCTCCGATGCGGCCGCCGCGACGGCGCCGGTGATCTTCCTCGCCGCCTTCGACAACGTCAACGCGCTGACGCCCAAGCACCGCGACGTGAAGGCGGCCTATGCCGAAATGCTGGTGCCGATCCTGTCGAACCTCGACATCACCGGCGCGTTCCGCATCGACGATTATACCGGCTTCGGGACGACGACGAACCCCAAGGTCTCGATCAAGTACCGGCCGATCCGCGAAATCATGTTCCGCGGCTCCTACAATACCAGCTTCCGCGTCCCGACCTTCAATCAGATCTTCAACGGCATCACCGACTCGCCTTATGCCGGCAGCGATATCGCCGATCCGGTCAAATGCCCCGGCGGGGTGCCCAACCTCGCCAGCCCGGCCTGCGGCTTCATCCGGCCGGACATCCTGACCGGCGGCAACCCGAAGCTCGGGCCGGAGACGGCCAGGCAGTTCAGCGCCGGCATCGTCATCACCCCGGCGGCGCGGTTCAGCGCCTCGTTCGACTGGTGGATGATCAACGTCGACAACGAGATCGCCATCCTCTCCCTCCGGCAGCTGATCGACAACGCCTCGCTCTTCCCCGAGCGCTTCGTCCGCGATGCCGCAGGGAACATCACCTTCATCGACCAGACCTGGGCCAATGCCGGCTCGCGGCGCACCCAGGGCATCGAGGTTTCGCTCCGCGGCGGCTTCGACGCGCTCGGCGGCCAGGTGCTGGTCGGCCTCGACGGCTCCTACCTGCTCAAGAAGAAGGAGAAGCTGACTCCGACCGCGCCCTACGGGCCGAGCCAAATCGGCATCTTCAGCTTCACCGGCGATCTCGGCCTCAAGTGGAAGCACAATGCCTTCATCAGCTACAGCAATCACGACTTCAACGTCACGTTCACCCAGATCTTCCGCAAGGGTTACGCGAATTTCGCGCTGCCGGGGATCGCTTCGGGCGCGATCACGCGGCCGGACTACAACGCGCGGGTGAAGGACTACATCATCTACAACCTTTCGCTCAGCTATAGCGGCCTCGCGCCGGGCTTCCGGCTCACGGGCGGCGTCAGGAATCTGTTCGACCGCGACCCGCCCTTCGCCATCACCTATGACGGCAATACCGGCGCCGGCGGTTCCTGGGAGCCGCGCGTCGCCGACCCGCGCGGGCGGTCCTTCACCGTCGCCGCGGAGGTGAAGTTCTAGGGTCCGGACCCTAAAGCCCGATCGTTTGAGGTCGAAGCGCTTCGCGCTCGGCCGATGACGTGAATCAGGCTCTATTCAAATGGTTGAGACCTCGATTCACGTCTCGGGCTGAATCGGCCTGAGACGATCAAGGTCCAGGCAACGTCCAGGCAAGGTCCAGGCTGCTCGCCGTCGCCCCAAGGCGAGCGGCGCTCGCCAAGGGCTTGAACCGGACGGCGGATCCTGTATAGGCGCGGCTCCGCTCAGGGGGCTCGCCTCCTGGGCATCCGTCCGAGACAGCTGGTGGGGTTCGCCCCTTAATCTCCAGCCTAGACGGGGAAGAGTTTCTGCCGGGCAGCCGTGCGATGGCGCGATCCGGATCTGCCGGGGTCTCCCTGGCCCGAACCCCTCCCCTTCGGACTCGTAAGCGGCGTGCGGCTTCGCGCGCCGGTCAAACCTGCAGGGCGGGCGTTCCGTCCTGCGCAGTGAAGGAAGAGGCATGGATCGAGCTCAGAAAGCCGAGCTGGTCGCCGAGCTGAAGCAGACCTTCGCCGAAACCAGCGTGGTGGTCGTCACCCGCAATCTCGGCATGACGGTCGCCCAGTCGACGGCGCTGCGCATCAAGATGCGCGACGCGGGCGCCAGCTTCAAAGTATCGAAGAACACGCTCGCTCTCATCGCTCTCGAGGGTTCGACCTACGCCCCGCTCAGCGACCTGCTGAACGGGCCGGTGGCGCTCGCCACGTCGGCGGATCCCGTCGCCGCGGCGAAGGTGGCCGTCGATTTCGCCAGGACCAACGATCGCTTCGAGATCGTCGGCGGCGCGATGGGCGACACCATCCTCGACGTCAGCGGCGTGAAGGCGCTGGCCGAGCTCCCGTCGCTCGACGAGCTGCGCGCTCGGATCGTGGGCCTGATCCAGGCGCCCGCGACCAAGATCGCGCGGACCATCAGCGAGCCGGGCGCGATGCTGGCCCGCGTCATCGGGGCCTATGCGGCCAAAGAAGAGGCGTGATTTTCGCGAAGTAAACCCACCCCCAATCCGTCATGCCGGACCTGATCCGGCACCCACCTTTCTCCCGCTCAGAAGGAAGAAGGTGGGCCCCGGATCAAGCCCGGGGTGACGATTTTAAAAAAACGGAGACTTAAAATGGCAGACATCAATTCCATCGTCGAGCAGCTCTCCGAGCTGACCGTTCTCCAGGCCGCGGACCTCGCCAAGGCGCTCGAAGAGCGTTGGGGCGTGTCGGCGGCGGCCGCGGTCGCGGCGGCTCCGGCCGGCGGCGGCGGCGCGGCGGCGCCGGTCGAGGAAGAGAAGACCGAGTTCGACGTCATCCTCGTCAACGACGGCGGCAAGAAGATCAACGTGATCAAGGAAGTCCGCGCCATCACCCAGCTCGGCCTCGGCGAAGCCAAGGCGCTGGTCGAAGGCGCTCCCAAGGCGGTCAAGGAGGGCATCTCCAAGGCCGAAGCCGAGGAGCTTCGCAAGCGCCTCGAGGAAGCCGGCGCGACCGTCGAGGTGAAGTGATCTTCGCATAAAGAAGGTCACTATCGGGTCTCCCTGTTCCCCGGCGGAAGCCGGGGTCCAGTGGGAATATCCGGCCCGCCTGACGTGAGAAGACTGGGCCCCGGCTTTCGCCGGGGAACAAAGAAGAAGAAGAAGAAGAAGAAGAAGAAGAAGAAGGGGCGGCTCCCGCGTGGGGCCGCCCCTTTTCCTTGCCTCGGCCGCTCCCGGCCTTAGAGCATTGTTAGCGCATTGCTTTTTGCGAAAAGCCGGTACCCACCTTTTCGCGCAATGCTCTACGCTTTCTCCATCTCCCCCATCGGCCGGGCGACGACGTCGTCGTGGAGGCCGGAGGGGTTGTCGACGGCGAAATGGGCCAGCTCCTCGCCATCGGGGACGCCGACCGCGAAGGAGGCGGAGGTGTGGCCCTCGCTGCCGTCCGGAAGGACGTAGCGGATCTCGGCGACCACCACCGGCAGCACCGAATCGCCCTCGACCCGGTCGGTCGCCATCGCCACCGCGCTCTCGACCTGCCTGGTCTCGCCCGCGGCGATCGTCACCGGCGGCATCTCGCTCGGCGCGATCAGGCCCTTCTCGGCCTCGGACGCGCCGGCCTGCAGCATGAAGGCGGAGACGCGGACGTCGCGGGCGGGGGCGACGCCGTGATTGTCGACCTTGAGCGCGAACTCGACGACCGCTTCATCGCCCGCGACGCCGGCGCGGACCGGCTCCAGCGCGACGTCGATCCACGGGCGGCCGGTCTCGGCCCCGAGCGGGATGGCGGCGGCGGCCGGTTCGACGGCGCCCTCGTCATAGCTTTCCTCATAGACGATATCGTCGCGGCGGCGGCGGCGGGCCATGACGAAGGCGACGACGCCCAGCACGAGCAGGCCGAGCACGATCCAGGGCAGGATCGACACCGGGCGTGAGGCGGTCGCGGGCTGGGCCGCCGGCACCGGGGCCGGCGCGGCGGCGACCGGGACCGGCGTGGGCGCCGGGGCCACGGCGACCGGCAACGGCGCCGGCGCGGCGACGGGGCCCGGAGCCGGGCGGATCGCGGCGGCGGTGGGCGCGGCGCGGACCGGCGCCGCTCGCGTAACCCTGGTGACGGCAACCGGGGCGCGGGCCGGGGCCCGGGCGACGCTGCGCGCCGGCGGCGCGGCCGGCGCCGGCCGGCTCGGCGTCGGCACCAAAGCGATCGGCGGCACGGTGACGGAGGGTGCCGGCGCAGGCGCGACGGCCGCCGGCGGCGGCGCGACGTCGGCCGGAGGCGGGGCTGCGGCGGGTGGCGGCGCGGCGTCGGTCGCGGGCGGCGGCTGAATATCCTGCGCCATCAAGGGGGTGAGGGGGAGCGCGGCCGCTGCAATGAGCAGGCCGGCGGCGCGGCGGGCATGGTTAAGATCCTGTTTCATATCAGCAACAATGAACTCGGCGGCGATTCGGGCTCGCTTCGCCGCAGCCGCCGGGGCGGGCCGTGCCGCCGAAGCGGCGAGTCGACGCGCCGCCCTCTTGCCCGTCGCGACTCGAATGGAGGCCGTTCGGAAGGCGCGCCAGGGCCCTCCGCGAGGGCGGCGCGGCAGGCAATCGCCCTCCCCCAACGCCTCGGCGAAGGGGCAGGAACCTTACATGGATCAATTCGCTGTCCCCCCATGCCGCGCTTCTACTTTCACGTCTTCAACGATGTGGTCGCGATGGACGAGGAGGGCATCGAGCTGCCCGACCTCGCAACCGCACGCGAGCAGGCGATGGACGCCGCCCGCGAGATGGTCTGCGAAGCGATCAACAAGGGCCATCTCAACCTCGACTACCGGATCGAGGTGACGGACGAGGGCGGCGAGACGCTGACGATTGTATCCTATCGCGACGCCTTCACCATGACCGGCGAGATGCCGAAGCCGGAGCAGCCGGCTTAGCCGGGGACAGCAGCCCCTCCCTTTCAAGGGAGGGGTTGGGGTGGGTCCAGCGGAACGGCGGCTCGATGCCGCCGTTTCGCTATCGGCCGCAGGAGTCTTTAGGGCGCGCAGACGCGCGCACCCACCCCCTACCCCTCCCTTCCAGGGAGGGGGATTTGGAAATAGGCGAGCGCCTGCTCGGCCGCGGCGGCGCCGGTCTCATAGGCCCCGTGCGCGGTGGAGAAATCGCGGGCCGAGCAGGCTTCGCCGGCGAAGAAGATCCGTCCGTCGACCGGCGCCGCCAGCGCCTGCCGCGCCGCCGCATGGCCGGGACAGGCATGGCTGTAGGAGCCCCGGATCCACGGCGCCGCCGCCCAGGCCGAAGCGGCGAGCGGGCGCAGCCGGCGGCGGAAGTTGTTGCCGAAGGCGGCGGCCAGCTCGCCGATCGCGAAATCGGCCATCGCGCCCTCGCCTCCGCCCTCCAGCGAAGCCGCCGCGGCGCCGCCGAAAAAGCCCTCGATCACAGGCCGTCCGAACGGCCGCAGATAATAGCTGCCGGTCTCCGCCCGGTGCGGATCGCCGAGCATATGCGCGTCGGCCGGCAGCTCTTCGGCCCCGTCGAGCGTCAGGAAGAGCTTGTCGGCGAGGCCGAGCGGCAGCAAGGCGGCCGCCTCCGCCTTGGCGTCGAGCGGCGGATCGAAGCGGAGGCGCCCCTCGGCGAGGATCGGCGGCGGGACGGCCAGGATCGCGGCGGCGGCGGACAGCCGGCCTCGCTCGGTCTCGATGCCGAGGCGGCGGCCGAAGCGGTCGATGCGGGAGACGGGCGTCGCCAGGGAGACCGGCAGCCCGGAAGCGGCGGCGGCGATCAGCGCGCCATAGCCGTCCGGCGGCCGCCAGTTCACCCCGGTATCGCCCTCCTCGTAAGCGAGAAAATCGGCGACCGAGAGCCGGGCCAGGCCGGCGCCGTTGCTGAAGGCGCTGCGGGCTTCGAGATAGGCATTCCAGGCGCCGCCGGGGTCGAGCAGGTCCGCCGCGCGGTCGCTCGCCGGCGGCGCCTCGCGCAGCCGGCGGTCGAAGGACTCGAAGGCGGCGGCCGCCTCCGCCTGCTCCGCCCGGGTGAAGCCCAGGTCCGCGAACTGGCGGCCCCAGGCCGGCGGCGTCCGGTCGATCGGGATTCCCATCTCTCCGGCGAGCTTCGCCCAGGGATTGCGGTCGGCGGAATGGAGCCAGCCGCAGCCGAGATCGAACGGCATCGCCTCCCGAACCATTGTGCAGGCGCGGCCGCCGGCCCGTTCCGACGCTTCGAGCAGCAGGAAGGAGCGGCCCGACGACGCCAGGCGGCGGCCGGCGGCGATGCCGGCGGCGCCGGCGCCGATCACGACGATGTCGACCTCGCTCGTCACGTCGCGATCAATCCTGCGGCATCTGCGTCCGGAGACGTTTCAACCAGCGCCGCACAGGCCGGTTCCGCGGCAGCGCGCGTCAGGCCGAGGGTAAAAAGATGGCAGCTGCCGCGAAGCTCGTGGGGGAACTGCGGCAGCTACCGCTCGACCAACCCACCGTCCGGTGAAAAGTTCCACACACGGAACGAACTTTTTCGGGCGCCGTTCGACCCTTGATCCACGTCAAAGCGCAAGCGGATGATCCGAGATAATTTTTATCTGAATCAGGGGGGCGCGAATGGCCTATTACCGGCTCTACGTGATCGATCGGGGACATTTCGTTCGCTGCCACGATTTCCATGCCGCCGACGATCCGGAGGCCGTGGACAAGGCCGCCGCCTTCGCCGGGCCGCAGCCGATGGAATTGTGGTGCCGGAGCCGCAAGGTGCGCTCGTTCGACGGTGTCGCCAAGACCTCTTCGCCGGCGCCCCAGGACGCCCTCTCCCCTGAGGGGAGAGGGTTCGGCGTCTGAGGATCGCCTCAAGGGGGAGGAGATTCTTCCTTCCCCGGACAAGGCCGCACCTCAGCAAGGCGACGAACAGGCCGATCATCAGGTCGGTCGAGGATGGTTCTCCGCTGCTGCGCTTGAGGCTGCAGTCGAGGGCGATTGCGGTGAGGGGCATGAGGGCTCGACGAGCGGCTCCAGATCGGGAGACGCGCCGGCGAAGCTCCGGTTCCGCGCGCCCTCCGCCTCCCGCCTCGCCTCCTTGTCCGCGAGCCGATCGTAGGATTCGGCCATCTCGTCCAGCGAATTGCCGACGTCGCCGGCGCTGCAGCCGCGGGCGAGGCGCCGGCACTGGACGGCGAGCTCGCGCAGGGTGTGGGAATCGTCGCGCGTCATGTCGATCCAAAACGGAGAAGGCCCCCAGGGCGCCCACGTCCGGCCTCCAGCAGCCGCGGGCTGTCCGACACGGCGGTCGTGTAAAGCCCCACGGCCGCCACAGCATAAGTGACTTAATCTGTGTTAAGTTCCAGGCGGGGCAAAAGAAAACCGTCAGGGCTCGACGGCGACGGCATCCCCATAGGCCAAGCTCATCACCGGCGCGCCCGCCGCATCCTCGACCTCGAGCCGGTGGTGGAGGACGAGCCGCCCCTTCTTCACCTGCTCGCACACCATCTCGCGGATTCCCGCCATCGCCGCCCGCCGCGCGGCGTCGTCGTCGGTGAGCTCCATGCCCTCGTCGTCCCTGACGAAGACCTCGTCATAGATATGGAAGAAGTAACGCGGCACGCCGAGCGCCCTCGGCCTTTCCGAACGGGCACGCAATGAAGTGGATCAAGGCCGGCGCTGTTTATCCCGCGGTCAAACCTTCTGGTCGATGTGGAGATAATTGGGATTGAAGCCCGAGGCTTGCTCCAGCCGATGATAATCGTGGATGGTGAGCGCGCCGCGGGCGAAGCGGATCAGCCCTTCGCTGCGCATCCGCTGCAGCACCCGGTTGACGTGGACCGGAGTGAGGCCGAGCGCGTCGCCGACCTCCTCCTGGGTCAAAGGCAGCTCGTATGAGTGATCGCGGGTGAGGCCGACATTCTTCATCCGCATGTAGAGCTCGCACATCAGATGGCCGATCGCCTCATAGGCGTCGCGGCGGCCGATATTGACGATCCAGCTCCTCAGCACCGCCTCGTCGACCAGGGTCGCCCACCAGAAGGCCCTGGCGACGTCCGGTCGCGCCGTCAGCGCCTCCATGCGCTCACGGGGAATATAGGCGACCTTCGCCCGCGTCAGCGTCGCGATCGAATGGTCCATCTCGCGCAGGACGGTGATGTGGAGGTCGCAGAAATCGCCGGGGATGAGGAAGGCGGTGATCTGCCGCGCGCCGTCGGGCAGCAATTTGTAGCGGGCGGCCCAGCCTTGGACGATCAGATGGACATGATCCGGCCGGTCGCCCTCGCGGATGATGTTGCGCCGGGCGCCCATCTCGCGGGCATCCGCCGACAAGGCCGCGAGCGCGTCCCGATCCCCTTTCGGCAGCGGCGCGATCGTCTGAAGCTTCTCGACGAGCGCCCCGCCGCCGCCGCTTGGCGCCGTTTCGGCCTGCAGGAGCGGCGTCGACATTGATCCACGTTAGGCGCGCCGCAGCGGCCGGTCTAACGAAAGACGATGACTGCCACTAACCTATGTTAGTCATACGGCGGCTATCCTCGGTAAAATACTTCTTCCCCCAAACAGGCTAGGCCCGAATCATCACCGGCAGAAGATTCGGCGCCGGTGCCGAGAGTTCCAAAAGCGCTCCCGTCCCCCCTCGTGGAGTGCGTGAACCCATGTTAGTCCACCAGGGAATAGAGCGGGTCATCCGCCGATACGAGACGCGCGCGCCGCTGACCGATGCGGACCGGGCGGCGATCCGCACCCTCCCCTTCACCTACCGCACGCTCGATCCGGCCGCCTATATCGTCCGCGAGGGCGAGCCGCCCGTGGTTTGCGCCTTGCTGCTGAGCGGCTTCGCCTACCGGCACAAGGTGACGGGCGAGGGCGAGCGGCAGATCCTCTCGGTCCACATGGCCGGCGAGTTCCTCGACCTGCAGAACAGCTTCCTCGACGTCGTCGACCATCATGTCCAGGCGCTGACCCGTGTCGACATCGCCTCGGTGCCGGTGGCGGCGATGCGGCGGATCGCCGAGAGCCATCCGCTGATCGGACGGGCGATGTGGATCGACACCCTGATCGACTCCGCCATCTTCCGCGAATGGATCGTCAATGTCGGCCGCCGCGACGCGATCAGCCGGGTCGCCCATGTGCTGTGCGAGTTCGCGCTGCGGCTCAAGGCGGCGGGGCTCGCCACCGCTTACCGCTACGAGCTGCCGATGACCCAGGAGCAGCTCGCCGACGTGACCGGCCTCACCGCCGTCCACGTCAATCGGGTGCTGAAGGAGCTCGGCCATCAGGGGCTGATCGCCCGCGACAAACGCGCGGTCGAGATCGTCGACTGGGACCGGCTGAGCGCCGTCGGCGACTTCAGCGCCCGCTACCTGCATCTCGACAGCGGGATTCCGGTCAATTCGGCCTCGGCGGGGTAGCGAGCCGGGGGGGGCCTGCCGCTTGACTGTTCGCTTCATATCCGCATTCGCTGCCTCGACCCTGTCCGCTTCTCCTGGAGCATGATCCGCTTCGATTGAATCGGATCATGCTCTTTTCCCTTGTTGCCGCATGATCTAGCCGGAAAACCGGTTCCCACTTTTCCGGATCATACTTTGAAGATCCCGTTGCAGCTTTCCCGACCGCTCCTCCTGCTCTGCGTCCTTTCCTTCGCAACGACCGCGCAAGCGGCGCCGCCGCGCGACGCCGACGACGATGACGAGCGCGCCAAGCCCGAGACCGAGCTGGTGGTCACCGCGCGCCGTCTCGACGTCGCCCGCGAGCGGGTCGAGCCGAGCCTCGGCGCCTCGACCTACACCCTGACCAACGACGCCGTGGAGAACCGCCCCGGCGGCGAGACGACCAGCCTCGGCCGCGTGCTGCTGCAGATGCCGGGGGTGGCGCAGGACGGCGCGGGACGGCTGCTGGTGCGCGGCCGGAGCGGCCTCCAATATCGGATCAACAACGTCATCATTCCCGAGGGCGCCGCCGATCTCGGCGAGCGGCTGAGCACGCGTCTCGCCGACAAGGTGCAGCTCGTCACCGGCGCCCTTCCCGCCCAATACGGCCTCGCCTCGGGGGGAGTGATCGCCATCACCACCAAGAGCGGCGCGTTGCAAGACGGCGGCCAGGCCGAGATTTACGGCGGCAGCCATGGCGAGATCGAGCCGGCCTTCGAGCTTGCCGGATCGTCGGGCCCGACCAGCCTGTTCGCCTCGGGCAGCTATTTCCGGAACCGCCTCGGGCTGGGCTCGCCCGACGGCAGCGGCGATCCGCTTCACGACCGCACCCGCCAGATCGAGGGCTTCGTCTTCGCCGATCGCATCATCGACGAGGCGTCGCGCCTGTCGCTCATCCTCGGCACGACCAATGAATGGTTCCAGGTCCCGAACCTGCGCGGCCTCGACGCGGCGACCTATGCGGCGCCCGCATCCTTCCGGCGGCCGCTCGTCGTCCGCGGATCGAACCGCTTTGCCAGCGAGGCTCTCGACGCGCGCCAGCGGGAGAGCAGCCATTATGCCGTCGCCAGCTATTTGCGGTCGGACGGGCCGGCCACCCTCCAGGCTTCCCTGTTCGGCCTCGTCTCGAGCGCCGCTTTCCATCCGGACGAAATCGGCGACCTGCTCTTTTCCGGCCTCGGCCAGAGCCTCGAGCGGCGGGAATCGGCGGGCGGTCTGCAGATCGAGGGCGCCTGGCAGGCCGGAAGCCGGCACGTGATCCGCGCCGGCCTGGTCGCCGGCCTGACCCGCGGACGCGAAACTTTCAGCGCGCTGGTCCTGCCGGTCGACGCCGCCGGGCGCCAGAGCTCGGACCAGCCGATCCGCTTCGCCACGCAGTCGCGGGAGACGCGCGGGCGGTTCAGCGCCTTCCTGCAGGACGAGTGGACGCCGCTGGCGCCGCTGACCGTCAATGCCGGCCTCCGCTTCGACCGCGTCGGCGGACAAGGCGGAGGCACCGCCGTCAGCCCGCGCCTGAACCTCGTCTGGAGCGCGAAGAGCGGCCTGGTCTTCCACGCCGGCTATGCCCGCTATTTCGTGCCGGCGCGGCAGGAGGGCGAGCGGTCCGGCCTCGCCGGGACGACCGGGGCGCTTCCCGGCAATTCCGGCACGCCGCTCCGCGCCCAGACCGACGATTATGTCGATGCGGGGGTCCAATATGCGAAGGGCGGCCTCAGCCTCGGCCTCGACGCCTATTGGCGGCGCACCACCAACCTCCTCGACGAGCGGCGCGCCGGGCCGCCCCTCGCGGCGCGCAGCTTCAACTATGCGACGGCACGTTCCCGCGGCGTCGAGCTCAGCCTGACCTATGCCGAGGGACCCTTCTCGGCCTGGTCCTCGCTCGCGATCGGGGCCGCGAAAGCGAAGGGCATCGCCTCGCACCAATATGACTTCACCGATGCGGAGCTGGCTTACGCTGCCGGCCACTGGCTCCGCCCCCAGGGCGACCAAAGGGTCACCGCCTCGGGCGGGGCGTCATGGCGGATCGAAAGGCTGCGCCTGTCCGGCAGCGCGGTCTACGGCAGCGGCTTCCAGCGCGACGCGACCCTGTTCGGCCGGGGCGCCGCACGCCTGCCGGCCGCGCTCCAGGTCGATTTCGCCGCCGTCTACCGGATCGAGGGCCTGCGCGACCGGCCGCTCGACATCCGGCTGGACCTGATCAACGCCTTCGACCGCGCCTACCAGCTGCGGGACGGCACCGGCATCGGCGGCCGCCTTCCCGAATGGGGGCCGCGCCGGGGCGTCTTCGTCGGAATCGAACAGGCTTTCTGACAGCCGGCGGCGCGGCATGGCGCGGCGAGGTTCGGATGAAACGGGCCGCGACGGGCGATATCGCTGTACACCCCCGTCCACGGCACGGTAGGCGATTGAGGCCCATGGATCACCGCCACACCATCGCCTATGCCGTCCTGCTGCTGATCGTGCTCGCGCTCGCGGCCGTCGCCTTCGTTCACAGCCGCCGCTGGCGGCACGACCGGCGCCAGTCGCTGCACTTCCAGCGGGAGCAGAACCGGCGGCGGGACAAGGCGCGCTCGCAGGAGGGGTAAGCCCCTCCGCCCGGTCAAGCCTCGGTACGGGCCGGCGGGTCGATCGAGCGGCCTTTCAGGTCGACGTGCAGATAGGCGCTGTTAAAGTCTCCGACCTCGGCCAGCTTCGCCCAATCGGTGACCCGCACCATCCGCACGGTGCGGGTGATGAGGCCGCTGGCCTCCAGCCCTTTCAGCGTCCGGTTGACATGCACGGAGGTGAGCCCGACGCAGTCGCCCAATTGCTCCTGCGTCATCGGCAGCTCGTAATTGCAAAGCTCGCCGAGGCCGGCGAGCTCGAGCCGGAGCGCGAATTCGCAGAGAAAATGCGCCAGCCGCGCGGTGGCGTCGCGGCGGCCGATATTGGTCGCCCATTCGCGATTGATCGAACCGTCCACCAGGGTGTCGTGCCACATCGCCCGCGCGACCCGCGGACGCGCCGCGGCGGCCTCCAGGATCGCCTCGCGCGGGATCAGGGCGACCTCGATATTGGTCAGCGCCTGGACGTTGTGATCGGCAAGGCCGAGCAGCGAATTCTGGAGATCGACCATGTCGCCGCGCATGTGGAAGGCGAGAATCTGCCTGCCGCCGTCGCGCACGATCTTCGACCGGAAGGCGAAGCCGGACAGCAGCAGGCAGCTGCTCTCCGGCTTGTCCCCCTGTCGGACGATATATTGAGCCGGCGCGAAGCTGCGCGTCCGATACGGCAGCGAGACCAGGGCCGCCCGATCCTCCTCGTCCAGAGCCGTCCATATCTCCAGCTTCGGCAGCATGACGGCAAGGGGGGATCGATGCGGGTCGGTCATGGCAGCTCCTGTCTCGGCGGGAGCGCGCTCGGTCTCACAGCCATCCATCGGAAATGCGTTGTAAGGGCCCGTGGATGAAAGGGCGATAACAGAGGCTTGGTAAAATTGGGCTGATCCAGGTTAGCACGATGCAGCGACCTCCGCTTACCCAGGTAAAGGAAAAGGCCGCCGCGACCGGCTAGCGCTCGTCCGGAGGAGACGGATTCATGTCTGAAGCGGATCGGGCTTATCACAACGAACGGGCGCGCAGCGAGATGGACCTCGCCTATCGCGCCGAGCGCAAGGACGTGGCCGACGCGCATATGCGGCTCGCGGCGCTGCACATGGCGCGGCTGAAGCCGGCCGACGCGCCGGGCAACGACACGGCCGCGCGACGGGGCTGACCGGCATGCCGCCAGCCGACGAACAGGCGCCGTCGCAGGCGAAAGCCGCGCTCCCATATCGGGGCGGAACCGGGGTGCGCAATTTGCATTTGGCGGCCCTTCCTCCTAGATAGGGTTGGCTACCAGTCGCAATTGACGGTCTTTGGCGCTTTGCGGCCCTTTTTCCTTCTTTGGCTGCTCCTGGCATGCGGGGCCGATCCGCGGCCCACCCCAGAAAGGAAAAGCATGATCACCGGCACCGTAAAATTCTTCAACGCGGACAAGGGCTACGGCTTCATCCAGCCCGAGGACGGCAGCACCGATGCCTTCGTCCACATCACCGCCGTCGAGCGGGCCGGGCTGCGCACGCTCGATCGCGACCAGCGCGTCAGCTACGATCTCGAGACCGACCAGCGCGGCCGGGTCAGCGCGGTCAACCTGCAGGCGGCCTGAGCTCCTCCCGCTCCCGCTTCGGCGGGAGAGGACGCCCACCCGCTCCATTTTTTTCGATTGCCGCATCTTCCGAGTGGTCACGCGATTCGATCCGACCGGAACATGCTCAAGGAGCGTTCATGACCACCCTGCACGAACATTATACCGCCCGCGCCGAAGAGGCCCGGGCCGATGCCGACACCGCCACCCTGGACAATGTGCGCGACCGCTGCCTGCGCGCCGCCGCCGCCTGGGAGGTGATGGCCGCCCGCGCCCGCCGCACCGATCTGATGCGGGCCAAGCA